>NZ_QPJR01000004.1:0-151328 GCF_003337365.1 Kosakonia sp. AG348
TTAAACTCTTCGGGATAACGCTTACCGCTCATGGGCACCTCTCTTTAAGCCATCTTAAATGACTCTGAGGTGTCTGTTAAACCCGTGGCGATTCAATGGGGGAAAATGATCTCAGTCTTTCTCCTGTTATTGCACGAGGCAAAGCAATTGGGCTAAACCCTACCGGTAGTTAACAGGTCTGTCGTATCAAACCTGGGCGGTTTAAAACCATCTCTTTACAGAATTCAGGTTTCATACACCGGCCATTTCCACGTCCCCCAAACAAACGGCATCCCTGCCGCAACACTATTATCCCTGTTTCTGACGCGATTGAAGCCACTTCAGACGAAGGTTGTATTGCCAGTACTGCGGCTGCGCAAGAATCCCAAGCTTATCCAGCACAAGCGGCAACATAGCCCAAATAGTCTCTGAGTCGAACAACTGGATACGGTAGCGCGCCATACGTTTATCAACGCGCTTGTCAGCAGCTTTTTTCGTTGAGCTGACCTGTTTACCATTTATGGTAGCTGATGGTTTGTACTTTGCTCTGGCAACCGGATAAGGGACATACTCACGTAGTAAGCGGGCGAACTTGGGTTCAAGCATCGGATCTGCCAGCGCGTCACGATCATAAAAAGCCAACTTAGCAATTAGGTTCTCCATATTACGCAGGTTGTTCAGCATTAGTTTTTGCTTGCCAGGAGACAAACGCAATTCCAGACGCAGAAACCGCCGGAACTGGTGCTCATCAAGAACAAGAACCGTTTGCTCGTACCTCTTCTGAGTACTTATCTCCGGTGCATCAACCTTTTCGTATACGGAGGCCACAATGGTCGTAGATCCCAGCCTTAACCCTTCCTGCTCTCCATGTAAGTCATAAAAATCGCCCCTCCTGACCCCAGACAACCCAATGAAATAATCATGGAGTTTCATGCCAACCACATCCAGTGCGTAGTGGATAGTTGTTACCCAGGCATTGCGCAAGCCGCGATACAGGAACTTACCTATGCGCCCCTTACGCCCCAGCCACACAAACAAATCCGTTATCCGTTGCGAAGAGTAGTGCTGGGGACTGAATTCCATTCGCTGAAATCCGCGTTGCCTACTGGTTGGGTCAAAATGGATCACCAGCAGTATGGGGTGATTACGCGTTGTACCTTTCAGTCGAATTTCCACTACCTGGCGATAATGTCCATCGCACTCATCCCTGCCAGCAGGCCGAACTTCTATCAGATAGTCACCACCTGAAACAAGGCCAAGCAAACGCTGTTTGAGTACAAGATTTTTCTTCCAGTCATGCATATCCGTTACCCATGCCAGTTTGTCTACACCTCCATACATAGACTGGCCTGCACCATTAACTCCCAGAGGAACTTTGTCAGTTAAAGATGTCACCCGTTCACGATTAAATTGCTGCTTCATATTCTGTTCCAATAGTTCATAGCAGCAACAGTGATCACTCATGCACATGCAGGTACCATCACTGTTACTGTTTATATTGTTGGTATGTCAGGGGTGGAATGAGGCTTACAGAGCACGTGGCTTGCTAAGCCCGCGTGACTGAATCCAGCGTTGAATTTCATGTAACTCCCACCCCACAGCCCGACCACCATCGCCAGTGAGCTTTTTGGATGAGGGAAAATCCCCTTTTGATATGAGTCGGTACATCGTGGCGGCGGAAATCCCGGTCAGATGAAGAACCTCTTTTTTACGGAGAATACGGTTGGTGTTCATGCTTGTGCTCCTTTGAGCTGCTTCAGGAGCGGGGTTATTTACAAGCATGAAAAAGCGTGACGATTGGCTTGCGGATGGCCTTAACAGGCCTGAATCAGCCTTCCTTACAAAATTCCTTCGCTATAAAACGAATTAATGCCACCAAAAACCTTCTTGAAAACGCGCGGCTTTCCTTGAGGCTCAATGATGGTAAAATAACCAGGAATTAAATTAACTGGAGAAGGAAATGAGGGAACCCAGTAAAAAAGCAGATGCGGTATGCCATCGTGAGCGCATGAGTCGTAACGAGACATTTGAACTCCTGCAGAAGAAGCTCTATCTGGGGAGGGACACCCGGCATAAGTTGTCACTGATTGCCAAAAAATTGACGGGTGACGGGTTTAATCCACATACAATCGACGGGGAAAAAGCCGCTCATGTCATAAGCACTTGCGTAAGCCACATGTACAACGAGCTCTTTGACGATAATGAGGAAAACTCTGTCGAAGGCCTTGAGGAACACCACAAAATTGCCGCAGCAACATGTCAGATATCCATGGATATTTACGCGGTTTATCAGCGCATCAGAGGTCGCTTCGACAAGTTATATTTCACAGGCGCGACTGATAAGGAAAGGTACGATTCAGTTGCAGAAAAACTCAACGAATGTGAAGTCAAAAAGCCCAAGCTAAAAGCACTGTCCGCTGGCCCAAAATGGACGCGAAGTGATGTAGCCTGGATATGTAACCCTGCGAATATTAACGAGTGCATTGAACGAAAAAACAAGAAACATGCGCCTCTGAAACTAACCAGGAATGCCGCTGAGTTGTAGGGTTGAAAGCGATCGTCCTTAGTCCCCCAAGGGCCCTGCTCTTACATTAGCAAAAAACATAAAGCCAACTCGTCGGGTTTAAGCAATGAATGCCAATAAATGCTACCTCGTGCAGAGCCCTTGGGGGACAAGGGGTTGGCGTATTTTTTTCGATTTCTTTGCCTTTTCTACGCTTATCTGAGTTATTTCCCATCTGTCGTTTCGTTGCTACTCTTTATTGGGCTACGAACACATGGTGGAAGCGCTATGGATACTGCTTTACTTGCGTCTCTTGATGGTGAAGGAAAGAAAAAGCTGGAGCGGGCAATCGCAACGCTACAGGGTGATGTGAATGCTGCTTCGGGCGTATTGTATGTTGATCCAAAGCTCAGACTTGAGTACTCACGTCGCATCAAAGCCATGTCTGACGATCTCTACGCCAAAGCTTCACGCGGGATCATTAGCTGGGAAAAAGCCGCAGAGGAAGCTAACCAGACGCGCAACCTTCTGATGGAGCTCATCCGCTACCGAAGCACACCTGTAGGCAAAGCACTGGCGCAAAAAATGAAGGCGCAGGGCAAGACGCTCAATGAGCTGATAGCCTATAAAACAAAGGCGTTGTACGGCGACAAAGTTAACTTTAATAATCTTTCTGTTTCACAGAAAAACGCGGTTTACAGCGCCGTGGTGCAATCGGCTGGTAAATCCAACCTCGAAGTAAATATCAAAATGCAGCGTTTGTCAGGTGCCGGACGTGGATTGATATTCCTTTCTCTTGCAGTAGCTGTCTACCAAATCTATGAAGCCGAGGATAGAGTGCTTGAGACTCAACGGCAGCTTGCCATCAGTAGCGCCGGGATTGCAGGTGCGTGGGGAGGAGGAGCGCTGGCGGGACTGATGTGTGGTCCTGGCGCACCTGTTTGCGTTGTTATTGGTGCTTTTGTTGGCGGTGCGATTGCCGCATGGGAAATCAGCGGATTCTGGGACTAACTATGTTTAAGCAGCTCGACAACGTAACACTTATGCTCAGGGAAGAACCTACACCGACATCAATGGGAAAATATGAAGTCCTGATTGCTGGAAAAGGTACGGGCATTATGGTTCCAGTACAGGTGATAGAAGCTGCTGTTCAGGTTGATGATAAACGCCTGCTGTTGTTTCTTACCGATGACGTTCCCTATGAAGAAGCGCTTAAAATCGCACTGCTCGACCTGAAAGAGGGTGTGAAAGAGATACTGACGTTGGGTGGCGCATATCTGACAGGATCGTTTACGGACCTGAACATACAACCTAATGCAGTTGAATTCAGCTTTATTGGCGATACAACATGGCGGGTTGAAATACCAGCGATGCCCTTTATGAAACTCCCGTTCATCGGCGATCCACGGGGCGTTTCGCGTCCTCCGGCTCTGAAGCATTACATCAAAATCACCGCCAGTCCCGCACCTGCTCGCTTCGACGGTAGCCGCTAATTATTGAGTCAGAGAAGGGAATGTTCTAGTAGCACTGAATCCGTCGGCTGGCTCTGACTTTTACCTTATCCCCACGGCAGTCATAGCGGGTAGTCGTGGATATGTCGCTGTGCCCTGCCAGCTGGCGTACGGTATTAATATCCACATCCTGCTCTAACAAGCGTGTAATGAAGGTGCGCCGCATGTCATGAGGAGTAAAACGCGCTATGCCTGCATCATGCTGTAACTGCTCCAGGATGCCGGTTAAACCGGTCGTTGTCATCGGCTGGCTGGCGACCTTGCCGTTGCGCTGAATGCGGTTAAACAATGCATCCCCGGCCTCTTTCGCGCCACTGGCTTTAATCCATGCGCGGATGGCTTTATCTACCGCTGCCGCAACGTGTATCTCACGGTATTTACGCCCCTTCCCCTGCCTCACTGTAAGGATGCCGTTGTCATAGTCCCGGCACTCAAGGCTGACCAGTTCCCCGGCCCGCAAACCCGCACCGCAAAGTGTCATAACAATGGCAACATCACGACAGCAGCGGATACGTTGCGGATGCCGTTTAGCGGCCTGAACGAGTGCACGAACCTCTTCCCTGCTGAGTGCCCTTCCCTTGCGCTGGTTATCGCCATTAACGCGCTTAACTGCGCGGATACGGGCCAGCGTTTCGGCATTCATACAATTGAGGTTAAAGGCCGTCTGCGCGATGCCCCGGAGTGCTGACAACGCCATGTTAACCGACGACACGGCGTAACCGTCATCCAGCAGTGCCGCACGTACTTTAGCGACAGCGGCGAAGCTAAGTTGCTCCCAGGGGTAGCTGGCTGAAACCGCACCGCGTTTGAGTATGCCGGCGCTGCGGTTTAACAGGCTGGTGATACCCCGCCGTCCCGACGGGGCAAGACCGCTGATATAGGCGTCCAGCACGGTGGTTTCCACCACCGGCGCGACCTGACGCAGTGCAACCCTTCTCATGCGTTTAACCTGCTATAACATGTATTAAACCAGGTAACTGTCTGCATCACACCAGCCCTCGTTCAGCCAGCGACACCGTCTCTGTCCCGGCCACAATAAAGTGGTCCAGCAACCGTACATCCAGCATTTGAAGTAGCTCCTGCAGCCGCTTAGTTATCTGGACATCGCACTTGCTGGGTTCTGCCTCACCGCTGGGGTGGTTATGCACAAGGATGACCGCAGCGGCGTTATGCCTGAGTACCCGCTTAATAACCTCACGGGGATGAACGCTGACCGTGTTTAACGAGCCCCTGAACAGTATTTCCCGATGCAGAAACTGGTGCTGGTTATCGAGCAGGATGATGCCAAACTCCTCATGCTCCAGCAGGGCCATTTCATGCATCACGCACCGCCTTACATCATCAGGAGAGCAAAGCTGAGCGCCACGCTGGTAACACCGGCTGATAATGTCACGGGCCTGATCCAGGATGCGGGTTTCACGCAGGGTAAACGTCGTCATGTTCAGAACTCCCGTTCAATGAAGTAAATAGCTTCGGGAAACAACTGTCGCCGGGTCGCGCCAGCACGTAAGGAGAAGGCTTTGCGGGGCATGGAGGTTCGTCCGTTGCTGTCGAAGAACCAGAGCGTTTCTTCGTCCATTGTGGTGACAAGGGACCAGTGAAACTGGTCGCTGAGCATAATCAGGCGGGAGTGGTCTGTTACCGCCAGAAACCGCCTCATTTCACTGAAAACCCGCCCTTCCACAAGACCGCGACTTCCTTCAAAAGGTTTGCTGATTTGGACCGGAAACTGGCGGTGGTAGTGGCCTTTCCGGAGTACCTGCGCAATCAGCCAGTCGAGCCGGTTTTCATCTATCCCTTCGGTCAGCCACTCATGCAAAGGCCAGCGTTGCTGATAGGTCTGAAGAAGTCGGTTCATGAGTGGTTTTCGCTTCACCCGACCGTCATACAGCCAGCTCAGCATATTCACCACACAGTACGCGCCGCAAAGACAGTCAAGCTCTCCCTGTACAGACGCGTGTATCCCTCTGTTAGCAGTCACAGATAATGTCTCCATCAATAATTAGCTGTCAGTGTGGCGGGATTAGCTTTCCCACATAACGGTGAGGGTGTAGATATTCAGGAAGTGGTAATGAACGAAGTTTCTCTGCCAGAGTGCAAAAATGTCTCGCCCTTCCCCTGGGGGTAAATCACCGGCATAGGACAGGAAGACATAGCGCTGGCTCCAGCTGATATCGATTTCCTTTTCGAGCTCCGGGTCTGTTCCCATATATTTAAAGTCAGTGATGTAATCGAAATACCATTCATCGTTGCGGGAAATAAGCCTTATTTCGACCGGATGAAACCCACCATTTTCAGCGCTGTAATTGATATCTTTGAACAGTAATGTAACAGCACGAATATTCGGTTTAACTGGCGGCTTTTTACTGAGTTCAGCCAGTATGATATTAATGAGTTCCTGACTTACGGGCATGGACAGCCCTTCCTGACGGATAATATTCATTGTATTTATTCCGGTAAATATGCGTTTGGGTTGATGACATAAACACTAATTAACCCTAACCCGCACTGACTTTTCAGACGATGGACGTCCTCCCGCCAGAAGGGATATAAAATGAAAAGCTAAGTTGGCTATTAGTTTATGCATTAGTTACTGAATAATATGACACTATCCAGTAATGACATTATACCAGGAATATACTTATAAAGCAATTAGTTTCACTCAGAAACCAATTCTAAATTTATTTTATGAATTCATCTAAAAACAGGAGAAGGCTTTTCCTTTTGCCGTAATCCAATTTGTTCCAGACTTGATCGAGGCGTTGTTTTAATTCTTTATCAAGCCCAGACAGATAGTCAGACGGGATATTAGAAACATTCAGATCATCCATGCAATCAATAAAGAACCAACTTATTGGTGTCTTTAGAGACACTGCAATTTTAACTAAATGCGCAACATTGATCTTATTCGTTCCTCGTTCATAGCGGGAAAGTTGTTGCTGAGATATATCGATAATTTCTGCAAGTTCAGCTGCGGTTAACCCGGCTTCTTTACGTCTGCTCTGAATACGCTGTCCTACCAGCTTATCAGCTGAATCTGCCACCAGTTTAACCATCATTTATTCTCCCGTCCGTCCATAAGCGGAAGTTTGGGTCTTTTTTACTCTTGCATGAACATCACTAATGACCTTAAAATCCCATAAATACTCACTTATAGACCAAACAAGACTAAGACTGACGAGCTGAGTGACCAGCAGATGAGCCTTAGAACAAAGGTGGACAGAAAGGGGAACATTGTGGCAACCACCATTACTGAGATAACGGATTGCTTTGAGTACTTTTTTAGCTCCCTTTACCGGCGTGAATTTGTCAAAACACTGCGTCTGAATGAATGCAGCGAGCGGGAATTACTGCCATTAGTACGTTGCTATTTACTGGGTTGGTTTGCGGATAACGTCTCGCCAGAAGTTAAAAGCAGGCTACCCGGAACGGTATCCGGGCATGGTTTCATTGACTTTGTGATTGACGATGTGGCCGTTGAGTTTGCAGTCCGTAAGCCAACAGCAGCTCGTTCTAATGTCTCCGCAACCGTAAACAGCACGGAAGTGAAGAAGTTGATGAAGCACGACGGCAAAGCACTGCTTGTACTGTTTGACTTCTCTGACACGCCCTATTCAGAAGAACAGATCGAATCTTTTCGTGACTGGCCTTCCCTGGGACGGGGAAATCACCGTAAATCAGCTTTCAACGTAGTGTATTTCTTTGTGGAAAAACGCAGGCCGCTGGCACTGGGGAAAATCACCAAAAACATTCGTATCAGCTAACAGGATATTTAATGATGAAGAGAATTGTTACTGCATTAGTACTGACAGCCTTAGCCTTCCCGACAATCGCAGCTCAATACGCTAAGCCCGGTGCAGTTTTAACGCTAAAGCCAATGAACGGTAATGCAGAGTTCAGCATCAACGCATCAACCAAAGATGGCTCAGGGACCTGCAACATGGACGGTACAGCACAACAAATAGCTGCTGGTGAGAATCAGAAACGCCGTTGGGTCTGGAACGATAATTCCAGCCAATGTGTTGCCGTGCTCAGTGAAATGAAAAATGGGAAAACCAGCGTAATGACTCGTGGTTGCGGAGGATACTGCGGGGCTTCGGCAGCGGGGGCAATGGATGGTCAATACAGCAAAAAATAATAAAACGGCACTTTGATTCGAAGGAAAACAACAAATGAAAATAAATATACTTCTGGTACTGATTGCAGCGGGTTTAATAGTAGGCTGCGGGGATAAGACACCCAAATGTAATAGCGATGACGCCAAGAACCTGGTCGTTGATATAGCACGGAAAACGATAGAGAAAGGAATGACACTGGATAAGGATGTGCAGATTTCTGTAGAAAATGTCAGGACAGTAAGTCATGAGTCAGGTCTTGATGTTTATCAGTGTGCTGCCGATCTAACTTTCGCCAAACCAAACATGAAAGATTCATTGCCAATTACGTATCGGATACAGAAAACAGAGGATGGCAAAGGACAATTTTATATAAACGTATCTGGCTTATAAAATTTCGCATATTACTTCACTGCAATACGGAATAATCAAACAAAAAACAGGAGCCAACCAAGCACATTAAATAGATGGGGGGTGACATCCCCCAGTCCCCATTCAAGCAGTTATGAGCTATTGTGTAAGCACACCGATTTTAGTCTCACGCACTTTTTGAGGTTTCCGCCTTTTCAGCCATCAACCGATACTCTTCCGGTGTCAGGTATACCGGACGAGAGCTCAGATGTGGCCATGTGCATAGGTGGCAATTTGTGTACGCCATAATCTCACCACCACATGGCCAATCCTTAGTGTCTTACTTCACCACTTCCATCAGCTTAGCGAAGCTATCCACTACGTCATACTTCACGTTTTCTGGAGCAAACTTCGTGTTGATCTCATCGAAGAATTTACGGGCACATTTAATCTTGGTGGCTTCGATAGGCCTTAAATCCAGTGATGACATCGAGCCCTTTGTCTCAGCAACGAAATACACGTGCTTGACTGAGCCTTCTTTGAAGGAAATGGCCCAATCGGGGTTGTAATCGCCGACAGGGGTTGGGATTAGAAAACCACGCGGCAACTTGGCATATACCACCACATCCTTGCTGGTATCCAGCTCTTCGACGAACTTGCGCTCAATCGCAGAGTCGGTAAGCACGTAGTCATAGATGTGATTTTGTAATTTATTCCCGGCCTTACTGAGATCCTGTTTGCTTTGACCCGTGGTAAAGATGTCCAAATCAAACTTGTCCTCTAGCGTGTCATAAGCCAGATGCTCGATGATGACATTGGCCTTTTGTTCGTTGACCAAGCGAATGGCTTCAGCAATGAAGCTTTCCGGGTTACTCTTGAATTGTGCGAAAACGTCAGCATTGAGGCCTTTAAGAATTTCGGCAACAGTTCGTCTTGTAAGCAAAGTCCCCTCTGATAACTTGCCAATCAGATCGTACTGCACAGAGGAGTGGATTGAGGCGTTGTCCGATTCTGTTTCGGTAACTTTCAGTTCGAAGGCATTACCCTTTTTGAGGCCATCATAAGTTGCCGTATCAGTCTGCTCGCCACGGTGAATGGTGTATTGTAACGGCGTTACTCGCAACCCAGCATTCTTATCATTGAGCACCTTGATCGCATTGTT
The DNA here is from genome assembly GCF_003337365.1 of Kosakonia sp. AG348. Lineage (NCBI taxonomy): Bacteria > Pseudomonadati > Pseudomonadota > Gammaproteobacteria > Enterobacterales > Enterobacteriaceae > Kosakonia > Kosakonia sp. AG348. Next base: position 9,622 of record NZ_QPJR01000004.1, read on the forward strand.
CACCAGCTCAACATCATCAAACAACACGCTGTAAGTAGCCTTGTGATTGATTCGGCCCCACAGCGCCTTGAACTCCTGCTTTTCAAAGTTGGCATTGGTCTGCAGTCTTTTGGGCTTGCGACCATCTTCTACCTGCATGAGTTGGCTTTCGCTGAATACGCTGTCAATCAGCTGGAATACCTGCTCTGCATAGGACTGCAGCTCGTCCGGCAATGCCCCGAGCCTGCAGTCTTTCTTGGCTTGATGATACTTCTCCGTGATATTGCGCTTCTTATCGACGTAGCCGTTCTGGATCAGATAAAACTCAATGTCCGTGGCTTGGTCCTCTGATACCGTAATCGGGCCTTCCTTCGTGTTCAGCATTTTGCCCGTGAAGTAGGCCTTGTCCGCCACACGCGGACGAGCTGACAAGGACTCGCTAATGTCCTTCTGCAAGGCGGTCACGAAGTCCTTGTAACTTTCGCTAGCCACAACTGTCAGTACGTTAATGTCATGAACAATGGATGGGTGATCCATGCGATCACCATTTTGATTGACGGATAAACGCAGGCCGCGCCCGACCTCTTGCCGGCGTGAAATGGTGTTATCACTATGCTTGAGCGTACAGATAACAAACACGTTCGGGTTATCCCAGCCCTCACGCAAGGCCGAGTGTGAGAAGATAAAACGCACCGGCTCAGCTAGTGATAATAATCGTTCCTTGTCTTTGAGGATCAGATCGTAAGCATCTACGTCATCCGACAAGCCGGCATTTTCACCGCGTGCAGCAACCTTGGGATCGGTGAGGCGCTTGCTCTTCTTGTCGACGGAAAAGTAGCCGCTGTGCGTTTTATCGGCCGCAATGCGGCGTAGATATTTAGCATAAGGGGTCTCTCCCTCCATAAACCCATTATCAAACGCTTCTTGAAGGTGCTTAGCGTACTCTTCTTCAAAGATTTTCGCATACTCGCCCTTTTCATCGGCAGCGGAGTAGTCCCGGTACTTGGCTACTTCGTCGATAAAAAACAACGAGAGAACCTTCACCCCTTTATCGAAGAGCTCCATCTCTTTATCAAAGTGCGCCTTGATCGCCTCACGGATCTGAATGCGGCGTAGCGCTATCTCGGAAATATCACCAGTCGCATCACCCACCGTCAGTTCTACGCCATTGGTAAAGCTCAAGGTGTCCGTATTGGCATTGATGTCTGATACCACAAACCCATCGCGGTATTGATCCAGCTCGTTCGATAGCACAAACAGATTGTCACCCTTGCCCAGTTTGCGAGTGACGCGCTTGATGTTTCCTCCGCTGAGTTTCTGTTCAAACTCCACAACCGCGACTGGCGGTTTTTTGGTTGAGATTTCGATGGCTTGTAAATAGAGATAGGCATTGGTTCCCGCTAGTCCCTTCACCGAGATACCGCGCACCTCAATCTTCTTCACCAGCTTCTGGTTGTAAGCATCGAGCGCATCCAGGCGGTGGATCTTGTTGTGTGTGGTCTTGTGGGTAGCGGAATAGCGCAACACCATCAACGGGTTGAAATTAGCCAAAGAATCCAGCGTCTTGCCCCCCTCCATCCGCTGCGGCTCATCAAGGATCAAGATGGGCCGGTTTGCGCTGATCACATCGATCGGGCGACGTGACTGAAAATCATCAAGCGCTTCATAGATACGGCGGTTATCTTTACCGGTGGCGTTAAAAGCTTGTACGTTGATCACCATGACATTGATACCGGCATCGGAGGAGAAGCTTTCCAGATGGTGCAACTGCTTAGAGTTGTAAATAAAGAAGCGAGCCTTCTTGTGGTAGGTCTCCTGAAAGTGCTCGGCCGTGATTTCCAACGACTTGGCCACGCCCTCGCGGATTGCAATGCTCGGCACCACTATGACGAACTTACTCCAGCCGTACTGTTTGTTAAGCTCGAAGATCGTCTTGATGTAGCAATATGTCTTGCCAGTCCCCGTTTCCATCTCAATATCAAGATTTAGCTTGGCGACCTTGTTCTTGACCAAGCTCTCCGACAACGGCAGGTTTTGCTGGCGCTGCGCCTGTTGGATGTTATCAAGCAAGGCAAACTCACTGAGGTTTAGCTCAGCATTTTTAAAACCGGTATCTACCGCAAACAGATCACCCATGCCATTTTTGGTATTACCAGGGTCAAGGCGATAGCTCATGGCCGCATCAGAGGCCAGTGGCTGCCCCTGAAAAATATCTACGACCGCCTGCACGGCGGCAGCCTGATAGGGCTGATGTTTGAATTTTAGTTTCATTGCGCGCGCCTTCAGATACATTTCACTTCGGTAGCGGGCGACAAGAGCTTGAAAATCTGCTCAACGTTGATCTTGACAGCGCTGTTCTTGTATCCCGCGTCGCGGAACACGACACGCAGCGGCTGATGCTTGGCCAGTTCCTTCACAAAGGCTTCGTCAATACTGCCACTGGCATCGAAGCACGCAGCAAGCACATTGCCTTCAACAAAGAATACTTCCTTATCTTGGATGGACTGCTTGTCGATAGGCAGGGCCAGATCGACGCCCCAATCCAGCATTACTTGGAACAGCAGATCCTCAGGTGTGCGGTCGGGCTTGATATTGTCAACGAACAGATCGAACTTGGCATTGTCAAGCGCGTCAGGCGAGTAATAAACGTCGGCCATGTTGGAAGACTCGATCTTCAGCACTCGGAAGCCTAGATCCTGCTGGCTCGTGCTGGATTGCTGACGCAGCTCCATTGCTACATTGCGCACCCGCTTCAAACCCATTTCAAATATCGAAGCCATTGCAGGCTCCGGCGTAGGGAGTGGCTCGGCAATCTGAACGGCAACGAATCGCCGATTGCCGCCGTCCTCGGCGTTTTGTTTGATAACGGCATGGGCGGTTGTGGCGCTTCCGCTAAAGAAGTCCAAAACAATATCGTCACTGCTTGGGCTCGTCGCAAGTTGCAGGATTCTCTGCAGTAGCTCAACTGGTTTTACTGAGTTAAGAACATTTTCGGTCTCTTCGAATTGAACATATTTAAGCAACGTCTTTTTCGCGTCCTGCGTGTGGCCCACCTCTTTGTAAAACCAAAGGGTTTGTGGCGTTTTACCTTGTTTGACTTCAGTTAAAAATCGCTTTAGGCGGGGCATGTTGTCACCATCAGCACCCCACCAAATTCGATTATCCACATCAAGCTTCTTGAAATTTGCTTCGCTCACTCTCCAGTAGCTTCCCTTCGGTGGCCCTTCGATAACGCGGCCAGAGGGGCACTTAACTGAATAGAGTCCCGCATCGTATCTGTTGCGTGCGGTAAGGTTGTCGGATTGCCATACGCCACGAGGATCATTGTCAGGATTCTTGTACCTAGCAATCATGTCGTCAGTTTGTGGCAGAAGATTGGGGCTCCAACTGTCGCCATTCTTTGCATAAACAAGAACGTAGTCGTGATCTTCCGAGAACCATCGTGCGCTGTTCTTTGGAGAGAACACTTTCTGCCAGATAACTTGCGCAACGAAGTTCTCATCACCAAATACTTCGCTGGCTACTTTGCGCAAGTTGTCCACCTCGTTATCGTCGATAGACATAAAAATGACGCCATCATCCTTTAGCAGATTACGAGCCAATCGAAGACGTGCGTAAATCATGCTTAGCCAGTCAGAATGATAGCGCCCATTGGCTTCAGTGTTGGCCACAAGTTTTCCGCCGGTTTCATTCACCTGGCCAGAGGCCAATTGGTAACCCTCGACATCTGCGCTGTAGTCGTCGTCATAGATGAAGTCGCGCCCTGTATTGTACGGCGGGTCGATGTAGATCAACTTGACCTTGCCGAGATAGGTCTCCTGCAGCAACTTCAGCGCATCGAGGTTATCGCCCTCGATGAACAAGTTCTTTGTAATGTCGAAGTCCACGCTTTCATCGCGGCAGGGGCGTAGCGTCTTGGCAATCGGCGTATTGGCCGTCAGCAGCGCCTCACGCTTGCCAGGCCAATTTAGGTGATAGCGTTCCTGTGGCCCCTCGACAATCGAATCGGCCAGTTCCTGCCGCAATTGGTCAAAATCCACCGCCAGCTTCACGCTGCCGTCTTCGCCCTTAGCTTCAGTGACGCAGCCCGGAAACAGATCGCGAATGCGGGCAATGTTGTCCTGCGTGAGATTGGGTGAATGCATTTTTAGCTTTTCCATGTTCTTTTCCTCTGGTCGCTATGCTTTTTATAGAAAAGCATAGCGGCTCACAATTCGAATTCGTATTTGTAGGTTCAGCCGCCTTGTTGCCAGTCCTGGCAAAAGTGCGGGCGCAGACTTTCGATGGCGGATGGCAAGCTGCCCTGGCAGGTCACGCCTAGGTAGGTGGCCGCGCGGGTGGTGCCGACGTACAGGTATTTGTCGAACAGTGCCGGGTGCAGCGTGGCGAGCTGGTCAATGCTGACAAAGAATACCGCCTCGAACTCAAGGCCTTTAATATGCTGGATATCGAACACGCGCACGTTGCTTTCCTGCCCCACAGCCTGGCCCTCTCGGCAGGCGATGACCTGGATGTTGTGCTCCGCCAAGGCTGTGTTGAGTGCTTCGGCCACCGGAGCAACGTCGTCCTCGGTGTTCACAAAAATGGCGGTGGATGGCAACTGGCCGACAAAGCGCTCAATCTCGCGAATGCGATCCGCCAGCCAACCGACAATGGTTTCTGTGTTGGTCGCGTGCTCCAGCAAGGCTGGCGCAACGCCCATGCTGTCCATATGCGCAGGCAAGTTGGCGTTTTGCTCGGGGCCACCGACGGCGCGGATCATGTCGCGAGCCAGATCGTTCAGTTGCTTGCTCTGCCGGTAGGAGACCGTGATCTCCTTGATGTCGAAATCCGCAAAGATCCAATTCAAATCGTCTACAGAGCGTGCGCCCCAAGTGGTCAGGCGCTGATTAAAGTCACCACAGGCAAAGAATGAGCGCAGTCGTGGATGCGCCAGCGCCGCCATGCTCGCAAGCTGAATGGGCGAGAAGTCAGTAGCTTCATCCACCAGGATCTGGTTGCAGTAATGCCCCAGAATGGGCTGGAGCGATGACCAGGCGGGGCTATCAATGTCGCGCTGAATGTTGGGCCGACTGAGCAGATCGCCTGCGGTGCGCAAGATCGCGAGCAGTACGATGTCCAACTCCAGGGGATGGATGTCGCGCGCCTCAAAGCCTTCGTGGCGATACCAGGTATTTGCCGGTTGGCGTTCGCGCCTGAATGCACGGTAGCGCTTCGGGATGCCCTCGAGGTAGCGTTTGACCGGATTAACGAAGCGGCGTGCACTGGCCTGCACCAGAAGGCTTGCACCCACCTCAACGCGATCCGCTTCTGTCAGACCACGCTCCCCTAACCACTCGATGATTTTGCCATTGCGAGAGGTTTTGCTGACTGTGCGCTTGGATGCTGCTGCTCGGGCTTGGGCGCGTACCGCTTGCATGTAGGAATTGAGCGCGGCGGTACGACCTGTGCGGGATGCTGTGGTATCTTCTTCTTCATCGGCATCCGGGTCGTCCTGGTCGTCCGCTTCAGTCGCTTGCGCTTGTTGGAGGCTGTCGATCATGCGGGCTAACTCATCCAGAAAAGCTCGGTTGCGATTGAGCTGCAGGTTGAGTGCGGCTTTGATCTTGGCGTCAGAGCCTTCCTTGAGACTGCTGACGAGCATCTGTACTTTGGCAATATCCACCGCCAGCGAGCCAAACATTGCAACCAGCGTGCCATCGGCCGCCCGCGACAAGATGTCTTGCAGGTGTGCGCCGAGACTTAGGACTTCGGGAGCTTTGGCATCGTGGAGCTGTGCTGCAGCTTCACGCAGCTCCTGCACGTAGGTCTTGCGCTGCCATGCATCGAAATCGTCAAACCATTGAATGGGCCGCTCTAGTGCGGAATCATTCAGGCTGGCCAGTCCCTCTTTCAGGACGAAGGTACCTCCACCTGAAGCCGTTCTGAGGACGCCGAATGCGTTTCGGGCCAGCTCGCGTCGATAGTCTTGCCATGTTCTGATGCGCTGATCCGAGGCGGGAACGCCTTCGCGCGCAAATGCCTCCTTGAGGTACTGCTTGAGCAATTCAGTAGGCGTGAACATCAGCCAGCTGTTGGCGTGCGCAATGCCTTGGGCTGAGGCGATTGTTTCAACCAGACGTTGTTCGCCTTCATCCAGGTAGGCGGTGTCGAGTTTTTGGCCGAGGCGGCGGATCAGAGTGGTCGTCTTGCCAGTACCTGGCGGGCCCAGGATCAACAAGCGCTTGTCAAGCGGGAGGCGGAAAATCTCGTCCTGGTATTGATCGAGGATGGGCTGATCCCGCAGTCCCATCTTGGTGATAACGCTGCGGCGAACGCCGTCGATGATGTTGGCCTTGGCGGTCTCTTCGGCCAGCAATTGGCCCAGAATGTCTTCGGTGACTTCCTCCCCCGCAACCTCAGTCAGCAGCGCACGCAGCGACTCGATGGTGAACGGCCCGAAATGCTCGGCTTCAACGACGGTGTCACGAGAGTCCCATCCATCGGCAAGCGCATTGGGGCGAAGATGCGCTCGCTCAATGACGGTTAAATAACTGCCATCTTTGAGCTCCAGCTCTGCTCCAACAGGTAGGGATGCAAGTCGTCCTTTTTCTGTTCGATAACTAGTGTGATTGATAAATCCTGTTAAAAGAATTGCCCTACAGATATAGAACGTCTGTCGATTTCCTGTGTCGTCCTCAGCAACGACACGAGCAATGGCTGGCTCAGATGCCAAGGTCTGATAGCTCTCTCTATTCACTTGGCTAATCTGACCGAGGTTCTGAATAGCCGAGCTAGATGTCATCGTATTGATACTTGCCAACGCTTCTGAGCCCAATGTCCGCCCATCGTGCAGCTTGCCCCTGGCGGTTTCAGCGATGCTTTCGAGTTGCACCAACGCTTCACCAGCGATCTCCTCGATATGTTTCCTTGACTCGTCATTCAGGCTCTGCGTCATGCACTCTCTCTCCCTGTCAATTCTTCAAGTTCGTTTTTAAGTTGTCGCAAGTGCGCGTTGATCTCTACTTTGCGGTTGAATTGTTTTTCTTTGGCAAGCCTACTGGCGGCTTTCTCAACCTCACGCTGCTTGGCTGCAACCAGTTCGACACGTGTGACCAAGTCCGCGAGACTTTCTTGTAGGCGCGCAGGCGTGGGGATCAGGCGGTGAAGCATCTGCTCATACAAGCCGCCCAGGTCGAGTGCTAAGGGCATGGCGGCGCGCTCACAGTCACTCGGCAACCAAGCTGACGCAAAGTAGCCGCTCAAGACCCAACGACTGGCGTCTGACTCATTGGGGCGTTTGTACGCAGCGATCACCTTTGTTCGGCCATCAAAGCTCAGCTCGAAGATGATGGGAAACTGCACCGCGCCATCGATGCAACGCAATACGTCCAGATTCAGCTCCGATGTCTTGAGCTGGATCGAGAAAATCTGAAGCTCTGGTACTCCCGGCTTAGCGTGCAGGTTGATCGTTTCCGGGGCCAACTTGTATTGCCAGACGATCTGCTCCACCTGCTCGACGAACAAGTCCTTCAGCCTTGTATTGGCGCCGCTGTGTTCGTAGATCTTATTCTTTGGCAGGGTTCGACCAAAGACGGCCTGCTTCGGGTAGTTGATGAATGCGGTACTCGACTCAAATTGGACGGGCTGACTCATCCGGCCTCCTGAATTACAAGGAAGGTGAGCAGTTCGAAGTCGTCCAGCCCGGCGATGGTATTGACCAGCGCAGTGGTCTTACCTACGCAGAAGAGGCTGTCCAGATCCTTCTCTTCCTTCACCTCAATCATTGAGCGGATGGCCTTGCCAAGTAGGTCCGAATACACCTGCATATTGCGGCCATCGGCCGTTTCCATGTTGAACAGGAGACAGGCATCTGTAATAGGCTGGGCTTGCCCTTTGCAGCAGGTGCGTACCAGATCCAGCAAGCGTTTGACTTCGGTGTGATCGTGAATGACTTCACCCTCGCGATTAATGTAGACGAGGTAATAAGGGTGCAGCCGGTTATGCTGGCTGACGTTGACGCTTGGATTCCGGTTGCGCAGCGTGAAGATCACACCCGGGCGCAGGCCCATCTCCGGCTTGGCAGACACTACGGCGTGCATCCCGCTTGGCACGTTGCTCATTTCGCCATTAGCCTTCACATAGTTGAGTAAGTCCATTCGGAAGTCATTGAGCCCGAGATCAGTGATCGACACTCCGGTTTTCAGGTCTTCCAGTTCAATCACTTCCTCTTGCAAACGTCGCAATTGCTCTTTGCGATAAGATACGTCATTGGCTTGGGCGCTCAGCACGTTGTCGTCACCAGTGGCTGTGACATCAGCAATCATCATCCGGCTTTCAACCCGTTCCTTCAAGTTGATATATTCGTCGAGTGAGATGTCTGGCCAGTAGTTAACCAGTTGGATGCTGCTGTTGGGTGAGCCGATGCGATCCACACGGCCGAAGCGCTGGATGATGCGAACAGGATTCCAGTGGATGTCGTAGTTGATGAGATAGTCGCAGTCCTGCAGGTTCTGGCCTTCAGAGATACAATCGGTGCCGATCAACAAGTCAATTTCTGCCGCCTCATTCGGCAGCACAATGGCTTTCTCCTTCGAGTGCGGCGAGAAGAGGGTGAGCAGTTCCTGAAAGTCGTAGCTCTTCTTGAGCGTGGACTTCGGCGCACCTTTGCCGGTAACTTTCGCGCTGTGCAAGGTCTGTGCGGCCAGCAATTCCGGAGCCAAATTGGCATACAGATAGTCAGCGGTATCGGCGAAGGCGGTAAAGATTAGCACCTTCTTGTTGCCAGGATTCAGCGGTGCTGCGATCTTTTCTAAAACCAGTGCTTTGAGATGCTGCAGTTTGGCATCATCGGCAGCCGTGATCTTGTTCATTGACGTAAGCAAGGCATCAATGATTTCTAGATCGACCTTCAGCTCGTGCTCCCAGGAAGGCAAGTCCATATCGGCGAGGCTGATTTTGACCTTGCCACCGATCTCGCTGTCGCCAATGCTGGGCAGGTCGTCGTCCGCGTCGAGGTTTTCCAACTGGTCGGTCAGGTCATTGATTCTGCTGCCAATGCCACTGAGGTCGCCAGTCTGATTGAAAGTGCTGATCTTGGCCAGCGTATTCGTGTGATTCGAACGCAGGGACTGGAGCGTCAAGCGGAAGGACTCAATCGAACTTTCCAAGCGCTTGAGCAGGTTGGTCGTCATCAATGCCTGCAGGCTCTTTTCGCGATCGACTTGCTTAAGCTTGCCTTTGCCTGCGACCTGAGTGTCATACATCTCCTCGTACTTCTTGAGCCGACTGGGCAGGATGTAGCTGATCGGGGCATAAACGGCGAGCTTGAGCAAAGACAGCTGCTCGAAGATCTCGTTGAAGCTCATCACATCCGTTCGCTGCGTGAGCGGACAGTGGAACGACAAGGGTTTGCGGCGCTCGGGGAATTGGCCTATTTCTCTGGTGTCGTAGAAAGTCTGTATATGCTTGCGCGAGCGTGCGATGGTGACGCTGTCGAGCAATTCGAAGAAGTCGAAGTCCAACGAGTCCAGGATGGCCCGCGCTGTGCGCTCTTCCGGTGGAAGCTTTGCCCATGCATTGAAGCTGGCCTGCGCACCACGGAAAATGTCCTCTACCGTCTTGCCGGTACGCAGCTTCTTGCTGAGATTTTCGGAATCGCCTTCGTAGGCCAGTGCCAGTTGGTTGCGCAGGTCATTGAAGCGGTTGTTCACCGGGGTGGCCGAAAGCATCAGCACCTTGGTCTTCACGCCTTCCTTGATAACCTTGTTCATCAGCTTCTGGTAGCGGGTTTCCTTGTCCTTATAGGCGTCATTGTTGCGGAAGTTGTGCGACTCGTCGATGACGACGAGGTCGTAGTTGCCCCAGTTGATGCGATTCAGCGGTGTGCCGAACGACTCACCGCTCGTACGGCTGAGGTCAGTATGACAAAGCACGTCGTAGTTGAACCGGTCGCGAGCAAATATGTTGGTCTTGAGGTTGCGGTTATAGTTCAGCCAGTTGTCAGCAAGTTTCTTGGGGCATAACACCAGAACTGACTTATTGCGCAGTTCGTAATACTTTACGACAGCCAGCGCGGTGAAAGTTTTGCCCAAGCCCACGCTGTCGGCCAGGATGCAGCCGCTGTAGCTCTCAAGTTTGTTGATGATCCCGGTGGCAGCATCTTTCTGGTAGTTGAAGAGTTTGTTCCAGATGAGCGTGTCTTGATAGCCTGTGCGGTCATTTGGCAGGACATCCTCGTTGATGTCGTCCAGAAACTCATTGAAGATATTGTAGAGCATCAGGAAGTAGATGCTCTCGGGCGAGTTTTCCTGGTAGACGGACGCAATGTGGTCGCAAATCTGCGCGGTTACATCCTCCAGCTTCTCGGGGTCTTGCCAGATCTGGTTAAACAGACTGAGGTAGGTCGCCGTAAACGTCGGCTCGTCCATCTTGTTGACGAGGTTGGAGACAGCGTTGCCCTGCTGGTAGCCGAGATCGACGGCTGTAAAACCGTGCAATGGCATGTAGGCAGCCTCTGCGGCGGCGGCCTGAACACAAGCAAACTGCTGCATCGGTGCCTTACTGCGATTGGACTTGAATGTTGCCTTGCGCCGCATCCAGTCCGCGCACTCTTTTGCAATTGCGCGCTGGGTCAGTTTGTTGCGTAGCTGAATTTCGAACTCACTTCCGTACAGACTCTGTTCGCGGTCAGCCTTCGGTATGTGGAATTCTTTGCGCACCTTACGAATCTTATCAGTAACCTCGTTGGCGGTGAACGTCGGCGAGGTAAAGATGAATTGCAGTTCGTCGATTTTTTCCAGCTCTGCTTTGAGCGCTTCGAACGCATACATCGAAAAGCAGGAGGCGGCGATCTTCAGGCGAGCACCAGGTTTGAGCGTCTGCTTTAGGTCGTCTCCGAGCAGGCGGTTGATATTGTCGATCAGTTCCATTAATAGTCAGCCTTCTTAGTGGCGCTATAGCCTGGTGCCAGTAAGGCATTTTTTACACCGTAAATTGCGAGATGATCTTTGAGCCATAACCGGTACTCCGGTCCACGAAGGCAATGATCGGGTGAGCAGTCTACCCGCCAGCGCAGCAACATATAGCCCACCACCGCAGCACGAACGCGCATCCTGATCGAACCATCTCTCATCCCGTAGTCCATCTTGATAATATCGGGCCGCTCAACGCTCGGGTGCGGCACGAAATCCAGCTCGACGATGCGCGTCCACTGGATGTCGTTATCCTGTCGTTCGTTGGCTTGTGGCTCTTCGTCGAGCAATGTTGGTGCTTCGATGCGGGTGACGACGAAATCCCGAAACTCTCGACTCTTGCGATCAAAGGCCCGGACGTGCCAGCGCAGGCCGGTATCAACCAAGGCAAAGGGCACAATGACCCGCTCGGACTCGCCGCTGCTCATCGAGTGGTAGCGGATGGCGACGGGTCGCTTAGCGTGGATACCTCGGCAAATCGTGGCTAACACATCCATCTTGGGAATGCTTAGGGCTGCGGGGGATTCGCATGGTAGCAGCGCCTGCATTGAGCCGTTCACTCCATCGCCAAAACCGAGAGACAGCGCCGATAGAACGCGCAGCGATGCGTGCTCGAACAACGGTGAGAACTCCTGCCCGATGCGATAGATCTTGTTGCTACCATCGAAGGTGATGTTATGCGGCGCAATTTCCCGGTACAAAGCCAAATCGCGTGTCGCCCCTGCTGGAGCCACACCGAAGCGCTCAATCAGATCTGGGCGACCGATCTCACCGAAGAAGTAGAGCCGAAAATCAATGTAGCCCAGCCGCTCGCGCTGGACCAGACTCAAGTCCTCAAGCCGCTTAGAAGGGGAACTAGGCATGAATCATCACTATAGGGAAAAAATGAATATTTATACGGTAATCCATAAAGTGCCATGGTTATAATCAAATTGATGATAATCATGCATTAATACATATATAACGGCAAGAAATGATATCTCAAACGTAGACGGTCATCGTATTGGCTGATGTTTCTATATCGTTAGATTGATGCCATCCAACTATGAAACCTTGCTGCCCAATGCCCTATCGACCCTCAGGTAATTTGCCCTTATCCACTTATTTGTAAGCATAAAGTGAGTACCGTATTGACAGCCATTTATTGGTGGAGATTTACGTTCCATGACAGAAGTTCTGCCACTTTATTAGAAAGCCACTCAGGCAGAACGCTCAGGATATATCTGATGCAAGCTTCCGGATCGATACCATTCAGCCTGCATATCCCGATCAGCCTATATAGCGGTGCTCTTCGCTCACCTCCTTTAAGCGCTGCCGAAGAAAATATAGTTTTTCTTTTCCAGACATACGGCACGTAATGCACGTTCTGCGGCGTTGTTAACAGGCTCTGCCAGACCATCATCGCTGTAGTAGCACAGCACATCCCACTGATTGCGCACATATATAGAGGAAATATTTTTATTGAAAGCTTCGATAATGTCGGAGGCATAACCTTCAGACCATCGGCTCACCTTCGTTCCGTGCCATTCAAGCGCCACTTGCTGAAACGTGTTGTCGAGCTGCACATCGCGAACCAGCTTTTCTTCTTTCTTGGCAAAAGATGGGGCGATTCCTTCGGCCAGCTTTTTCTTGGCTTCATCACGTAGTGTCCTCGCTTGTGCAAGGGAGACTGCCGGATAGACACTAAAAGCCATACGCTTCTCTTTTCCATTGAAGCGATACTTCATCCACCAATATCTGGAACCCGAAGGGATAACCTCAAGATACAAACCAGCACCTTCTGCCAGCTTATAGGCTTTCTCTACGGGTTTAGCAGTGTCTATCTGTCATGCGTTTAGCTTTATTAGGGGCATATCCCTGGACCGAAAACAGAATACCCCCACTTATGCCCCCAACTGTGATTTGAATCCAGTTGATACCAAAAGATAAGGTACGGGCTAGAAACTAGTCGTATACGGGCTTTGAGTTGGTTTCGGTAGACTTGGCAAAAGTTTGAAATGGTGCCGATTATGGAGTTGAACATACGAACTGTCCATTTCGAAAGCGAGCGAATTCCAAAATGAGTACAAGCATGAGTATAATGAAAGATAGGTAGAAATTAAAACAATAAATATCAATACAATACAATAAAAGTCACGGTTCAACGTCTAATTAGTTTTATTGTCTCATGAGGTGTCATAACATCTCATAAATCTCACAAAACCCTCTAAAATCCACGCACTTGCGTGGATTTTTTTATTCCGTATTGTCGCATGAAAGCGCGGTCTGAAATGAATACATAGGTGAGGTGCGTACAATCAGTTTCCATTCTTATCTTGGGTGAGTGCAATAAAGCTATAAGAAATAGACAAGAACCCGCTAGATCCGCAAGGTCAATGACGCATCTAACACCTTTGAGCTGCTCGCTAAAGAATGGTTGCAAATAAAAGACCGGGCAGAAACCACCAAAATGCGCCGACGAGAGATGCTTGCACCTGTGGCAGGAAGTCATGAGTAAGGCAACGGGCCTGTCGTAACATCGTTCCAGCGGGCTAGCCGGTTTATCCCTGTCAACATGCCATAATGAGGTTCAGCGTCCGGCTGGCTGCTGATGCGCAGTTATCCGCGCACGTCACTGAACGGGCACCTGAACGCCGCCGCTTTGGTTACCGGCGTATCCGGGAGCTTCTGCAGCGTGAAGGTATTTACGTTAATCACAAGTAGGTCTATTGAATTTTACATCTTAAATATATGATAACCATCTATAATTATGCGTACTTTTATATTTCTGATATGCGGAGCATAAAGGATAAATAATAATAATTAACAACAACCACACAACATATACTAATAACAAATTTGGACTGTAGTTAGCCGGCCATTTTTCATCTGTATTTGAAGTTGGAAAATGGAGCCACCAACCGCCTGGCGAATTTAATATTAAACGTGAATAAATGCTTGCAAATATATGAATTAAATAAAGATGCACCAAATAGAAAAATAAAGACACCTTACCAAAACATAAAATAACCCCGTTGTTTTTAGGTTGCCATTTCTCCACTGCAGCTAATACTATAAAAAAAACACCTAACGTGAGCATAATAAAAAGCAATGAAGGCGGATACTTTGTTACATTTAAAAAGGAAAGTATACTGTAGGTGAGGTCATTCCCTTTAATAGTAAAGTGGTTGGCATCGCCGTAAATATTAAACCACCTTAACACACAAAAACAAACCAGTGAAATTAGACCTAAAATAAAGAACCGTTTAACCCTTAACTTAATTGGCAGTAAAAACCATGGTGCCAAATAATATCCTAAAAAAATCATACCAAACCAGGGTATTATTGGATAAAAGACCCTGACAGCCCATGAGCCAATATATATATCTCCTTGTACATGCAAGATATGAAAGATAATTTTAAAGAATCCGTCCGGCGCTGCGTATGTATCCATTAGATTATGACCAAAAAACGCGACCAAAGCGCATGTCAGTAGAAATAATCTTGATAACCAAATAAATGCAGAAAGCAAAATCATTGAAAACCCTAAAATAAAAATAACCTGTATAATAACAAACTTATCAAAGTTAAACTTCCACGCAAAACTGACAACGGTTACCTCTATTAAAATCAACCATACCCCTCGACTAAACAGGAATACAGATAACTGCTGACGAGTACGCTTCAGACCATACAAATACGCACTAACACCTGCCAGAAAAATAAATGCAGGCGCGCAGAAGTGAGTAATAAATCTGGTCAAAAAAAGGGATATGGATGCATGAGATAAATCGGTTGGGTCAAATTCTGTAGGGCAAAATAAAGTGCGCACATGATCTAACACCATTAAAATAAGTGCTAAACCACGTAAAAAATCAATAGATCTCAATCTTGATGAATAGCTCTGGTTACCTCCTGAGGGGAGGATTGCTGAATTTCCTATAGTATCCATGGTATCACCCCGCAGGCTGGATAAGTTGCCAAGGGTAGCGGTTTAATACGGGGTTTATCCGTTTTCTAAATGAGTTGTTCTTTAACAAGATGACAATTCCTCTGGAAAAAATACATCTAAAGTAATATTCATGATATTTTTCTATGTTAATGATTTCCATATATAATATAATCCTGTCCGCTGGAGCGTCGTTGATTACTAAAAACAGATTCTTTAAACACGGTAGGTTGTACAATCAGGGACTAAACAGCACAAACGAATATAGATGATATTTTATTTAGCATAGAGATTTCTGATACTTAATAAATCATTGATTGAAACAATTAAAGGATAGCATCCAAAAAACTCACTTTTGCTAGAAAATTCTGATTTTTTATTTTTCACATCGGACAGTTTGGGCGGTTTTTAATATGACATGTAATAACCTTTCAATTTTTTGAAATATTGTATATTCCAAAAATTGTTTCTGCAGATAAACCATTTCCCCAGGAGGGGGGGAAAGTAAAAAACTCAAATTTAGACTCTATTCAAGACATTGTAGCAAAATTCGCGATGAGGTCGCTTTTTCTCATTTAAATACCCTACCTTTCAAAAACATCTGCTAACCAGAAGCAGCTCACCAGGAAGGTCACCATAATATAATACTGAGGTCTGGCCTTTGCGAAGCACACGCATCAGCTCAACGCTATAGGATCTTTTTCGAAATAACACAAATATGGGCCTATTCTATGTTCTCGGTATAAGCTACTCTGTATCTCAGAGTTTTGGTGTTCCTGGGTTATTTTACTTTTTATCCAAAGGTTAACACCTCCAGGGACTCAATGATGTCTCTGGTATTGTTTCTGATTGCAGTAAGCATGGGAAAATATATTTTGTAGCATAATCAATATTACTTGTTATAGCGTTAGCTAAAGAGGTATTTCTTATATCTTCATGAATATACCCGTAACCAGAAAAAAGGAGGTGATCACTACACAAACGGTCGTATCCCTGACAATTCAAAGCATTCCAGATTGACATAGCATCTTTTCGTTCATATGTGGGTACGACAACACAGCATTCCCTTATCAATTGACATAAAGAGGAAATATTTATGTTCATGTTTTTGCCATTTTTGATTGGATTGGGTGTGATCCTGGCTGCCATAACCGGAAAGGAAAAAACCAGTTACATCCTTTGGGCAGCTTTATTGATCATCACAATTTTATCATTCATTCACCATGTAACTGATCCACTGAGTTTATCATTTTAAGGAGCTATGCTATGAAAACCCAAACTCATCCAATGACGGCTGTACACCTGGTTAATATGGTGGGACTTCTTGGAATATGCGTTTCTCTGGTTATAGCTTTTTATTATCAACTCGTTATGCATGAATTGCCTTGCCCACTTTGCCTGTTACAGCGAATTGGGCTCATCATCGCTGGTTTCGGTTTTTTATTTAACATCTACTTTGGACTACGAAACCTGCATTACGGGATGGTAATTATTGGCAGTATCCTGACAGGAATAATGGCATCACGGCAAATGTTTTTACATATTCTGCCCGGCGACAAAGGATATGGTTCTGCATTTCTTGGGTTGCATTTTTATACCTGGGCTCTGGTTACATCAGTTGTGATTATTGCTGCCACTGCGGTAGTTCTGGCAATCAGTGAGATGAATAGTTCGATTCGGCCATTAAATATGCCACCGGCGTTGTTCCGCATTGCCAGTTGGGGATTCCTGCTACTGATTTCAGCCAACCTTGTGTCAACTGTACTGGAATGCGGGGGTGGGCAATGTGCTGATAACCCGGTTATATATGAATTATTATCCAAGTAGCGTGTTTCTATTTCGGATAATGGTCTGACTAATTTTCTCTATCTAATGCTGCTATCCCCTTACCAAATTATTCTGGAGTAACTGTGATTTTTTGTAGACATACAGTACAGTGATTTTCAGTTATTTGGGGTATGGGGTAATGGAATGCAGCCCGGCGCAGATACATGCAGGTTTGATCATTTATAAACGCAGGTCGTTACACCTACAGATACTTGAATAACAGGAGATAAGATACGGTCCAGAAACCGCAATATACGTGCTTTGAGTGGGTTCCGATAGGCACACGAACAGTTTGAAATGGTGCGATAACCGGAGTCGAACCTGAGACCGCAGCATGGCGCATGCGACCTAACTCAAAAATGAGCATAGCAATAAGTGCAAATAAACAACAAAATTAATAAAAATATCATACAAATTATGTTTTAGCGTCAAATAAGATGTCTTATCTCATGGTGTTTAGTCAAACTTCATAAGCAACACAAAAGCCTATAAAATCCACGCTATTGCGTGGATTTTTCATTTCATAGCAACTTAACTCGTCACGTCACACAATATAGTTCGCGTTACCATCAATATTTAATGCGATAAACACAGCGCATATGGCTCCGTAATTTACCCTGCCGTATTTGCCGTATTGATATCAGATGCGTTCGTATTTATATTTCTTCCATTAGATTTATATTTAGAGGAAATTAAAAAACCTCATATAACGACTATAAATTCGTTCTATATCGCAGGAAGCACTGAAATATATACAAGCCACTAATAAGCAACATTTTCGTTGATTACCTGGCGGCATTCTCTTTTATATCAATGAAACACAGTAATTTTTATAGCATACACACCTGGAACTTTGAGTGGAGAAATAATATGAATACTAACGCTTTGGATTTTGTGCTTAAAACACCGATTGAAACCACTGCCGATCTGGCACCGTTACTGGAACGTCTAAAGGGGGTACCGGATCATGGTCAGTCAAAAAGAAAAACCATGCTGACTGATAATAAAGTATCTGCACAAGTCAATGCCGGCAGCCTCATCTCATTTACCGAACGTCTGGATGGGCAGAATAAACAAGATGTGCAGAACTCAACACTGTTCGCTCAACTGGCGGCGGATAAACACTGCAACCGTTATACTGCGCCCATGGATTGGTATCGTTTTTATGTCAATGTACTGGGCCAAATTGGCTGGAACCAACCTGCTTTCGCGTTTGATACCTATACGTCAGGTGCCAGTACCGTAAAACTGGATGAGGCTGTGTTGGGGATCATCGCGCAAATCGCTACTGTCGGTGAGGTTGCATTAGTGGCAGCGGCAATGAAGGCGTTATCCAGCCTGAGCGATACCTCAAAGCAAATGCTTATCTGGGATGCGAAATCAAATTCGGAAAACACCGGTAATTTTCAAATTTTCCCGGCAGATCTGTTACCAAATGGCGATGTGGTAATGATGCTTGATGGTATGCAATTTGATGCGAAGCGCAATGAGGGGCGTTTTTTGTGGGTAACCTGGCAATCCACCTCGATCAAAATTCAACGCGCGGCAAATAAATTCGTCTTAAACGAAGGTGTTTATAAGGGGGTGCGCCAGGCCGTTATTGATAAACTGGGTGATCGGGCAATCGATATGATTGCAAATATTGAAATCTGATATCGAAATACGGTTATTTTACTCTGTCGTCCATGATGAAGTAATAAGCCATGTTATGGACGACCACCTATAATACTTGCGATACATTGCGAGGTTAATTTATGTTGTCACTCCTGAATTCCATCACGCTTCCTGAATTAACAGATCGAGAAAAAACGCTTAAATCTGCCGCCCGCTGTCCTGACCCGGCGATTGGTTCAGATGATGATAATTATGCGCAAATTAACGAAGGTATTGTGCTCTCTTTTGATAAAGCCCTCTCCAGCCAACAGCGGGATGATGTGAGCCATTCTCTGTTATTCGCTCAACTTGCGGCAGATAAGAAATTTAACCGGCATTCTGCCACTCAGGGCTGGCAGGAAAGTTTTACGGGTGTGCTTGCAACGATAGGCTGGAATATGCTCCATTTTGCCAGTCAATCCATTGAGCTTTCAGCACCTGTCGACTGGGCTGCGTTAGTGAATCAGCATATTCCCGACGCGACACAGCCTCTGGCAGGCGCGAGTATTCACGCGGCGCAAGACCTCACATTGACCTCGCCCGCTTTTACCTTATGGGAATCCGCGGCTATCAATCCGCACAAATATAGTGACGGCCTTTTCATTGTGACACCAACGCTGAATGTACAAAATTCGCCGCAAATCATTGTTCTGATGCTTGCTTATCACTTTACCAGTGATGTTGAGGGTTTTATGAAATGGCAAGAAGGCTATTCCATAGATATATACAAACTGGGACTCAAATTAAATGAAGATATTTACAACCAGCTAAGACAACCTATTCTTACAAAGCTTGGCGATCGCCCGGAATATCTGATAGCAAATATCCCAATGGATACAGCAATGTGATTGCCTGACGATAATACATACTAATCCCCTTTCTGACATGCTAATTATTTTAACGACGGCGACGCTTATTAAAATTTATTAGCAACAGGACAATCCAACTGTTTAACCAATAAAAGCAGAGTGCTTATTTGATAGTTATCTGTGTAAGCACTCTTGTTTTACCTGCAGGATATACCTGAAACAGAATTCACAATAAATACATGGAGAAATACAAATGTCTGATACAACTCACGTCTCTTTCACCGCGAAATATGCATCAGTTTCCGCATGGTCGGGGGCGCTTAAAATAACACTTCTCAATAATACTGGAAAAACCATTAACAGCCCTGTGAAAATTAGCTTCGATATGCCGCAAAGCGTTCAGCCGTCTACCAATATTGGGTTGAACATCGAGAAAACGGGGATAAGTACGACACATATTACCGGGCAATTAGCGAACTACCTGACACCAATCGCTAATGGCAAATCGGTCAGCTTTATTGTCAATATCGGTTCCAGTAATGGTAGCTTAAGCGCTAATGTTTTACCGATCGCTTATTATGTAAATGGTGTACTCGCCGGAGACAGCGATACGCCAGATACCACAGCCCCCTCAGCACCGACAGGTCTGGTTTCCACCGGCACCACCAGCTCAACCATTGCTCTTTCATGGAACGCCTCCACCGATGATGTAGGCGTCAGCGGCTATATTGTCACCTGGAGCTGGGCCAACGGAAGGCATACTAAACGCGTACCGAACAACACCACTATCCTCGATGGTCTTAGCGCAGATACGCAATATACAATCTCGGTACAGGCCTATGATGCCGCAGGCAATGTATCCGACAATACTGGCAGCATCAGCGTGCTGACCCGGCCCGTTTCGCCAGATACCACCGCCCCCAGCGTTCCGGTTAACCTGCATGTGACGCGTATTGCGCACAATGCCATATCCCTGGCATGGAATGCCTCTACCGATGACGGTAGCGGCGTAAAAAACTATGTGGTGTCTTACGCCGAACCAGGAGCTTCATCGCAGACCGTTACCGTGACAACAACGTCAGCCACCATCGGCGGCCTGAAACCAAACACCCTTTATACCTTCCGTGTCTTTGCTGTCGATAACGCAGGCAACCAGTCAGCCAGGAGCACTGCAATTAATGGCAAGACTTCCGGTAAACCCTCGACAGGCTCAGGCGCCACTGATTTTGCACCCTATGTTGATGTCACCATATTCGCTAAATGGGCAACAACGCCCCCTGGACTCAACCAGGATTTTATCAGTGATGCGATCGCGTTTGGCGTCAAAAAGTTCCATCTCGCTTTCCTTGTGCAGGATCCCGCCAACCCGAAAAATCCGGTCTGGGGCAACAGTAGTTTTCCACTCAAGGCCATCAAGCCGCTGACAGATTTAATTAATAACGCAGGTGGTGAACCCATATTTTCTTTTGGTGGTTTTTCCGGCGTGGATTTTTCCACCACATGGAGCGTTAATGATCTCGCCGGGTTATATGTCAATATCGCCAATAATTACGGTGTAAAAACGATCGATCTCGATTTTGAAACCCAGGGTTTTTATAATAGCAATGTTGCATTCCCGGCATTTGTGCAAGCTAAGAAGGCCATTCCATATCTGGAAGTCAGTGTCACGCTGCCTGTATTACCGACTGGATTAGTTCAGGCTGGCCTGGATGTACTTACTAGTGCAGCAGCGAATAAATTACACCCTTACGTTAATATTATGGCGATGGATTACGGCCCAAGTTTTGCCGGCAATCAGGGGGATTACGCTATTCAGGCAATTAACTCCACCAAAGATCAGCTAAAAGCGATTTGGGGTTATACCGATGCCGAAGCATATTCAAAAATCGTTGTGACACCGATGATCGGCCACAATGACACTGACCCGTTAGTATTCACGCTTGAGGATGCAGTTAAAGTTGCTGAATTTTCCAAAGCCAATAATCTGCATCAAGTCAGTAACTGGTCTCTGGGACGCGATTTTGCACCTGATACCATCGACGAACATGGCAATATGCACTCGAACAGTAAACCAACCAGTACGCTGATCACTGGTCAGGAAAACTATGCTTTCGCCAAAGCTTTTGCAAAAATCCTCTCCTGAGTGCTCTCTGCGGGGTCGGTAACGACCCCGTTTTATACTACCCCGCCACAAGCTGTGATCATCCTGAAGTGTTCTCTGGCAGCGCCATAATGCATAAACGCCATTTAACATGGCTCGGCCGGAACAGGAAATATACTTCACCTGAACGACGCACGATCACTGCTCATACTGTTTACTCTCTTAATTATTTCAGGAATGGATGGCCAATCATTTCACTTGTTTTTTAATGTATAACCAGTTGATTTATAATCCGTCGCAGAAGATGTAAGCCTAATAAACTTTCATACCCAGCATGAAAAACCTCGCAAGGTATACTGTTAACGACATATGTCTATTATTAAACCTGACACCACTAGCAGTTAGTACATATAGCAAAATGATATTTTTGGGTGAAAGCGAATTTCACAAATTAGGGAACAGCTACGCCAGAGTATAGGAGGGAAAAGTACCCGCAACCGCTTTTTTCCCTCCTTTTATGGGGCCGGATTTCTGACACCAGCGGTGTTAGCCCGGGTCGGATGCCACAATTCACCCATCATGATTAAAAGACGTTTTTTGTTATTGTCTGCACGGGCTTTCAATCAAAACCCTTTCGATTATTTACAGCGAAGAGTATTGCGCAAGTAAGCTCTGGAATCGGATAACGCTAATTCTGCTGCCGGTTACCAGGCTTTCATGCTGTTGTCGAAAGGAACACATCGGCACACCGAAAACCCTACGTTTCAAGGTATAACCAAATGAGATAATAAGATAAGATCCTACTTCGCAAAAATAATTAAGAGGTTATTTATAAGCGTCAGGCATAACTTAAAGTTATTATCCGTTTCCTGTCGGATAAAAGGCCTATGGAAATCACCCTAATTTCAATTGTTCACACCATTGACTACTCTATGAAGTAATAGATTCATTGAAGAAACTATTATATGGAGAAGGCGCATGCATATATTCATGATTGACAAACATTCTATATACATTGAAGAAATGACATCGGTAGTGTCTCATAGCATTCCGGAAGTAAAAATCTGCGGTTTAAATGATTGTAAGAAAATCAATGAAACTCTGGGCAAATTCCCCGCCTCCTTAATTATTCTGGATGGTAATGATAATAAAAAAGCATGTATTGAGTTAATTGATAACTTATCGCAGCACTATCCTGGCATCCCGGTGGTGATGCTGGTAAATAAATGCCAACTCATCTCGTTGCGGCAATTTCTGAATCATCATGCCATTGCTTTTGTCAGGCGCGACTCCCCCCCCGAAACCATCACACAAACGCTACATACCGCTTCTGCGGGCATGCTCAGCTTTCCCCACGAGAATATGACGGTTCTGGATAATAACCATCGTACCCTGGCTTGTCTAAGCGAACGTCAGCGCGAGATCCTCAAATTGCTCGCTGCCGGCGAATCTAATAAACAAATTAGCCGCCTCCTGAATATCAGTCCGGGTACCGTAAAAACGCATCTCGAATCTATTTTTCGTCGACTGAATGTGACTAACCGCACCCAGGCGGCAATGATGTATTTTAAAGAAAGTTAGCCACACTATTTATGCTGTTCGATTGCTGTCAATTCCCAACGAGTCTCTAGCACAAAAGGAGCATCAGATATAAATAATGCTCCTTTTATCATACCCACTCTTTTTTTGGGTTGGTGATTTATTTAGCTTATTTTGCTGCTCTTTTATGGGGAAATTTCTTACTAGATGGCAGATTTGTAGACGGCGGATGTATGCAATAGCTGATTGTTACTATCCCGATACCGATATCTTTAAATATAAAAAAAGAGGATTGATAAGGCGTTAATATGACATCAAACAATAAAAAAGGCACATTTATCGCCACCTGTAACATAAAACCAATCCCCGCAATCAGCAGCCCAATACTATATCCTCGCGAAATATAAACGGTATTGAGAAGGCGATGACTGAGCGCGCTAATCAGAATAATCAAAGCAACAAAAACATCTACCAGAGTGAGTACCCAGTATAAAACCTTCAACATCATGATGGATCTCCTGTTTTTGAACTACGCATGGATCGGTAACGGCCTGGTATTTTGTTAACACCTCTGGCGGCGCGCTTCAGCTCTCCTGCCACCTGCAAAATGTCGCGCTCTTCTCTGTGGCAGAAAAAATTGGCCAGCCAGGCAACCATTCCGACACTGATTGACCCAATGAAATAACCGATCCCCATAGCAGTATCCTTATCTGTAAAATTCATTCCCAGCCATTGAGAGATAATTCCTCCCAGGGTAAATGTCGTACTAACGCTAATCCCCCCGATAATGATGCCCGCCGTCAGGCGGCCACGTTGATACAACTTTTTAGGTTGCCAAAAAAATGACACGCTCAGGCCACCAAATAATCCGGCGAGAGCGGCCAACCAGTTACTGAATAACCCCATGTCATCAATTGTTATCATTGCAGCCTCCTTTAATTATCAAGATATGACCTCAGTAAACGTCATGAGGCCTTAACATCAATTACTGACAAGGGAGAAGCACGACAGTTGTAGCGCCATTATCCGTCGAGAGATAACGCACCGCGCTTTGTGGGTTGTCGATCACATATTTATCAGTACGCAAACCGCGTACGCTATCCGTCACTGCACTGTACCAATTCCCGTCATTCGCAAATTGCTTGCCAATCCAGAAAGAGCGGGGTTGCGCTTTATGTGAGACTCGCCCCGTGATTTTCACACTGAACGACCCCTTGCGGGCGAACCTTCCAGCCTGGCTTCTGTTCTGGTTTCGCTGTTACCTGATTCGCGTTGGGTAACATCCAGTTCGAAGCCAATTGCTCTTTCTTCAATGCTGATGTTTCAATGAGGGATGGCAACAAGCAGGGGAAATAGCCCTGGGCAAAAGAGTCAAAGGTAAGATTAATTACACATTTATACCTGCAAAAAACCACACTCGATAAATAATCTTATTTAATAAACTGTATTAGTACAGACTCGGACTAATACAGTTTTAGATATTTCATTGATTATTTAGTCATATTAGCATCAATGACCTGATAGAACGCATTCCCTGTGTCGGCAATTGTCCATACGCCCAAAATAACTTGATACCCCGAGCGTTGTGGAATAGTACAGTTCATCTGGACTTTACTTTGCGGGATTTTCCCGTTATCAAATCTTTCGCAGAAAGGTTTTAAATCAAAATCAGCCCGAGCTAATGGTTTATTCGGATCCCATCCTTGCTTAGTGATGTAATATTTCCAGGAAGTTGTGCTATGGCGGGCGGTGAGCGTCCAGTCAAATGTATGCGCGCCACTTTTGAGATTGACTTTGTACCAACGACCTGGTGTCTGTTCATTTAATTCAGAAAAACTCGGATTCCCTGCGCTTGCGATTAAACCATCGGAAGGACCGCCGTCAGGAAAACCTTTCACGCCTTCAATCGATTGAGGTTCATACATCACCGCGCCACAAGCTTTATTTAATGCACCGCCCGCGTGAGTGCAAAGAAATGAACGACTTGGTGGGTTATCAATATATCCATGCGCGTAAACATAACCAGTCAGAAATAAAGATAACATTAAGATCAGTAGATTTTTTTTCATGATTGAATATTCCTTTTCAGATGTGATATTACCTGTTGATATTAATAACCAGGCTGATTTAAGATTTTTATTGATATACCTCCTTTACAGAAAAAATATAAAAACGCGCCGGGTTCATCGCATTTTAAGGTTTGCAGATAGAGGTCTTACCTTCTCTGCACAACCTTTGCAGGGATTCCGGCGCCTGGTTTTCCGGGATCAACAACTGCATCTCTTTTTGCCGGGCCGTCCAGGTAATCTGGAGGCGGTAGAAACGCTGGTCACCCTCGCCTGGAGAATTTGCCAGGCCAGGCCGCTGCCCGAGCGGTAATGCCTGGCGAAGAATAGTGTCAAGGCGCTGGCGCTGCTCTGTATTCAACTGCGCTATTTCAATGCACTGCTTTCTGATGAGTTTCGGCATATAAACCAGCCCGCCTTCACGGGCCAGTTCAATCACCACATCATCGGTGAGTTCAGGCGTGCTCACCATAACACTCCAACTTCTCTCCAGGCCTGCTCGATGGCGTTGGCAACCGCTTTGCCGGAACGTTTTCCACCGTGATAGATAGTCAATCTGGCGAAGGTGGCGAAATCTGCGTCCGGAGTCAGTGACTTGTCACAAACCGTGTCGTACCAGGCGTAACCGGTTTTTTCCCATGCATAACCGCCGACAGCGACAGATGCCAGGTAAAAGGCGCGATTTGGGATACCGGAATTTAAATGCACACCGCCATTGTCATCGCGGGTTCGGACATAATCGTTCATATGGGCGGGCTGCGGGTCGGCACCTAACATCGGATCGTTGTAGGCGGTGCCCGGCGCAGACATGGAGCGCAGCGCACGGCCATTAATTCTTTCACCCAGTAATCCTTCGCCAATCAACCAATCAGCCTGGTCGGCGGTTTGCTGGTAGTAGTATTGCTTCACCAGCGAGCCGAAAACATCTGATAAAGATTCATTCAGTGCGCCTGACTGCGCATAATAGATCAACCCGGCCTCACTGCCGGTGACGCCGTGACCGAGCTCATGCGCGATGACATCGATGGCAATCGTGAAACGATTAAAAATAACACCGTCGCCATCACCAAAAACCATCTCCTGCCCATCCCAGAACGCATTCATATATGATTCACCGAAATGCACGATGCCATTCAGGGCCATCCCCTGGTTATCAAGAGAATTGCGTCGCCAGACTCGCCAGAAGAAATCATGCGTCACGCCGAGGTACTCATAGGCCTCGTCCGCAGCGATATCGCCATTGGAAGGTTGGCCTTCATAACGTACCAGCGTGCCATTTACCGTCGACTGATGATGCGCATCGTAAATATTACGCATCAATTCGCCAGGGTAGGTGGCCAGAGGCTTAGAGATTCCTTTAAGGCCGATATCCATCAAGTTTTGCACATGGACTAAAGTTCGACGCGCAAAGTGTTGCTGCGCCTCAGAGCCATTGTCGATGATGCGACGTAAAATATGGGGAGGAATAAGACTGTGTGGGTAATATGCGGGCATATTATTCTCCTTGGCTTTATTTAGGCTGTATGAGGACATGTTGGCCTCCTTGCAATAAAATTATCTACGAGCAAATATGCTGTTCCCCTTGAAATAAGAAAGAACAACAAAAATATAGGCCTGCCCACCTCTTTTACTCAATACGGCAAATAAACCAGGGCAAATTACGGAGTCTTACGCATTGTTATTTTATCGCCAGCAATAAAATCACTTTCACCTGACTATTACCTGAAAAAAAACATTATTCAGATGTTATTTAATGCAAACCCTCACCCATCAGATAGCTCATAATCAGGCAAGCATTGCCTCATTAAATATATTATTAACCTTTGCGTATATTCCCCGACAGATATAAAGGAAGGTTATACCAGATGTGATATTTTCCGCGTCTGCAACATCTGCCCTACCCTTCGTCTGCACAAAATAATTATATTGCGCGACGCCCGGTTAATAGTGCATATCAACGGCGATAAACCCGGTAAACGGAATGATTTTCTGGACACTTTTCCGCTAATCAATAGCCACGGATATTCCCGACACTTCCGGGCCGCTGATAATAGTGGTTTCATACTCCGCCGGTGGCATGGGGTTGCGCTAACCATGCTGACGCTTACTGATATAAAACAGTTCGTTGTCATCGAAATATCGCTGCGGGATCCATCTCTCGTTCGGTAGATTTTTTTCTTTAATTCTTCACGCTTCAGTAACGGAAAAAAGTTTCTGTAACGGCATTGTCGTGACCGTCAGCACGACGACTCATGCTGCCCTCCAGGCCGTGTGATCGGCACCCCAGGTCATCAAAATGGCTCTGCGGTGCCTGTTAAACCCATGGTGATGCAATCACATGAGATCTGATTGCCTCTCTAAAAGCTGTTACCTCACCTGAACGCTTTTTCAGGACTCACCACCATCCAGACCGCCACACCGATAATAAGCGCCCCCATAATGAAACCGCTGTTAATGGTTTCGCTCAGTACCAGATATCCCCATAGCACGCCAAACGGCGGAATTAAAAATGTCACGGTTAATGAACGTAACGGCCCGATATCGGCAATCAGTCGAAAATAGAGGATGTAAGCCCATGCCGTGCAGAATACTCCGACTGCAATGACGCTTACCCAGGCCTCTTGCTGCAGCCAGTTAACCGTTGGCCCGAACCGGGTGCTGCAGATGAAAAAAGGCAGCAAAAAAACCGTTGCGCCTGTCTGACTACCGAAAGCGACTATTTTCGGATCGAGTCCCCCTTTGTTTGAAATCCAGCTGCGCGTCAGAAAGCCGGCGATCCCATAACAACTGGTCGCGATAAGACAGGCAATAACGCCGATGATTTGTTTATCCGCTGATTGCGCTTCACCGATGGTGGTAATCACGATAATGCCGATAAGCCCCAGCAGCACGCCCCCCCATTTTTTGAGGGTAAGTTTCTCGGCAAAAAAGGAAAAACCCACCAGCGCACCCATCAACGGGGTGGTTGCATTCAAAATGGCCGAATACCCGGCAGGCAGCCATTGAGCCGCCAGACAATACATCAGAAAAGGCAACCCGGAATTAATAACGCCGAGGATAAATGAGGATTTGAATTTATCTTTAAAATCAAACGAAGATTTAAACAGTAATAAAATGACCGCGAGTCCGATAAAACCAAAAAATACCCGCAAAAATGCCGTATTAATCGCACCGAACTGCGGTACCGCTATGCGCATAAAGAGAAAACTCGCGCCCCAGATAGCGGCAAGCAACACTAACCGAAGATAATCAGCAACACGCATAACCGTTCCTTTTCGTTTACGGGGAATTCACGGCGAAACTGTGAAACATGCCAGACAGACTGACAAACAAGATTTTTGTTTATACTTAAGATTTTCTAACTCATGAGACAGTGTCGTTAATGAAAATGCCACCTTTACATGCGCTTATGTGTTTTGAGTCGGCCGCGAGGCTGATGAGTATCAAAGCGGCTGCGGAAGAGTTATCTGTGACATCCAGCGCTGTCAGCCAGCAAATCGCAAAACTGGAAAACTTCACCAGCACCAGGCTGTTCATCCGCAGCCCTCGCCGTCTGGAACTGACAATCGAGGGGCGCATCTATATGCGGGCGATAAGACCCGCGTTCAGCCAGATAGCAGAAGCAACGCAACACTTAATGAATGAGGGAAAGGCAAACAAAGTGACGGTCAGTTGCACCAGTGGTTTTGCCATTCAATGGTTACTGCCGCGCCTGCCAGCCTTTGAAAAAGCCAATCCGGGTGTGGAAGTGCAAATCAGCACCACCAACAGGCAGGTTGATTTACTTTCCGAAGGGATTGATTTCGCTATCCGACACGGTGCGGGTAACTATCCGGGGCTGACGTCTGAGGTTCTGGTAAACGACAATCTTCTCCCGGTCTGTAGCCCCCGATTACTCGCGGCAGAAAGCGAACTCTCAGGGCCGCGGGATGTGGCAAAGTACCCGCTGCTGCACGATGAGCACCGGCTGGACTGGGCCTTATGGTTTCATACGCTGGGTATTGACGATGTGAAGAGTGACACGGGCCCCATTTTCATCGACTCCAATGGCGTGATTGAAGCGGCAATTGCAGGTAGAGGCATCGCGCTTGTTCGCCGTGCTCTTGTACGCGAAGAGCTAAGAAGTGGCCTGCTAATTAACCCGCTGAAAATCTCGCTTCATTCGCCGATAGCCTACTATCTGGTGTATGAGGAATCCGCGTTGTTGCAGAAGATAAGCCGCCGCTTTCGCGACTGGATCTCGGCTGCTGCAGCCACTGAAGAGTAAGGACGTAGTATGCAAATCGATCTCCATTTACTTGAAGAAATCATCAGCAAAATTTTTATTGAAATGAAGCAGCGGGGAATAGATAGCATTGCGCTGGATGCCGATTATTACTGGAATGTTCCCTCCGCATCCCTCTACGATCCTCATCGTGAGCCAGATAAATTAGACATCGGCCAGCTGGTTGATGACTACGACATATTGAAGCTGGCTTATGAGAAGAACAGTCTGGTTAGCTATAACTTAAAAAATGTCGCGGCAATCATGAGATTCTTATCGGAAAAATATTCATTTTGAAGGCAAAATTGTGGCTGGCATCTCAGTGTTAACGGTATCACCTCTTGTCGCTGAAACAGATTGTGCGCGGAATTCGTTCGTCCTGCGGAACACAAGCTGCCTGTTTTGTGACTGACGGAAGAACGGCTAAGCCAACAGACTGAGCACTAAAATCCCTACGGGTGCGCGGTATTTCCCCCCTGCCGGCGCGACATTGCGCGTTGTTCGCGCCCGGCGCAATGGGGAACTGGCCTTTGTTGCTGCCCCTTCCCCAGGGTGGCGCAGCGTTATCGCGGACATGAGGCGATCCCGGCGCTGCGTTACTGTTTAACCCATACCAGTTGGTCAACCCGGAACCCGAGGCTTCGCGCGGTATTCAGATAATCCTGTTTTACCGTTTCAGGAAGCGTCGGCGTGCGGGAGAGGATCCACAAATAGTCGCGGTTCGGGCCGCTCACCAGCGCGTACTGGTAATTGTCATCGAGTTTGATCACGTTATAACCGCCGTAAAACGGGCCAAAGAACGATACTTTCAGCGCCGCGGTGGTCGGCTCGCCGGTGAAATAAGCCTTCCCTTCGCTCTCGCTCCACTTCTGCTTTTGCGGATCAAAACCACGGTTAAGGACGCTGATCCCACCGTCGCTGCGCTTGCCATAAGTGGCAGTAACCTGTTGAAGCCCGCGCTCAAAACGATTTTCCAGACGCGCGATTTCATACCATTTACCCAGATAACGGCTGGCGTCAAACCCGGTGATCGGCTGCACCCATTTTGGCGGCGTCGGAGATTTACAGGCGACAAGTGTCAAGGCGATAGCCACACCCGTCACCACTGGCCATAACTTCATGAGAACTCCTTTCATCTTCGCGGTTGGCAGTAAAGTGTAGTGCAAACGGCCCACACTTCATTCAACCCATAAATATTCGTAGTATATTGAGAGCATTCTTTATTATCGGGTTTACCTTATGTCTTACTCCATCGGCGAATTTGCGCAACTTTGCGGGATCACCGCGACCACGCTGCGTGCCTGGCAGCGTCGCTACGGCCTGCTCAAACCGATGCGCACCGATGGCGGTCACCGGCTCTACAGCGATGACGATGTGCAGCAGGCGCTAAAAATTCTCGATTGGGTGAAAAAAGGCGTCCCTGTCAGCCAGGTGAAACCGTTGCTGGAGCGCCCCGGCGCGCGTCGCACTAACAACTGGCTGACGCTGCAGGAAAACATGCTCCAGCGCCTGAAAGAGGGAAAAATCGAATCCCTGCGCCAGCTTATTTATGATTCAGGACGTGAATATCCGCGCCCGGAACTGGTAACCGAAGTGCTGCGACCGCTGCGCAGTAAAGTGTCGGCCAATATCCCGGCGATGATGACCCTGCGCGAAATCCTCGATGGCATCATCATTTCTTACACCTCCTTTTGCCTTGAAGGAGACAGAAAAGCGCCGGGCGATAACTATCTCATCACCGGATGGCACCTTGCCGATCCGTGTGAAATCTGGCTTGAAGCGCTCAAACGCACCGGCCAGGGCCACCGTATTGACGTGCTTCCCGTGCCGCCTGCAACCTTAGCGCCGGAGATCCTGCCGGAACGAAAGTGGTTGCTGGTCACTTCCGGCAAACTCACCGTCGCCCGTAAAAAACAGATCGAACTCTGGCAACCACGCGTTCGCTCCCTCGACGTCATCTCGCTCTAATCCCTTCCCTGCGCAGGCCTATGCATCAAGCGCAACGGTTACCGTTGCGTATCACCCTCATTTTTTCGCAAAAAATCACCTTAAACAACCAATTGAATTCTCTACTAAATAAAAAATATTTTCATCAAAACTTGGACAAATAATTTTAATTGTGTAAGTTTGAATTATGCAGTTCCGTTACGTTGTTCAACGCCCTGGTGAGAGTCATGAGCACACTGTCCCGCGTCATCGATCGGTTTGTTGAGTACTACGCCCGGCTGGATAGCCAGCCCGTCTCTGCGCTATCCGCGCTGTATCACCCGGATGCGCTGCTTATCGATCCGTTTGGCGAACACCTGGGGTTACCGGCTATTGAGCGCTATTTCAGCCACCTTCTCGCCAGTGTTAACCACTGCCATTTTTCCATCGACTCGCCACTTCACGATGATGCGCGTTTTGCCACAAGCTGGACCATGCACTGGTCGCATCCGCGCATTGCCGGCGGGAAACACCTCACGCTGCCGGGCTGTTCAGTGGTGGATGTGCGGGGCGAAAAGATAGTGCGGCAGCGCGATTACTACGATGCCGGCGAGATGATCTACCAACATCTGCCGCTGCTGGGTTGGGCGGTTCGCGGTGTGAAACGGAGTGTGCGCGCATGATGACTGTCCTCATCACCGGCGCCAGCTCCGGTATCGGCGAGGGGCTGGCGAGATCCTGGGCCCGCGATGGCTACCACGTTATCGCCTGCGGGCGTGACCCGGTGCGGCTGGAAGCACTCCGGCAATCCAGCCCGAACATCACAGTACGCCTGTTTGATATGACCGATCGCGAAGCCTGCCGCCATGCGCTGGCCGATTGCTGCGCCGATCTCACCATCCTCTGCGCAGGTACCTGCGAGTATCTCGATCGCGGCGTGGTGGATGCAGAGCTGGTTGAACGGGTGGTCACGACCAATTTTCTCGGGCCGGTCAATTGCATTGCCGCGCTGCAACCGCAGCTGGTGGCGGGAAACCGCGTGGTGCTGGTCAGTTCGATGGCGCACTGGCTGCCGTTTCCACGCGCCGAGGCGTATGGCGCGTCGAAAGCCGCGCTGAGCTGGTTTGCCAACAGTCTGCGGCTGGACTGGGAAGCTAAAGGCATTGCCGTCACGGTCGTTTCACCCGGTTTTGTGGATACGCCGCTGACGCGTAAAAACGATTTTGCCATGCCAGGCCAGGTAAGCGTTGATGAGGCGGTAAACGCTATTCGTCGTGGTCTGGCGAAAGGCAAAAACCACATCGCCTTCCCGACCGGTTTTAGCCTGATCCTGCGTCTGCTGGCCGGGCTGCCCTCTTTTCTTCAGCATGCGCTGTTGCGCAGGATGGTGCGTTCATGAAGATTGCCATTATCGGCAGCGGCATTGCCGGGTTGACCTGCGCCTGGCGGCTGGCGGGACACCATCAGGTGACGCTGTTTGAAGCACAGCCCACCGCTGGCGGGCATACCGCCACGGTCGATATCACCACGCCGCAGGGTACTTACGCCATTGATACCGGTTTTATCGTCTACAACGATCGCACCTACCCGCGCTTTATGGGCCTGCTCAGCGAGCTTGGCATCCGTGGACAAAAAACGCAGATGAGCTTCTCGGTGCATAACCCGCACAGCGGTCTTGAGTACAACGGGCATACGCTCACCTCGCTATTCGCTCAGCGGCGTAATCTTTTCAACCCTGCATTCTGGGCGTTACTGAAAGCAATTGTGCGCTTTAACCGGCTGGCGAAAGCGGCGTTACAAGACAACATGGATGAGAATGCCACGCTGCAAACCTTCCTTGAGCGCCACCACTTTAGCGATTTCTTCGCCCGTCACTACATTTTGCCGATGGGTGCCGCCATCTGGTCATCCTCCTTGCAGGAGATGCGCCGCTTCCCGTTGCCGCTCTTTTTGCGCTTTTTTGAACATCACGGCCTTTTGGATATCACCCATCGCCCGCAGTGGTATGTGGTGCCCGGCGGCTCGCGGGAGTACATCCGTGCGATGCTCTCACAACTGGGCGATCGCCTGAGCCTGCAGCTTAACGCGCCGGTGCAAAAAGTGACTCGCCATGACAACCGCGTCGATATCGAGCTTGCCACAACCACGCAGACTTTCGACCAGGTGATTTTCGCCTGCCACTCCGCGCAGGCGCTGGCAATGCTTGATGCCCCAACCCCTGCCGAACGTGAAGTGTTAGGCAATATCGGCTGGCAGCGCAACGCGGTCGTTTTGCATAGCGATCCCCGCTTGCTGCCGGTACGCCAGCGCGCATGGGCAAGCTGGAACTATCGTCTGAGCGAGCAGGATCATGCCAGCGCCTGTGTGACTTACAACATGAATATTCTCCAGGGGCTGCCGGCGGGAAGCCCGCTATTCTGCGTCACGCTGAACCCGGATAAGCCTATCGATGATCGCTACGTCTGGCAGCGCTTTGTCTATGAACATCCGCTGTTTAACCCGGCAAGCTGGCGCGCCCAGGCACGGCGTCATGAGATTAACGGCCAGCACCGGAGCTGGTACTGCGGCGCTTACTGGTACAACGGATTTCATGAAGATGGCGTGCGCAGCGCGCTCGATGTCGTCCACGGCATCGCCACCAGCGAGGGGCGCGCCGATGAATAGCTGCCTGTATCAGGGCGTGTTGCGCCATCGTCGGCTGCAGCCGAAAGCGCACCATTTTCGCTATAGCGTATTTATGGCCTGGATTGATCTGGACGAGCTTGATGCGCTGCCTTCGGTTGGCATTCGCCGTAATCGCTTTGCTGCGGCCTCATTCCATGATGCGGACTATCCGCTGGGCACGCCGCTTAAAGCGCGTGCGCTCGATCAAGTGGAAAAGCTGACCGCCGAGCGCCCGGACGGCCGCGTGATGCTGCTGACCCAGTTGCGCTATTTCGGCTTTCACTTTAACCCGGTCAATTTTTACTACTGCTACGACAGTGCGGGTAGCCTGCGCTGGGTGCTGGCAGAGGTGCGCAACACGCCCTGGAACGAGCGCCATTACTACGCCGTTGACGGCCAGACGCCGCGCCCGCTGGAAAAAGCGTTTCACGTCTCCCCCTTTAACCCGATGGAGATGGTCTATCACTGGCGCTTCAACAGCCCCGGCAAAACGCTGCACATGCATATCGAAAATCATCAGCAATCAAAAGTGTTCGACGCCACGCTCATGCTGAGCCGGGAACCGTTAACCCGCGCCACGCTGGCGTCTTTACTGCTGCGTATTCCGTTGATGACGCTAAAAACCGTGTTGGCTATTTACTGGCAGGCGCTGCGGCTGTGGCTCAAACGTGTGCCGATTTATCCTCATCCCGTGAGCAGGAGTGAACGTTCATGACCGATCCCGTCTTTGCGCTTGAACCCGAGATTTCGCGCAACGTCCGTATCGCGCGATGGATACTTTTCCGCCTGCTGAGCGGCATTCAGCAAGGCTCCATCACCCTGCGTGAAGGCGCCCAGGCGTTTCATTTTGGCGATGCCTCAGCTACGCTGCGCGCCGAGGTGCAGATTGTGGCACCCGGTGTTTACTGGCGGCTGCTGACCGGCGGCAGCCTCGCCGCTGCTGAATCCTGGATCGCGGGTGACTGGGAGACCAGTCAGCTTAGCGCACTGCTACAGATCCTGGCGCTGAATAGCCGCGTGCTCGGGCGGCTGGAGAGCGGTTTTCGCTGGCTTAGCCGACCTGTTGAGCGGCTGCGTCACTGGACGCGGCGCAACCATCGCCAGCAGGCGCGGGAAAATATCGCCGCCCACTACGACCTGGGTAACGCCTTTTACGCGCAGTTTCTCGATGAAAATCTGCTCTATTCCAGCGCGCTTTTTGCCGACGAAAATCAGGATCTTGCCGACGCGCAACAGGCCAAAATGGCCAGGCTTTGCGAACAACTGGCGTTGACACCTGCCGATCACCTGCTGGAAATCGGCACCGGATGGGGCGCGATGGCGGAGTACGCCGCCCGTCACTATGGTTGCCGGGTAACCACCACCACGCTTTCGCAGGAGCAGTACCGCTGGGCAAGCGAGCGCATTGCCCGCGCGGGGTTGCAGGATCGTGTGCAGGTGCTGCTTTGCGACTATCGCGATCTGACAGGTGAATTCGACAAACTGGTGTCGATCGAGATGATAGAAGCCGTCGGTCAACGCTATCTGCCTACCTTTTTCAAAACCTGCCAGGCGCGTCTGCGTCCCGGTGGCAAAATGGCGTTGCAGGCCATCACCATTCAGGATCAGCGCTACCGCGACTACAGCAAAAGCGTCGATTTTATTCAGCGCTACA
The DNA here is from genome assembly GCF_003337365.1 of Kosakonia sp. AG348. NCBI lineage: Bacteria > Pseudomonadati > Pseudomonadota > Gammaproteobacteria > Enterobacterales > Enterobacteriaceae > Kosakonia > Kosakonia sp. AG348. Next base: position 44,984 of record NZ_QPJR01000004.1, read on the forward strand.
TCTTCCCCGGTGGCTTTTTGCCGAGCATCACCGCCATGAACGATTTGATGACGCGCCACACCGATTTTGTCGTACGCAATCTGTTCGATATGGGCCCTGACTACGCCCGCACGCTCGCGCACTGGCGGCAGCGTTTTAACCACGCCTGGCAGGAGATTGAAAAGCTCGGCTTTGATAACCGCTTTCGCCGCATGTGGCTCTACTACTTTGGCTACTGCGAAGCCGGGTTTAACGCGCGCACCATCAGCGTGGTGCAACTGACCGCGGAGCGCGTATGAAACGTTATCTGCAGGTCTTTTTATTGGCTATCGCGTTCGATCTCTACTGGACGCTGGTGGTACTGTTTCGCGAGCGCGGCCTGGTTATCTGGCTTACGCTGGCGATCGCGGCCTGCATGCTGTTATCCCCCACACAGCGTCTGTACGCCCTGTTTCTGGCAGGAATGGGGGGCGGACTGGATGCATTCTGGGCGCTGACGGGTCTTATCGAATTTAGCGGCGATTCGCTGCTGCCGCTGTGGATGGTGGCGCTGTGGCTGATGTTTGCCTGCGTCTGGACGGCGCTGAGCAGTACCTCGACACTTCCCGGCTGGGCCCTGATGTTGATGGCGACAGGCGGCGGCCCGGTGGCTTACATCCTTGGCGAACGATTAGGTGCCATCACCTTTCTGGCCCCCACGTTTATTGTCGTTAGCTCGATGGCCACCGGCTGGCTGGTGATGATGCTCTTTTTCCATATTGTGACGGGGAGGCGCTGATGCGAACCGCGTTACTGATGTTGCTGTGGCTTGGCGCGCTGGTGCCTACGGTCCACGCTGCCGACTGGTTAAGCTGGCGCAAAGTTGGCGACGCGACGCTGACCTGGGGGCCGTTTACGGTTTATACCTCGCAGTTGCGCACGCCAGACGGCCGCTACACCGGCCCTGAACAGGATCAGGCGCTGATCATCACCTACCAGCGCGATATCGACCGCGACGAACTGGTAGACGCCACCCGCGAGCAGTGGCAGGCGCAGGGGATCCTGGCGCGCGAGCCGCAGAGCGAAGCCTGGTTGCACATGTTGCGCACGCTGTGGCCTGACGTGACGTCCGGCACGCAACTGGCGTTTGTGATGCGCGGCAAACAGGGGCAATTCTGGTATCGCGCCGCTTCGTCGCAGCAAGGCTTTAGCCCGCTCGGCCCATACCAGTCGGAGGCGTTCAGCAGCCACTTTCTGGCGATCTGGCTTGCGCCCGCCACGCAATATCCCGCCCTGCGTCAACAGTTGATCGGAGGTCAAAAATGAAACGCATTCTGGCGCTCGGCCTTGCGCTGATGATGCTGCTGGCCGGTTGTAGCAGCGAGATTGGCGATTATCAACACCAACAGCCGCCGCTTGATATTTTCCGCTATTTCAACGGCACCACCGAAGCCTGGGGGATGGTGCAGGATCGCAGCGGCAAACAACTGCGCCGTTTCCATGTTGAGATCAAGGGCGAGGTGGTGGGCGAGACACTCACGCTTAATGAGCACTTCGTTTATGACGATGGTGAAAAGCAACAACGGGTGTGGCATATCCGCCGCGTCGGTAGCGATCGCTACGAAGGTACGGCAGGCGATATTGAGGGCGTGGCAACCGGGCAGTCGGCCGGTAACGCCTTTAACTGGCACTACCGCATGAACGTGAAAGCCAACGGCAGCACCTGGTTGCTGACCTTTGATGACTGGATGTATCTGCAGGACGACACCCATTTATTCAACAAAACAGCGATGAAGAAGTTCGGCATTACCGTCGGGACGGTGACGCTTTTCTTCACCCGCCAAACGCAGTAAGAGGATAGCGCCATGAAAACCCCACCCATGATTGGTATCAGCGGTTGTTTAACCGGCTCCACCGTCCGTTTTGACGGCGGACATAAACGCATGGGCTTCGTGATGGACGAGCTGGCGCGGTGGGTCACGTTCAAACCCGTCTGCCCGGAGATGGGCATCGGCCTGCCCGTGCCGCGCCCGGCGCTGCGTCTGGTGCAGACCACCGCCGGGGATATCCGTATGCGCTTTAGCCACGCCCCGCACGACGATGTGACAGAGAAAATGGCCGAATTCGCCGAGGCGTATCTCGCCCGCCAGGAGGGATTAGCCGGTTTTATCGTCTGCGCGAAATCGCCAAGCTGCGGCATGGAGCGCGTGCGGCTGTATGACGAAAATGGTCAGCGCGGGCGTAAAGAAGGGGTTGGGCTTTTTACCGCTGCGCTGCTGGCGAAATACCCATGGTTGCCGGTGGAGGAAGATGGCCGCCTGCACGATCCGCTGCTGCGGGAAAACTTTGTCGAGCGCGTTTTCGCCCTGCATGAACTCAATACTTTGCGGGCCAACGGCCTGACGCGCCACGGTCTGCTGGAATTTCACAGCCGCTACAAACTGCAACTGCTGGCGCACCATCAGGCGGGCTACCGGCAGATTGGCCCGTTCGTCGCCTCCCTGCATGAGTGGGAAGATCTGGATGCCTTCTTCAGGGTGTATCGCGAAAAGCTGATGGCCATCCTGAAAAAAAATGCTTCCCGGGAGAACCATACCAATGTGCTGATGCATATTCAGGGCTATTTCCGCGAACATTTGAACAGCCGTCAGCGGGGGGAACTGCGCGATGTGATCCTCAATTATCGCAACGGGCGGCTGCCGATCCTCGCCCCGATCACGCTGTTAAAGCACTATCTCGCCGAATACCCGGATGGCTACCTGGCGAAACAGCGCTACTTTACCCCCTACCCCGACGATCTGGCGCTGCGTCTGACCGTTCACTGAATTAATGACAAGAAAGCCCGAATGACCCTTACGGGCTCCTGAACCACCCCCTTTAGACGACATCGTAGTGTCGTCTTTTTTTTTCCGGCATTGCCAGCGGCTTATGCGATCCTGAAGAGAGGGGGCAACTCACCGCGCGGAACAGACGATGGTGGCATGATCCCACCACGGATTCTCGTTCACCTGGCTTGCATGCACGACAAACTGCGCGTTTTGTACTTCCTCGAGCAAATCAGCCAAGGGTTTAAGTGTGCGCCAGGCTTGCCCCTGCCTGAGCAGGCACTGCTGGTCGCTATCGTAAGCCGCGATATCCCCGGCGTAGCGCGGCAGCCCGCACATCGAGCTGATAACAAAGTACCCTGTCGGTTTGAGCAACCGCCTGACTTCGGCCAGGCAGCGCTGCCGGGCATCGCCAATGAGACAGTGCAGGCAACTGCCATCCACAATCAGATCAAACATGGCATCGTCACATTGTGGGAGATGGCAGACATCGCCCGTGAAAAAGTGCGCGGGCAGGCCCGCCTGCGTAAAGCGCGCTTTCGCCCATTCGATGGCGGTTGGCGCGAAATCAACGCCCCAGACGGTATCGCCTCGCAGGGCAAAATAGTGCGCCGCCATGGCACCATTGCCACAGCCAAGTTCCAGGATGGTCGCACCGGGTTGCGGAAGATAATGTTGCTGGCTGAGCCAGGCAAAAACCTGCTGTTGTTGCGCTTTCGCGCGTTGGTAACCGTCGCCAGCCCAGGCTTCGGCACCGCTGGCTTGCAGTTCCTGATACTGTTTTTCGTAAATATCCATTGAGCACCTCACGTCCGGGCAAACCTGTCGTCACGCATTTTGATGGTGGTTAAACGTTGTGCCGCTATAGTGCGCGCATCAAAGGGTGAATGCTATTGCGCGTTTTGTTAAACGCACTTGCTGCTGCACCCCGCGCAATTATCTATACTCCCTTTCACCTGCCCTCATTCCGTAAGGTTTCCTGTGTTAGCCAAAATTCTTGTCGCCATTGTTGCCGTCATTCATCTCTACATTCTGGTGCTGGAAATGTTCCTCTGGGACACAAAAACAGGCCGCAAAGCCTTTAACCTGAGCGCGGAGTTTGCTCGCGAAACCCGCGTTCTGGCCGCAAACCAGGGGCTGTACAATGGCTTTCTTGCCGCAGGGTTATTGTGGGGGTTGTGGCTCGCTGAGCGCGGCGTGGCGGTACTCTTTTTCTTTCTTATCTGCGTGCTGATTGCCGGGGTTTTCGGCGCGGTCACCGCCAGCCGTAAAATCCTTTATGTGCAGGCGCTTCCGGCTCTGCTGGCGCTGATTGCGTTGCTGGTGCAGCAGATGTCGTGACAGTGAGTACTGTTTTTCCTGCCGGGCTAAATGGCCGCAACGGGAAGCAGCGATATGCAGACGCGTCGCTTAGCGCGGCGCTTTTTGTTGTTCCGCAAAGTAGTGCGCGGGCGTGCTGCCCATCGCTTTTCTGAACATGGTGATAAAGGCGTTCACCGATTCATACCCCAGTTTTGCCGCCACATTTTGCACCGAGACACCACTCGCCAGCTCCCGCAAGGCAATCACCAGATGGAGCTGTTGCCGCCAGCGCCCGAAGCTCAGCCCGGTTTCGCGCAGCATCAAACGTGCCAGCGAGCGTTCGCTGAGCGCCAGCCGCTTTGCCCATGCTTTAAAGGTGCTGCGATCGTCGGGATGGTTTACCAGCGCCTGTGCCATCGCGCGGATTTTGGCGTTCGCTGAAACGGGCAAACTGACGTTTTGCTGCGGCATGGTGGCTAACTCGTCGAGCGTGACTCTGGTCAGCCTGGCAACATGGCTGTCTGCGGGGTATTCGACGCTCTCGCCTGTCAATCTGTCCACCAGTTCTTTGACCAACTGGGAGATCGCCAGCGTGCAACACTGGTTCGGTAGCGCTGCCGCGCCAGGCTCGATAAACAGATAATTGAGATGCGCGTTCCAGGTGGCGCTGACGCTATGTGCGACGCCGCCGGGGATCCAGACCGCGCAGTGCGGCGGCACAATCCAGATCTCATTTTCCGCCCGGCAAGTCACCGCGCCATACAGCGCAATAATTAACTGCCCTTTACGGTGGGTATGCACCGGCACTTCGGCTTCGTAATCAACAAAATCGAGACGACGCGCCACCGCCGGGCAGCCGGTGGTGTCGGGATCAAACAGGGTCGTGGCATAACGGGTTGGCATACGATTGGCAACATTCAGGTATTTTTTGACAGAATAGAGTATTTAATGGCGTGCGCAAGCCGGTAATACTTCCCGCCATGAACAAAATTGATTTCTCACCCCGCCGTTTGTTGCGCGATTTATCTGCCCTGCGTCGTCGTATGGGCGCGATGTTGGGTTCCGTCACAGTGGCGGGCGATGCCAACGCATTACTCTATTCCGCCAAGAGCTTTGCTGCGGCGATGCTCGCTTATTACATCGCCTTATCGATCGGCCTTGAAAAACCCTCATGGGCGATCATTACCGTTTATATTGTGTCGCAAACCTCGGTTGGCGCCTCGCTGAGCAGAAGCGTCTACCGCTTAGCCGGTACAATAGTGGGTGCCGGGGCGACGGTGTTGATTGTGCCCACTTTCGTAAACACGCCGATTTTTTGTAGCGTGGTACTCACCGGCTGGATCACCTTTTGTCTCTATTTATCGCTGCTTGAGCGCACACCCCGTGCGTACGCTTTTGTGCTGGCCGGTTACACGGCGAGTCTGATCGGTTTTCCGGCGGTTTTTCACCCCGGCGAGATTTTTGATACCGCCATTGTTCGTGTGCAGGAGATTGGCATTGGCATCTTCTGCGCGGCGCTGATTCACCGCTATGTGTTGCCAAAACGGATCTCTGGCCTGTTCAACAGCAAAATCGCGCAAACGCTGCATTCCGCACGCCAGATGCTGGCAGACGCGCTGGCGGGAAGTGCCAATGAGGCGGCCGCTAATCTGCGACTGGCGCTGGCGTTACAGTTTCTGCAAGGCCTGAGCCACCATATCCCTTACGACTTCGCCTTCTCGGCACCGGTGCGCCATGCGCGAAAAGCGCTGCATGACAAGCTGGCGCGTTTGTTGATCATCAGCGGTGAAATACACGATCGCCTGTTGATGGTCACTGCCCTGCCCGCCGATATTCAGACGCTGCTGGAAGAGGTGCAAAGCTGGCTCGTCGGGGAAGATAGCGCAAAACGGAAAATCACCGGACAAGCGCTGGCAGAACGCTGCGCGATATTAACCAAACGGCTTGCCGCCGCAGAGGCGCTGACCTTTGAAACGGCGCTGCAGATGAACCTTGTCCGTCACCTCCATGAAGCCATTATCCTGTTGCTGCACTGCGAGCGGCTCGCGAACGCACTCGCGCAGGCAAAACCGGCGCAACTGCCGGCAGAAGATAAACCGGCGAAAGGCTATGTCTTTCACCGCGACAGCCTGTCTGCGGCGCGCACGGCGCTGGGGGCGTTTGTCATCATCCTCTGTGGTTGCCTGATCTGGATTTATTCCGCCTGGCCCGATGGCGCGACGGCGGTCTCTATCCTCGGGGTCTGCTGCACGCTGTTTGGTAGTTTCGATACACCCGCCCCGCATATTGTGAAATACATGATAGGTTCCGCCTGGGGGGTGATGGTGAGCCTGCTCTACAGCTTTGCCCTGCTTCCCCAGGTGACAGATTTCGCGGTGCTGGTGGCGGTGCTGGCACCGGTCTATTTGTGGGCCGGATCGTTACAGGCGCGACCGGCTACCACCTTTATGGCAATGGGGATCACGCTGACGCTGCCCATCTTATGTGAGCTGGGGGCGCACTACAGCGGTGATTTCGCCACCGCCGTCAATACCGCCATCGCGCTCTTTGCCGCCACCGGCTTTGCGGTGCTGGGTATGGGGTTGCTGCAAACCGTGCAGGCCGATGCCGCCATCCAGCGTTTATTGCGCATTTGCCAACGCGATATCAGGCGCAGTGTGAAAGGCGTCATGATGCTTGATGAAGTGCACTGGACCAATCTGATGATGGACAGAGCGGCGTTGTTACTGCCGCGCCTGCAACGCAGCGAACAGGCAGCCGGAGATGTGCTGCAGGCGATGTTGCAGGCTTTGCGTATCGGCCTTGCGGTAGTGCATTTACGTCGCTTGCAAACGCAGGTTAGCCGTAAAACCGCCGTTGAGATAAGCCTGCTTCTTGAACGGCTTATCCACCATACCGACTCGCCTGCGCCAGGCCCGCACCTTCACACCCTGATTGCCCACCACGCGCCGTCGCCACATGCGCTTTCACAAAAACTCACCGACAGCCTGCTGGATCTGCACTGTGCCTTGCGTGAACACAATAAGGAGCCGAACGATGGTTAATGATCTCAATCTCGCTGGCGTATACATTCCCGGGCTGCTGGTGATCGCGCTGGCGGCGTTACTGCTCACGCTATTATGGGTGCCGCTTTTCACCTTCAGCAGACCCCTTCGGCGCCTGCCCTGGCGTCCGCTGATGAGTTTTGCCACTTACATTGTTACTTTTTTCCTGCTTATGCAGGGACTGAACGCGCTGGGGTTAGTCGCATGAAATCCTTTTTTTCTCTGTTAAGCCGTTATGCACTGACGTTAAGCGCCGTGCTGGTGGCAACCCTCCTTGCTTACCTGATGTGGAAACATTACGCGCAGCGTCCCTGGACCCGTGATGGTCGGGTGCGTGCTGATGTGGTGCAGATAGCGCCGGATGTTTCCGGGCCGGTGGCAAATGTTGCCGTTCGCGATAACCAGTGGGTTAATCGTGGCGATGTGCTCTATTCGATCGATCCGCACTGGCTGAAGCTGGCGGTAGCCAGCGCGCAGGCGGATGTCGAGGCGAAACGCCATGAGATGTTAATGCGCCAGGATGCGGCGACAAGGCGTTCGCAAATTAAAGGCGTGATCTCCGGCGAAGACTTACAACAAACAGGCAGTGCGGCCAGCATCGCGGTGGCGAATTATCACGGCGCGCTGGCGGCGCTGGAACTGGCACAACTAAATTTATCGCATGCCACGGTGCGCGCGCCGGTAGCGGGCTATGTCACGCATCTCAGGCTGCGTCCGGGCGACTACGCCACCGCCGGGGAAACCAAAGTGGCCATCATTGATGCGAACAGCTTCTGGGTTGTGGGCTATTTTGAGGAAACAAAACTGCGGCATATTCATGTCGGAAATCGCGCGCACATCGCGCTGATGGGGTTTGAACCCGTCATCACCGGTCACGTTGAGAGCATCGGGCACGGCATCGGCGACAGCAATGACGAAACGGGTGGTCTTGGCCTGCCGGACGTCAACCCCACCTTTAGCTGGGTGCGACTTGCGCAGCGCGTACCGGTCCGCATTCATATCGATAAGTTGCCCGCAGGCGTGGAGTTAGTGGCGGGGTTATCCGCCACGGTGTCAGTGGAGGCTACCGGGCGGAAAACTTCCCCGTCGTTACTCGCCCGCATAAGCGGTGAATAACCAAAGCGTTAAATGTTGTTTTGATTTTGTCCGCTGACAGCCTGTTCAGCGCCAGCGGACGATACGGCAACGTCTTATTTAAACAGCTTCTGCACAAACTCAGCATAGGCGGGACGCCAGACATCCATTTCATGCCCCAGACCGGGATACGCTTTATAGCTAAACGTGATGCCCTTTTGCTCCAGTTCTTTTTTAAGCCCGGCAATATCCTTCCCGGTGACGGTATCTTTTTCGCCCACCACCACCGTGAAGTTATGCAACTGCTTATTCACTTCCTGCGGCTTATTGAGCTGCGCTGTCACACCCGCATCCGGGACGGTGGCGGTGGTGACACCACTGAATGTCGCCAGCCAGCCAAAGCTGTCCAGATGGTTCATCCCGGAAACCAGTGCCTGAAAGCCCCCTTGTGAGAGCCCGGCCAGCGCACGTCCGCCAGCATCCTTGCGCACATTAAAGCGGGCATCGACCAGCGGAATAATGTCATGCATCAGTTCGCGATCTGCCGCTTTGGCATTAAGCGGATAGAAGGTGTTACGCCGCTCTTTCGGCGGGAAATTTTCCGGGATAGCCTGCACGATATCCGTTTCAGTATCCGGCACCACCACCAGCATGGGCTTGATTTTCCCTTCGGCCAGCAGGTTGTCCATTATCTGCGGCAACCGCCCCTGATCAATGGCGGAAAGGCCGGTATCGCCAAAGCCATGGTAGAAATAGAGTACCGGCAGAGGCTCGCCTTTACCGTTGTAACCCGGCGGCGTCCAGATATACATGCGACGCTCTGAACGCAGTTCTTTCGCGTGGTAGGTCACCGTCAACAAATCACCATGGGGCACAGCGCGATCGTCAAGAATACTGCCCGGCACCAGAATCAGGCTGGTATTGACCTGGCGCTGCGGTTTCTGAAACCGGCTTCCTGTATCCACCGAACGAAAACCATCGACATCAAAGTAATATTCGTAAAGGTTCGGTGCCAGTGCGGCGCTTTTCCACGACCATATGCCGTGCTCATCTTTTTGCATATCGTGTGAAACAACGCTCTCCGGGGTTGAACCGGTCACCACCGATACCCGCTTTGCGCCCGGCGCGAAAAGGCGGAAGGTAATACTTTTATCGGCGTTAACCTGGGTTACATACTGGCTTACCGGCACAGATAAATCCGGCGTCGCCGGTAATGGCGCGGCCACGGCAGGAAGCGTCGCGCCCGCAACAAGCGCGCTGACGGTAAGCGCCAGCCAGGTAATGTGTGTTTTCATATTCCACTCCCTCATTGTTTTTTTCGTTAAGGCAGAACGTGTTAGCGCATTCCCACCACGCTTCAACCTGAACGCCAGCCCGCCCGATCAATGTTACCCGCGAAGGCTGGCAGCAAAAGTTTGCGTAGTGAGCGGATTTTTAAAAACCTGTTTCTGTGCGTTTTGCGATATATGTTGCGTAAATCAGCGACTTTTAACCAATTTTGAACAGGGTTAAGAAAGAGAGGACGTTCTCTGAACATCACGCTGAGTTTCTGCATGGCGAGCTTTTCGACCTGTTGCAGCGGTGCGGGTTTTGAAGGTGAAACAGGTGAAACGCGCCCGTCGCGTTTCACCTCGGGAGTATTGGAAATGCGGATCGACCGTCAATCCACGGTTTAGAGAACCTCAATCACCGCGAACTCTTCCGCGACAAGCTCCATCTGTTCAGAGTAAAATCCCGCGCGGGTAAAAAAGGCTTTGTGCTCTTCGCGCCAGTATTCAAGGCTTAAATCGCCCTCGCCCTCTTTTCTGGCAAACTCTTCCGTCACATCGCAAAAGCGTACCAGGCGCAGCACTAGCATTCTGATGACGCAAACCGGGGAATGTTGCCCGTCGAGAATAATATGATAACTGCCGATTTTGGCTGCCGATTCTTCAGCGAGGTAGGAAGCAAGCGAGCAGCAGGAGGCCGTTTTTCTGCCACTCACCACTAAGCGTGCAAGCGCGTTTGCCATCTCCGGCTGGTCGCCAAATGACCATGCCTGTGCGCCGGGATAGGCGTTTTTTAGTTCATCAATTTTCGTCATGCTGGACCTTTTATCGGCGTATTATCGGCGTAACTTCGCGGCAACTCGCGTTCAGAGCGGGCATTGTGCCGCCGTATTTCCCATCCATTAACGTAACCGTCTACGTTTTGATCACTGCTCTTTTTTGCGCACAAGAGAGGTGACAATGGCCGTCAATCCACCGATAAGCGGCATCGGTCCTGCGCCGGCGAGGAAGTTTTCGCGATCGATTTGGTTATCACGGCGAATATCCGCAAAGCGGGCAAGCGCGTTTTTATCACTGCTCGCGCTGATCTCTTCAAACTGTTTTTCGAAGCCCTGCGCCACCAGTTGTGAAGCGGCATCCCCTTGCGAACTTTTCAGCACAACGATTTGCTTACCTTTTTGATAAAAACTGTAATCCGTCATTTCTCACTCCCTCATAGAAAAGGTGGCCCGACAGGTAATATATCTGGCTTAAGTGAATTCTGAATCTGTTTTCTGCGCAATTTGTTAAGCCGGTAAGAAAGACCCTTTTATCTTCAAGCCCTGTACCTTCCTGCAAAGATAATTCGCGTTTCTCTTTCCTTACTCCCGCCCCATATTTCGCGGTCACACGCCGGTATCTGTGTTGAGATTTAACTTAAAGAAGATATTGCCCGTTCCCTTCTGCCAAGCAGAACTTAGCCAACTCGTTTAAGGATGTTTTACCTGTAGCCACTCCATCGTCACTCCATATTAGCGGCAATATAAATCAATAAATCCTCTGCAGAATGTTTACTGTCCGCAGGAGGAAAAATGAACAGATTTAATTATTTCATGAAATACACCGAGTATCTGGGTCGAAAACTTTTAACCGGTATGGTTCAGGATCACCAGTTTCATAGCAAGAGATTAAAAAGACTCACGGGCAGAACTCCCGATCTGGTTAATCCGGTGACGCTGAGCGAAAAAATATGCTACCGAATGATGCATGACCATAACCCACTCTATACGCGGCTGGCAGATAAACTGGCGGTGCGCGATTACGTTGCGACGCGTACGCAGAAAGTACAATTACCCACCTTGCTTTGCGTCTATGACAACGTGCAAAGCATCGATTTCAGCCAGTTACCGGACAAGTTTGTGCTGAAGTGTAATCACGACAGTGGTAGCGCAGTAATATGCACAGATAAGGATAAACTCAATATTGCGCGCGCGCTGCAGAAGCTGGATTTTGCCCTGCGCAAAAATATGTATTACACCACCCGGGAATGGCAGTATAAAAACATCAAACCGGTTATATTGTGCGAAAAATACATTGACTTATTTTTCGAAAGAGACAAAAGCCACACGCCAGAAATGCTGAGAATACACTGTTTTCACGGCATCGCGGGTTTTATCGAAGCAGACTTTACCGATGATGCCGGTCACGGTTTTATTAATGTCTACAATCGCTGCTGGCAGTTGCAGCCCTTTCAGATGGAATATCCCAATACCCCCTGGGCGATACCTGAACCGGAATTATTGCATAAGGCAATAACCGCTGCGCAGGAGCTGTCAACCGGGATCGATTATTGCCGAATTGATCTTATGCTGCAGCGTGATGTTATTTATTTCAGTGAAATCACCCTCAGCCCCCGGCGCGGCAAGTTACAAATCTCACCGCCCGAGTGGGATACCCGGCTGGGTGAGATGTGGAATATGGCAGCGAGACAAACCAACCCGCAGTTGCAGACACAGAAAGCGTAATCACGGTTGTTTCCGTAGGGGCCATGAGAGGCGAAAAATGGAATGGCCCTGATCGGTTAACGTGTAGGTAACGTCGCCCTGATGGGCAAGCATGATGGCTTTCAGCACTGATAATCCCAGCCCACAGCCTCCCGGATTGGTATCCCTTGCGCTGGCGCCGCGCTGAAAGGGGTGAAACATAAATTTATGAAACGCCTCCGGGATCCCCGGCCCCCCATCCTCAATAAGAATAAAGTTCTCGTGTTCATTCGCGCCGTGGCGGATCACCATGCTTTTAGAGGTGGCATATTTTATCGCGTTATCGAAAAGGACAGTCAGACACTGAATGATTCGCAGCGGATCGCACTGGCATTGCTGGGGGTGTAATTCGGTCGCGACGGTAAAATGGCTGCGTTTAAATTCCAGCGCAAAGGAATCCACCGCGCTCTGAATGATCTCCTGCAAATCCACTTCCGCGAGCGTTAACGTAAATTCGGCCCCGCCGGATGAACTCACCACCCGCAGATCTTCTATCAGGCTGGATAAACCCTCGGTTTGTTTAAGCAGATTGTTAAACAAGGTTGGATTTGGCTCGAATACGCCATCCACCAGCCCCTGTAAACGGCCCCGCAGAATGGTAACCGGCGTGCGCAGTTCATGGGCGATGGCGGCATTCCAGGATCTGCGCTGCGCATCCATTGTTTGTAGTTTTTCTGCCATCTCATTGAAGTCATTAACCAGATGATTAAGCTCACCCAGATGGGAACTGGCGCAAAACGCCCGCGCGCCCAGATCGCCCTGGGCTATCCTGCGCAGGCTGGTCGCAACGGAGCTTAACGGGGTCAATATTCTTGCCGACAGTTTTACCGTAAAAAAAAGCGAGATGGATAAACTTATCGCGGAAGCAATCAGGATCCATAACCAGTCCAGATAGGTCATCTGATCCTCATTCCCGGCCATTGCCCCGCCGGGAATGTAATAAATGATAAAGGTATAAAACAGGTAGGAGCCGATAACCGAGACAGCAATAACCGTCAGCGTCAGCGAAATCATAAACGCCAGAACCTGGCGGCTTAACGGATGGCCTTTGTTCATTTGTTTTCACCTAACCGGTAACCCATGCCGCGAATACTTTCCGGAACCCCTTTTAACCCGCAGTTTTCCAGCTTTTTGCGTAGTTTGCTCATATGGCTGTCCACCGTGCGATCCAGAGTATCGCCTTCCGGCAGGCAGGCATTGAGCAACTCTTCGCGCGAGCAGACTTTGCGCGGGTTACGCGCCAGATAGGCCAGCAGTTTGAATTCAGTCGTTGTCAGTAAGGGAGAGATAACCTCGCCGCAACCATTGATCTCCACATAAAAATCTTGCGGATACACCGTTAAAAAGGGGGTGCGGATAGGCTTATTGTGGAGTTGTTCGTGGCTGGCCTTTGCCCTGCGCAGCACAGCTTCGATACGTGCGACCACTTCAGTGGGATTGAAAGGTTTAACGACGTAATCATCCGCGCCAAGCCGCAGCCCCATCAGTTTGTCGATATCCTGATCCAGTGCCGTAACCATGATGACCGGAATATTGCTCTCTTTTCGCAGTGTGGAAAGGACAGTCCAGCCATCAAACACCGGCAACTGGATATCCAGTAATACCAAATCAGGCTTTTTCAGCCGACAGGTATCTATTGCCTGCTCGCCGTCCGCCGCGCGCAGGGTGCGCATCCCCGAACGCTGAATATAACTGGTCAGAATATCCGCTATTTCATCATCATCTTCAGCAACAAGAATAAGATAGTTGTCGTTCATGATTTCTCCACCCACCACTGATATTGCAGGCATTCTGTGACCTGGCTTGCGCGAAAGCATACACCGATGTTTTCGCTGCGGTTAATGCACTGAGACAAATGCCGTTTTTCTAAGCTGTTTCTGAAGCCAGGCAATAACGCGCAGGTCATCAGCGAACATGAGACCCGGTTGTGCGACGAAAGTTGCATCCAGGTAAACTCACTGACGTCTCATTTTTTTCTCAATGTCTGACGGCAACATCCGCAAGTGAATATTTACCAGGCAGACGTACACACTCGCTCCACATTCGGGTAATCAATTTTCCACAGTCCTGGATAACAATAGAAACTAAGGCATAGAAAATAACCTGTTACTGGAAAACGATGACATAAATAAACACGGTAAAAACATCTCATTTCATTACCGGTAACGCTATCTTTCGGAGTAGAAATATCAATGAAGTACTTACGGAAGCTCACCGCTGAAAAAATCAGTTCATTGATGATATTTTCGCTATGGTTATGGGGAATGTTCTATATATGGCTTATTTTGATGCACAACGTTGAGGAAAAAGTAGGTGCAACGCTGCTTTCATCGCCGTTTATCTATTCGGCGTTAAGCGTTTCACTTTTATTGTTTTTGCTACAGGAAAAAGCGGGCGTACTAAAAGAGCTGGCGCTTGTCACCTTCGTTTTGGTCATCATATTTCTTCACCTTATTCTCATCTTTAATATTCTGTTACTGAGGTTTCCTGATATTTATGATTTTAGTTTTTATTATGAGTGTTTTTTGATTATTTTCCTCGGCGTTACGCCGATGTACCTTTTATTGCGGATCCTCTGAATCTTGTTGAATGCGAAGCAACGATTTTTGGCGATAAGCGTGGTGACAGGTAGCCAGAAAATTCTGGCATCTTTATATCGCAGATAAACTAGCTGCCTCCATATAGCCTCCATAAAGCAGCCATTCTGCGTAAACATCAAAACGATACATTGCATCAATGCACTGTAATTCTGGCGCATATGTTAATCGGCTCGCAATGAAAGCGCAGGGGTGATTAAGCCAGGATTGTTCATCCATACCGGGTAGATACTTTTTTATAATGACGTCGATAAATAAACACCCACCGTCCTCCACTGAAAATGTGAAAAGGACATTAAAACATCTGGCCGTAAAAAACGGGAAAAAGCTCTCGGTGACTTTTTTGCTGGTGATTGCGGAAAACGTGACCTATTTGTTATATCCCGTGCTGGCGGGCATCGCTATCAACGCGATTCTGGCGGGGAATGCCCTTACAGCCGCGCTGTATGGGCTGATGATCCTCTTTATCTGGATCCTCGGTGCAACCCGTCGCAGCATCGATACGCGCACATTTGCACGCATTTATGCCGGTCTTGCCGTATCGGTTATTATTGCGCAGCGTAAATATCAGCTTAATCACTCAACCATCGCCGCACGGGTGGTGTTAGCCCGTGAATTTGTTGATTTCTTTGAGATGCATCTGCCGATGCTGATGACCTCGATTATTTCCCTTTTTGGCGCGGCCATTATGCTGCTCATCATTGAATTTCACGCCGGGGTGATGTGCGTGGTTATTGTCATTATTCTGTCGTGCTTTCTTAAAGGCTATACCCGTAAAAATGAGTTGCTGTTTAACCGGCTGAATAACCGACTGGAGAAGGAGGTGGACTATGTGCATAAAGCCACCACGCTCTCGCTTAACCGCCATTATTCCTCCCTTGCCCGCTTGCGAATCAGACTTTCCGATCGTGAAGCGCTGGGATACCTGGCGATCGGCGTGCTGATCGCCCTGCTCTTTACCCTGACCATTATATTAATGACCTCAACCCAGGGGGTGAACGCCGGGCATATTTATTCGGTAATGACGTATATGTGGATGTTTGCCACCAGCCTTGATGATGCTCCGCAACTGCTGGAGAAGTTTTCACAACTTAAAGACATTGGTCAACGCGTCAAGACGGATGATGTCGATACCGGGACATTATCACCGCAGCAGAAACCTTGAGTTTACTCACCTCGCCTTAATTGTTCGGAATTGATTTCATGCCACAGTTTTTTATTGACCGGCCTGTTTTTGCCTGGGTTGTTGCACTGTTCATTATATTGAGTGGATGTTTATCCATCCCGCATCTTCCGGTCGCACAATATCCGTCGGTCGCACCGCCGAGTATTATTATTTCGGTCAGTTTTCCTGGCGCATCGCCTGACATGATGAATAGCTCGGTGGTTTCACTTATCGAGCGAGAGATCACCGGTGTCGACAATTTGCTCTATTTCGAGTCCACCAGCGATACCAGCGGAATGGCGTCTATCACGGTGACGTTTAAACCCAGAACGGACAGCAAACTCGCGCAGATGGATGTGCAAAATAAGGTAAAAACCGTGGAGCCGCGCCTACCGCAGGCGGTGAGACAAAACGGTGTCAGCGTTGAAGCAGCCGAGTCTGGTTTTCTGCTGATGGTCGGACTGAAATCCGAAACGGGTGGCTATCAGGAGGCGGATCTGAGTGATTATTTCGCCAGAAACATCAGCGATGCACTTCGTCGCGTGCCGGGCGTGGGCAAGGTTCAGTTGTTCGGCGGTGAAAAAGCCATGCGCATCTGGCTTGACCCGGTAAAAATGCACCATTACCAGCTTTCAGCCAGTGACGTCATCAGCGCGGTGAGCCAACAGAATGTGCTGGTTTCACCCGGCAGATCGGGAGACGAACCGGCGCTGCCGGGCCAGGACGTCACTTATCCGTTAACCGTGAAGGGGCAACTCACCTCTGTTGCGGAATTTAAAAATATCACCCTCAAAGCGACCACGGACGGCGCGCGTCTGACGCTTGGCGATATCGCACGCGTGGAGTCTGGGTTACAGAGTTATACCTATGGTATCCGGGAAAATGGCGTTCCGGCAACGGCAGCAGCGATTCAGCTTTCGCCAGGCGCGAATGCCATCAGCACTGCCGCAGGGATTCATCAGCGGCTGGCCGAACTGAGCACCGCGCTGCCGCAGGGCATGGCGTTTACCGTTCCGTTCGACACCGCCCCTTTTGTCAAAGCGTCGATCATCAAAGTGGTACAAACGTTAGCCGAAGCGATGGTGCTGGTTTTTCTGGTGATGCTGATCTTTTTGCACAACATCCGTTGTACGCTCATCCCGGCCATTGTTGTTCCGGTGGCGCTGCTCGGGACATTCACCGTGATGCTGCTAAGCGGCTATTCCATCAATATTCTGACCATGTTTGGCATGGTGTTAGCCATTGGCATCATCGTCGATGATGCGATTGTCGTCGTCGAGAACGTTGAGCGACTGATGGCAGAAAAAGGCCTCCCGGCGCGCGAGGCGACCCGCGAAGCGATGCGGGAAATCACACCGGCGATTATTGGCATTACGCTGGTGCTCACCGCCGTGTTTATCCCGATGGCCTTTGCCAGCGGTTCGGTCGGGGTGATTTACCGCCAGTTCACGGTTTCGATGGCGGTATCGATCCTGTTCTCCGCTTTTTTAGCTTTAACGCTGACGCCTGCGCTCTGTGCCACCCTGCTGAAGCCGCATCAGAAAAATGCGACTTCAGCGGGAAGATTTGCCGCCGGGTTTAACCGTTATTTTCAGATGCTCTCTTCCCGTTATACCGCGGGACTGGGGTATGTAGTAAAGCGCGCCGGGCGAATGATGCTGCTCTATGCCGCGCTGTGCGCGGCCCTGGTGATGGGGTTAATCACGCTGCCATCCTCTTTTTTGCCCGAAGAGGATCAGGGCTATTTTATGTCCTCCATTCAGCTCCCTTCCGAGGCCACGATGCAGCGCACGCTCGCAGTGGTAAAACGCTATGAAGATGAGGTAGCGGCACGGCAAGCCGTTGATAGCAATATTATGATCCTCGGTTTCGGTTTTTCAGGCTCGGGACAAAACTCCGCGCTGGCTTTTACGACCTTAAAAGCGTGGTCATCGCGCAAGGGCATCGCAGCCCAGGATGAAGCCGATCTCATTCAGGCAAAAATGCAATCCGTGCCCGATGCGGTAACCATGAGCCTGCTGCCGCCCGCTATCGCTGATATGGGCACCTCTTCCGGGTTCACCTTTTATGTTGAAGACAGAGCGGGCAAAGGCTACGAGGCGCTGAAACAGGCCGCAGACAGGCTGGTTTTACAGGCAAACAAGAGTGCCAATCTTGCGGATGTCTATATCGATGGATTACCCGAGGGCGCGTCTATTTCCCTGAACATTGATCGGGAAAAAGCGCAAGCGTTAGGTGTATCGTTTGAGGAGATCAATCAGGCTATTTCTGTCACCTCGGGTTCAAACTATGTCAATGACTACACCAATGCTGGCCGTGTCCAGCAGGTCATTGTGCAGGCCGATGCGGCCTACCGAATGCAGCCTGAAACGCTGTTAAAAATATCCGTAAAAAACCGACTCGGGGAAATGGTGCCACTTTCAGCTTTTGTCACCTCGTCCTGGCACCAGGCCCCGCAGCAACTCAATCGTTATCAAGGATACCCGGCCATTCGCATTACCGGCAGCGCCGCTTCGGGCCACACCAGTGGTGAAGCGATGAAAACCATGGAGCAGCTGTCAAAAGCATTACCTCCAGGGTTTACCGGCGAGTGGGCGGGCAGTTCGTTGCAGGAGAAAGCCTCGGCTTCCCAGTTGCCAGGGTTAATCCTCCTGTCTGTGCTGGTGGTATTTCTGGTGCTGGCGGCACTGTATGAAAGCTGGTCAATTCCCGTTTCCGTGATGCTGGCCGTGCCGTTGGGTCTTATCGGCGCGCTTATTGCTGTCAGCGCTGCCAGTATGACCAACGATGTCTTTTTCAAAGTGGGCTTAATTACCCTGATTGGTCTTTCAGCCAAAAACGCCATTTTGATTGTCGAATTTGCCCGGCAGCTACGCCACCAGGGCATGAGCACCCTGGAGGCAACATTTGTGGCGTCCCGACAACGGCTGCGCCCGATTTTGATGACCTCGTTAGCCTTCACGCTGGGCGTTGTTCCTCTGATGCTCGCCAGTGGTGCCAGCGCCAGCACGCAGAATGCCATCGGTATTGGGGTTTTCGGGGGCATGATCAGCGCCACCGTATTCGCCATTTTCTTTGTGCCGGTATTTTTTATTGTGGTGACAGCATTTTTTGACAGGAGTTTGCGATCCATAAATGACCCCAAAGCGTGACGTATAACCAGGCTGACACAAGCCGGTAAGTGTTTGTTTAAAGCCCCGGAAAGGGGCTGAACCGTGGTTAACTAGGGGGCGGGGGGAACGGGTGGCGCCGGTGCCAGTTCCCTCACTTCCAGCCGGACTTCATAACGCTTGCCGTTTTCCAGCGCCGGCAGATTTTTAACCACATTGTTCAACGTATCGACCGGGGTGGTGGTTTGCTGGACGACACCATACACGAGGGATCCCGGCACGGGCGGGCTATCCCTTTGTAACGGCGGCGGTTTTATATCGCCCTCCGGGGCAGCAAAAACAGAAAAAGTGCACACCATAACGGCAGTGGCCAGGCGTGTCTTCGTTAATCCTCTCATGCTGTTCTCCGTGTTTGTGGTTAAAAAACATCACCCGAGGGAAAATAGCCCGCCAACAAGAAGGGAATGTGAACGCGTTTCGCAAGAGAGGAAAATTGCCGGACAACATCGCGACGTCATGGCCAGAAACGGCGTCACGGCAGGCATTTCTTTCCCCCCGCCATGTACGCTTTTGGCTTCCAGCACGGTACTCAGCATCATAGCCAGACCGTAGTGGTGTCGATCCGGTGCGTTATGTCAGCTTCGTACTATTCAATAATATTGACCTGACATTGGCTGTTGTCATTCCAGGCAAAAAGCACCAGATGCCAGAGCCCGGGCGCTTTACGCGAAGGGTCAATTAAACCATTAAAGCCGAGTGATTCCAGCCGATTACGCACACCCCACGAGCCGGGAACACCGCCCTCTTTCACCATTTCCTGCCATGGCGCAATCGCATCCTGAAGATTAATGCCCGCGGCCTGCACGGCATCTGCACTCCGGAGATCAAAAATGTTCTTTGCCATAACCCTGACTTTGACTATTTCCAGGCTGGCGCTTCGGTTGCTACGGTGGGATTGCATGGCTGCTTCTACACCTGCCGGCGATGAACTCAGGTACAGCGTTGGCTGATGGCTGTCAGAATAGCGCCCTGGCGCTCTGGAGCCGGCTAATGCAAAGTGCCGGTAGGCCGGATCAACTGCGCGATAAAAGACCCCGTCAACCGCTGTAAAATGCGTTGTCAGATCCATAAATCTCCTCATTGTGTTCTGAGAAAAAGTCTGCCATGGCAGCCGCGTCGATTCTGCTTCGTTTAATGGCCTGATTTCCGTCCTGCTGCCTGTGCTGATACGAGGATAAATTTGATGCTGCTCAATATGTAGTCCGATCCGCGTTGCAAGGTCAACAAGCGCGGCGTATCACCGTCGATGGCACTTTTGCCATTCTTTGGGGACGAAAACATGGCTGACAGAAGACCACTTAATCCAGATGTCGTCGTACCTAAACCTGGTGGTGGCACACAACCTCGCGATCGCAACAATAACGGAAGGGTTCGTGAGAAACGCTCGGATGCAGGTAAATCGAGAAAATGATGACCGGGGCCACCTTGCGGTGGCCTTTTTGTTTTGTACGCTAAGGGAATTGGCAACGCAGCCTCGCAAAAACTCTGCCAAATAACAGGCTTGAGAAAGGACTTAAAGCCAGGCAAAACAGACAGCCATGCAGCCATCCGGGCGTGTAAGTGGTTAAAATAAAAAAACATAAACGTTGCCAAATCGAACTCGCTATGTCTTAATAGCGCCATCGGTTTGGAATACAGACCTTATGAAAGCAGTTTTAGTAAAGCAGTCCTCAGTTCAAGAGTTATCCAAAGATACCCTTCTTCGTGAGCCTCCTCCTAAGTGCCAAATAAGTCACTCTATAATCACAGGCCATTATCGCCGCGCTTCGTGGCTCATCAATTAAGGAAATATCAATGTCTAATAAAATGACTGGTTTAGTAAAATGGTTCAACTCTGATAAAGGTTTTGGCTTTATCACTCCGGACGACGGCAGCAAAGATGTGTTTGTTCACTTCTCTGCAATCCAGAGCGACAGCTACAAAACCCTGGATGAAGGTCAGAAAGTCTCCTTCACCATCGAAAGCGGCGCGAAAGGCCCTGCAGCTGGTAACGTTACCGCGCTGTAAGCCCTGCCCTTTATCAGCGGGCTTACCACAGCGATGAAGGCAAACAGCCTGAGCAGTTAAGCGCGACTGAGAATAAAAAACCCGCCTGGTGCGGGTTTTTTATTGCCCGCATTTCGGCAAAACGGAAAGCGGCTCCGCCAGACAGGCGTAGCGCTGTTTGGCACAACCAGAAAAGCGACATTAAGAAATATCCTGCCAGATGAATAAATATTGAGAGCCCGCCCACATTTAATTCGCCGCTATCCCCAAAGAACATAGAGCACTAATTAAAACCAGGCTAACCGGTAATTTCGCAAGCCCGTCAGTATGAATGACGGCACATATAATATATTCCCTTTTAGTTTTACCCGCGCCAATAAAAACCTTTGCTGACTCATGATTACAACGCTGATCGAATAAAAGCACACGGCTTTTTTCGCTATCTATAATGCAATGTGCTTCATTTACTTAAAATATATTTTTCGCCTGCAATTTTTTTCTTTTTTTCATTAAAAAATGTGCGGCAATTGTCGATAAGTATTTTGATAAGTCCTGTCTCCAGCGTCCTCTTAAGAAGTGAAGACACCTGCAATCTGATAAGAAGTGAAAGTGAAACCGTCTTTTGAATATTAAGAATTATTATTGAGGATACCTCTATGCCAAAGCTGTTACCGTCAATAAAAAACCTGCCTGTCGCTGCCAAGCTGTTTGGCGGATTTGCGGTTTTGATAATTATCATTGTTCTGTCTTCACTTATCAGCATTCAGCAATCCAGCAATATCCGCGACCACGCCCTGAAAGGAAAATTAATCAATGAAATCAGTACGGAGCTAAATACCGCGCGGCGTAATCGTTTGACGTATCAATTAAACCACGATGAAAAATCCCTTGAGGCGAACAAAGTCGCCATTGAAAAAATGGACCAGAAAGCAGTTACTGGCCTGGACTACACCTGGGACGATGACGCCCGCGTGTTGTTTGATGAATTGCGCAGCACTATCCCGGATTACGCCACTCACCGGGACACGTTTGTTAAGCTGGAAAAAGTGACCGTCGGGCAGTCACAGAACCTGACATCAGCTGATATGAAAACCCTGCTCAATCAATTCACTACCCGCCTTGAGCAGCAGGAAACCACCACCAAAAACGAGATAGCGCTACTGAACCGTCTCAATAATATCTGGACGACGGCGTATGAGATCCAGTCATCGGCAGGTAAGCAAGGAATGGACATTTTTGCCCGTCAGTACGATGAAGCAACGAAAATGCTTAACGCTGAAAATGCGGCGTTTAGCGCTGAAGACAAAGAGATGGCGCAGGCGTTTCTCAGCGGCCTGCAGGGGCACGTCACAGCATATGCGGCTGCATTAAAAGAGTCGCAGAAGGCGGCGACGGAATTGACCGCCGTGGCAGAAAAAATTAATACCGTTACCTCGAATTTGGTTACAGGCCAGACGCAGAAAAATATCGATATCATTCAGCGGGTGATGATCATCATGGGCGTGGTTGCCCTTTGCGCCGTACTGACGGGGTTACTGGTCGCCTGGCTGCTTACGCGCCAGATGACGCGTCAGATAAAACACAATCTGACGCTGGCAGAACGTATTGCCGAAGGTGACCTGACCGCAACCATTGAACCTCAGTCAAAAGATGAACTGGGTCGCCTGACGCTGGCCATGGGCGTGATGAACGACAAGCTTCGCGAAATGATCACCCAGATAAAAGAGTCGGTGGTTCATGTTGCCAATGCCTCTTCGGACATTTCAGCAGGCAATACGGATCTGGCCTCCCGCACAGAACAGCAGTCTGCCGCCGTGGTTGAAACGGCGGCCAGCATGGAAGAGTTGACCTCAACGGTTAAGCGTAATGCCGACAACGCGCGCGAAGCCAGTCAGCTCGCGGTGCTGGCGGCGGAACATGCGCGTTCCGGTGGGAAAATTGTCTGGGATGTCGTCAGCACGATGGAGACGATCACCGAAAGCTCAAACAAGATCACCGATATTATCAGCGTCATCAATGGCATCTCTTTCCAGACCAATATCCTTGCACTAAACGCAGCCGTTGAGGCGGCGCGCGCTGGTGAACAGGGGCGCGGTTTTGCCGTGGTGGCGGGAGAAGTAAGAAGCCTTGCATCGCGCAGCGCTCAGGCCGCCAAAGAGATCGAAAGCCTGATTAAAGAGTCCGTACAACGTGTGGTCACCGGTTCAGAAATGGCCAATAAAGCCGGGACGACGATGGAGCAGATTGTCTCTTCTGTCACCAATGTGAGTGGCATCATGAACGAAATCTCCAGTGCGTCGGAAGAACAGAGCAGAGGTATCGATCAGATTGGTAAGGCGGTCACCGAGCTGGATTCAACGACACAGCAGAATGCCGCGCTGGTTCAGGAGTCGTCTGCGGCATCGTCATCACTGGAACAACAGGCTGAGCAACTTGCACAACTGGTTTCGGTGTTCAAACTGCGTTCCGATACCGTTAAGCCGAAAAAAAGCGTAGCGGCGCCTCACCGCAAGGTTGATCTGAAGCCCGCAACGTCGACAGGTCATAGTGCTGACTGGGAATCGTTCTGACGGTTATGACTTGCCAGTAAGTGCCCTCCTGATGAGGAGGGCACTGTTCGCGGCCAAGTGATAAACGGTGGCGGCTTATTACCTGTCTGACAGCCAGGGTTTGACGATAGATACTTTCTGATTGTCAAAATCAAGGGTAAGCGTTGAACCAAGGGGTAAAGTCAGCATCGGATGCGTGTGGCAGCAATCAAAACCATCCACGATCGGAACGTTTTCGTCACCTAAAACTTCGCGTAATACATCGTAAGGCGTCCGGCCGCTTCCGGCGTTATCGAATAATTCATGTTTACCAAGAAGGATCGCCCGCACTTTTTTAAACACGCCATTGAGTTTCAGCATCACGAATGAACGTTCAACGGTGGCAATATCTTTTAAGCTATCTTCAATGAACAGAATGTCACCGGATCGTATTTCAGGCATCCATTCACTCCCCCAGATACCCGATAACGTATTCAGGTTACCGCCAATAACGCGCCCTGTGTGTACCCCCTGCCCGATAAACCGGCAATTATTCGCATACAGTGTTTTAGCCCGTACCGGCTCGGCATCATCCCAGTTAAGCCGTTCATCCGTCCATTTTTCCGGTAAGACATAGTCGTAGTGACCGTTATTCTGTCCGCAAAGTATTTCAATAAACGCGTGATAAGTGGCATCCACCAGCGGCGGAAATTCACCAAATGAAGCAACCAATGCCGGGCCATAAAAGGTAACTAATCCCGTTCGCGCATAAATTCCCGCCAGTAACGCGGTGGTATCTGAATAACCGATGATTATTTTGGGGTCTGCTTTCAGAGCGTCATAATCAATAAAAGGCAGTAAGGCGTTACTATTATTTCCCCCTATTGTCGACATCACACAGCGAATTTGCGGATCGCGAATAAGTTCGTTGAACTCCTGCGCTCGCTCCGCAATCGTGCCGGAGCGATAGAAATCAGACTTGCCGGTCAGACGACCGGCTTTAAGACGAAACCCTTTCTCCTCCAGGAAGCGTTTCCCACGGCTAAACCGATTGGGTGCCGTGGTAGTTACCGGCGCTGATGAAGAGAAAAAACCAATGGTGTCACCGACCTGAAGAGGCGGCGCCAGAAGAGGCTTGCTGAAGTTAATCATTGGGATCCTTGTCTGTACTTACCTGCCAGCTTGCGGGCAAAACCTGTTTAGCACGCTTACTTAACGCCACGACTGACGGCTTGTTGCCAACCTGCCCGGCACTGATTTTTGCGGGCAGAAGCGAACGGTGCTGGCGCTATTTTTTCTTATTCAGCATCGATTTTAAATCGGCAAAGGGGTTATACGTCGCGGCCCCGACATCTTTCTGCGCGTCTTCCCCCGCCACTACGGTAGTGCCGTACTGATCGGCTTCCGTATATTTCGAGTGTTCGTGGTCATGGCAAAACAGACACAACAGCTCCCAGTTGCTGCCATCTTCCGGGTTATTGGTATGGTCGTGATCGATATGGTGAACCGTTAATTCACGCAGATTTGAATAAACAAACTCGCGTGAACAGCGTCCACACACCCACGGATAGATTTTAAGTGCTTTCTCACGATAACCGCTTTCCAGCCGCGCATAGTTTTTTGGGATCAAAGCCATTGCCAGTGCCACCTGTTATAAAAAGATAGTTTTCTACTATATCCCAAAAGCGACGCACTGGCGTAACCCGCAGCGGTGAATGGCTGGCAACACACCGCTGCGGGCCGTCTGCTTTATTAGCCTGTTAGTGGAGCGTCTTAACTCCGCCATCGAAGCGGTGGTTGAGCGCATTTGACCGGCACGCCACCCGCTAGCTAAAAACGCCAAAGATATCGGCAGTGCCGCCCAAAGCACGGCGCGGCTGATGGTCGCTGTTGTCCAGGCGTGCTTTTGCTGGCATAGACATCAAACACCGTCGGCATCGTCAGCCGCCTTGAAGATGCAGATTCACCACACGTTTGCAGTCGACCGCCTTTCCTGCGCCCCTTCGCCAGCACGACAGAATGTTACATTTATGTATCACACGATTGACGTGAAAGCCGATTATTATCCCTTCTCGCAGGTGTTCGATACGGCATCTGTTTTGTCGGTCAGCCGCCGAAAGCGGATAACAACCCGCTTTCAGGATGCGGAAAACCGGGACTTCAGAAACGCAGCGCATGCACATAAAAAGGGGTTCTATGCCGTTACGCTCGCTACAGGCACTCTGTTTAGTGAATTTTTTCATGGCGGATGTCAGGGATGGCCTTGGCCCCTTTTTGGGGATCTTTCTCACTGAGCATCACTGGCAAGCCGACAACATTGGCTGGATGATGACAGCCGGCGGTCTGGCGGGTCTGGTGGCGACCATGCCTTCCGGGCTGGTCGCTGACGCCACCCGGCATAAGCGCGGCATTCTCGTTGCCTGCTGCTTGCTGATCACCGCCGCCACGCTGTTACTCTGGGCGTATCCGACGCTTTTTGTCGTTGGTTTTTCACAACTTGTCACCGGCATATCCGCCGCGTTTATTGCGCCGCTATTAATGGGTATTACGCTTGGCTTAACCGGCCCGTCTGGCTTTAACCAGCAGATGGGCAGGAACGAGGCGTTTAACCACGGCGGAAATATGAGTGCCGCGATCCTGGCGGGCATTCTGGTGTGGTATTTCGGTACCGATGCCGTTTTTATTCTGATGACCGGCATGGCGATATGCGCAACGTTCGCGGTATTTGCTGTTCGCAATAACGACATTGATAACCGCGCCGCACGGGGGCTCAGTCACGGCGAAGATCCGGCGGCCGTCCCCCGCCTCAGTGCGATTATCACCCACCCGGCCCTTATTGCGACCGGCGTGACGCTGATGCTGTTTCACCTGGCTAACGCGGCGCTGCTGCCGATGCTCAGCATGCGGGTGGCCTCCGCGCCCGGCGGGGAAATGAGCGCCGGTGTATATGCGGCGGCGACGGTCATTATTTCGCAACTGGTGATGATCCCCGTCGCCTTATTTGCCGCCGCCAGGGCGGGAAAATATGGTTACCCGTTGCTGATTACCGCAGCGTTGCTGGTTCTGCCGCTGCGCGCGGCGCTCGCCTGCGTCTCGGCAGGACCGCTTTTTATGATCCCGGTTCAGATACTGGATGGCGTGGCCGCAGGGCTACTGGGCGTGGCGGTACCCGGTTATATCGTTAAATTGCTGGAAGGCAGCGGGCACACCAACGCCGGGCAGAGCTTTATCATGCTGTTGCAGGGTGCCGGAGCCGCATTCAGCCCGGCGATGGCGGGAACAATTGCGGCGAAATACTCCTACAGCGTGGCGTTTGCCGTGCTGGGTGCAATCGCCCTGCTGGCGCTGGTTATCTGGTGGCTACGCCGGCTTTTTTCAGGAGTTAGTAAAGAGCGGCAGTATGAATGACGCGCGCCCCGGCGCGGCTGAAAAAGCGCGGCGGGTAGTCTCTGTTTAATAGCGCGTTGGCGGCACGCCGAACATGGCGCGAAACGCAAAGGTAAACGAGGCCGGGCTTGAATAGCCAAGCTCCAGCGCCACCTGCGTCACGCTGCGTTTGTTTTTTAGCATCACCACGGATTCCAGCAAACGCACCCGTTTTTTCCATTCGCTGAACGCCACGCCGGTCTCCTTTTTGAAACGGCGCGAGAACGTGCGCACCGACATACCGCTACAGGAGGCCCACTGTTCAATACTGTGCGCGTCGCCGGGGGTTTTCTGGATCTGGCTGCAAACTCTCGTCAGCAACGGTGATACCGGCCAGGAGACCGATAACCCGGCATCGGGTAAACGTCTGAGCAGCGAAATCAGCACCTGCACTAACTGCGCGTCATCGCCTGCGTCGTCATACTTTTCCGGCACGTTTTGCGTGGCGTAGTGAATATACTCACGCACAAAATCACTCACCACCACCACCTTACTGCCGCTAAAGGGGATGGTGGCAAAATCGTCCTCGACATACAGGCTTTCCAGCAATACGTCGCTGCCGGCAAGAAGACGGTGCGGCACGCGCGCCGGGATCCAGACACCGTAAAGCACGGGTACCACCAGCGTCTTCCCTTCAATTTCCACCCGCATACTTCCCTCGCGCGCATAGAGAAATTCCGCGAACGGATGCTCATGCATGTCCACGCCCGTATCGCCGCGTAAAGGGTAACTGCGAAAGTACACCGGGCGAGGCAAGGTCATCAGCACCGGCGCGGGCTGGCCGCTAATGGGCTGACGAGGCGGCAACACAAGCTTTGAGCACATAACAACCTGACCTCTATTCGATGAAGTTTGTCTT
Organism: Kosakonia sp. AG348; assembly: GCF_003337365.1. Classification (NCBI taxonomy): domain Bacteria; kingdom Pseudomonadati; phylum Pseudomonadota; class Gammaproteobacteria; order Enterobacterales; family Enterobacteriaceae; genus Kosakonia; species Kosakonia sp. AG348. The sequence goes on from NZ_QPJR01000004.1 coordinate 72,708, forward strand.
GATAGCACAGCGCAGGCAAAACGGGTTTCCTGAATAATGAACGGGTCATAAATATATTTCACCCGTTGTGAACAATTTACCAGCCAGCTGCCTGAGCGATAAGCCTTTTTCGCACTGACGGGCAGTGAATAACGGGGGAATTACCGGCTGAGCGTACGCTACGTTGAAGGAAAGATGATGGCTAACGAATGTACCGTCGATGTGATCAGTAAACCCGGCCACTGGCTGCGGATTGTCCAGGAACTGCTGTCCCAGGCAGGCATCATGATTAATGGTCCCGAACCCTGGGATATCCGCGTGCATGACACGCGTTTTTTCAGGCGCGTGTTGCAGCAGGGTTCACTCGGGCTCGGTGAAAGTTATATGGAGGGCTGGTGGGATTGCAAACAGCTCGATGCGTTTTTTGACAAGCTATTGCGCGCCAGACTTGATGAGCAGCGCCCGGCGCGTTTGGCCGACCTGATGCGCATTGCCGCGGCGCGCATCATCAACCCTCAGTCCCGTCGCCGCGCCTGGCAAGTGGGCGAAGTGCATTACGATCTGGGTAACGATCTGTTTAGCCGCATGCTCGATCCCCATATGCAGTACTCCTGCGGTTACTGGAAAAACGCCGATGAACTCTGCGCGGCGCAGGAGGATAAGCTCGCGCTGATCTGTGAAAAACTGCAGCTTAAACCGGGCATGACGCTGCTGGATATTGGCTGCGGCTGGGGCGGTTTAGCGCAATACGCGGCGCGCCATTATGGTGTCAGCGTTGAAGGCATCACCATTTCGGCAGAGCAAAAAGCCTACGCCGAAAGCCACAGCGAGGGGCTGGATATTCGCATCCTGTTGCAGGATTACCGCGATCTGGATAAACGCTATGACCGCATCGTCTCCGTCGGCATGTTCGAACATGTCGGCCCGAAAAACTATGCGACCTACTTTAACGCCGTCGATCGCTGCCTGAAGCCGGATGGTCTGTTTTTACTGCACTCCATCGGGTCGAATAAAACCCTGCATAATGTCGATCCCTGGATCAATAAATACATTTTCCCGAATGGCTGCCTGCCCTCCTTAAAACAGATTACCGAAGCCAGCGAGCCCTATTTTGTTATCGAAGATGTGCATAATTTCGGTGCCGATTACGACAAAACATTAATGGCCTGGCATCGCCGTTTTAATCAGGCCTGGCCGCAAATAGCAGGCAATTACTCCACGCAATTTCATCGCATGTTTAATTATTACCTCACCGCCTGCGCGGGCGCATTTCGCGCCAGAAATATCCAGCTCTGGCAAATCGTATTAAGCCGCGGCGTCACCGGCGGGCTGCGCGTGGCGCGCTAAAGAGACGCGTAAACAGGTAAGCGCAAACGCCCTCGCCGCCTGCCTGAAATGAAAAATAACGTTATGCCGTTATCTTCGCTGGAAGCTAAATAATATGAACGTAAATTTTTTTGTTACCTGCATTGGGGACGCACTTAAATCGCGCATGGCGCGAAACAGTGTCCTGCTACTCGAACAGTTAGGCTGCCGTGTGCAGTTTCCTGAAAAACAGGGCTGCTGCGGTCAACCGGCAATTAATAGCGGCTACATTCGTGACGCCTTGCCGGGTATGAAAGCGCAAATTGCGGCGCTGGAAATCAACGACTACCCGATTATCTCGCCTGCCGGTTCCTGCATGAACGCGATCCGCCACTATGGGGACTGGCTGGTCGATGAACCTGAGTGGGCGATGCGCGCCGCGAAGGTTGCCAGCCGCATGGTTGATCTGACCTCCTTTATCGTTAACCAGCTTGGCGTAACCGACGTCGGCGCGCGCCTGCCAGGACGGGCGGTCTATCACCCCTCATGCAGCCTGTTTCGTAAGCTCGGGGTACGTGATGAACCGCTAATACTGCTGCGCGAGGTGCGTGATCTGGAAATTGTGCCGTTTGGCGCCCAGGAAACCTGCTGCGGTTTTGGCGGCACCTTTTCGGTCAAAATGGCCGAAATTTCCGGCGAGATGGTGAAAGAAAAGGTCGCGCATATCATGCAAGCCAGGCCGGATTACCTGATCGGCGCGGATGCCAGTTGCCTGCTGAATATCGGCGGGCGTTTACAGCGTGAAGGCCAGAATGTGCGTGTGCTGCATATCGCTGATGTGCTGATGAGCCGCTAAGGAAACACTATGTCGCTAAAAACCAGCAATGTTCCTTTTTATGACCGGGTACAGCAGCAAATTGACGATCCGGTAATGCGCCACGCCGTGGCGAACGCGCAGGATCGGATCGGTATCAACCGGCAGAAAATGGTCGATGAACTGGAAAACTGGCCCGACTGGCGCTCGCGCGCCGCTGAAATTCGTGCCCATGTTCTCGACAATCTCGATGCCTATCTTTACCAGTTAAGCGAAAAGATCCGCGCTAACGGCGGTCACGTCTTTTTCGCCGATACGCATGAAGATGCCACCCGCTATATTTTGCAGGTTGCCGGGGAAAAACAGGCACGCAAAATCGTTAAATCGAAGTCGATGGTCACCGAAGAGATCGGCATGAACGCCGCGCTTGAAGCGGCTGGCATTGAGGTCGTGGAAACGGATCTGGGCGAGTATATTCTGCAACTCGCCAAAGATGCCCCCTCACACGTGGTTGTCCCGGCCATTCATCGGGATCGCCATCAAATTCAGCACGTGTTACGCGAAAAGCTGGGTTATAACGGCCCCGAAACGCCGGAAGCCATGACGCGTTTTATTCGCCAGAAGATCCGCGAGGATTTCCTCAGCGCCGACATCGGCATTACTGGCTGCAACTTTGCAGTCGCGGAAACCGGCACGCTCAGTCTGGTGAGCAATGAAGGCAATGCCCGGCTTTGTACCACCGTGCCGAAAACGCATATCGCCGTGATGGGCATGGAGCGCGTGGTGCCGACATTCGCCGAGCTGGACGTCATCCTCACCATGCTGGCGCGCAGCGCGGTTGGCGCCCGTCTTACGGGATATAACACCTGGCTTACCGGCGCGAAAGGCAGCATGGAGAGCGACGGGCCGGAATCGTTCCATCTGGTTATTGTCGACAATGGCCGCTCGCAGGTGCTGGGCTCGCCTTTCCAGGACATCCTGCGCTGCATACGCTGCGGTGCCTGCATGAATACCTGCCCTGCCTACCGTCATATCGGCGGACACGGTTACGGCTCAATCTATCCCGGCCCGGTTGGCGCGGTGCTTACGCCGTTGCTCGGCGGTTATGATGATTTCAAAAACCTGCCCTACGCCTGCTCGTTATGTACCGCCTGCGATGATGTCTGCCCGGTGCGCATTCCGCTGTCGTCACTGATCCTTGAACACCGCCGCACGCTGGCGGAAAGCGGAAGAACGCCCGCCATGGAAAGACACACCGTTCATCTGTTCAATTACGCCAACCGTCACCCCCGGCTGTGGAAAGTAGGCATGGTCGCTGGGGCACGCGCCGCCCAACTGATGATCCGCAACGGCAAGATGCCCTTTACGATCTCAGCCATCGGCAAGTGGACGGAGGCCCGCGATCTGCCCGCTGCCGATGGCGAGAGTTTCCGCAGTTGGTTTAAAAAACACCAAAAACAGCATAAAAACGGGGAGCAAGCCTGATGGAAAACCGCGATGCGTTTATGCAAAAAATTGCCGGACGGCTCGGTCGCGAACCGCGTCAGATACCGCCGCCGCTGGAGTTTGCCGGACACGCTCCGCTGACAAGCCGCTATGCCGGACAGATCCAGCAGCACCCCTGCGACAGTTTTATCGAATATGCGACCACGGTTATGCAGGCCCACTGCGAAGTGGCTCCGCTGGCGCAAATTCCCCAGCTTGCCGAACGGATCTGTAACCAGTACGGCGGCGGTCCGCTGCTGATTAGCGGCGACGCCCGGCTGGCAAACGTCGGGATCACCGCGCATTTGCAGAACAGGTTTCCAGCACATTGCTGGGATTCAGCCAGCGGAGAAGAGAATCTGCGGCGCGCCGCACAAGCCAGCATTGGCGTGGTCTACGCCGAATATGGTCTGTGCGAAACCGGCGGTGTGGTGCTCTTTTCCTCCCCGTCACAGGGGCGTGCTATCAGCCTGCTGCCCACCACCACCCTGTTCGTTATCTATAAGAGCAGATTGCTGTATGGCGTCACACAACTGGCGCACGTTTTGCGCCAGCGGGTGCAGGAAGGCGAAACGCTTCCCTCGTGTATCAATCTTATCGCCGGACCAAGTTCGACGGCCGATATTGAGCTGATTAAAGTCGTCGGCGTCCACGGGCCGCTTAATGCCGTCTACTTAATTATTGAAGATTGCTGATGCGGATAACCTGACGGGCGGAAACAGGCCATCTGCCCGTAAACAGAATGACGCGTGACGCTTTTGCGTTCGGGGAGGAAACAGAGATAACTTCCCCAAACGCCGCGCATTAACAGCGGGTATTGAAATGAGAAAAAAGTCCTCGTTATATCTGATGAGCTTAACCATCCAGGATATTCTCCAGTGGATAGAGCGCAATATTGCCGAGCCCTTACCGCTTGGCGTGTTAGCGAAAAAATCCGGTTACTCTGCCTGGCATTTCCAGCGCGGTTTTAAACAAATCGCCGGCATGTCGCCTGGTGTGTATATCCGCTACCGGCGCATGGTGATTGCGAAAGCGTTGCTGAGCGAAACGCATCGCTCTATTACGGATATTGCGCTGCACCTGGGTTACCAGCAGCAATCGACATTCTGCCGCGCGTTTCGCGAACAGTATCAGTTAACGCCAAGACAATATCGCCTGCTTGCTCAGGAGCAGTCGACGCAGGAATAAACCGCTCTCGCGTCGCCACCCTCCAGGCTACACTGAAACGCTCGACCAGCGCGCAAGGAATAAGGGATGACAGCTCAGGATTTATCAAAAATGGGGGCTGCAAACGTGACGCTTTTTGTTGATGAGCATGGCCAGCGCGTCATTGAGAAATATCCCGTCAGTGAGGTTGAATATGCTTTCTATCAACATGTGGCGCACCGGCTCAACGCGGCAAAGATTGCCTCGCCAGGGCTGTTATTCGCCGATCCGGCGCGGCAGTTAGTAAGGCTTGAGTATATTCCTCACCCGGTTTCGCAGGATGCCGTGGCAGGTGATGAGGTGTTAACGATGCTGGCTCGCTTGCATCGCGTTGCGCCAGAGGCGTCATGGCGCTATCACCCGCATAGCTGGTCAGTTTCCGCGCTGGAAAAATCGCTGGCGCTGCTGGCGTTGCCGGAACCGGCTTCGCAACAACTGCGCCGTTTTCAGCAATCCAGCGAGGTGCTCTTTCGCCATCCGGGGTTAATTTCCGGCGACAGCAATGCGGGTAACTGGGGACGACGGGATAACGGCGAGCTGGTGCTCTTCGACTGGGAACGATTTTCCACGGGAAGCCCGGCGATTGACCTCGCGCCGCTGATAAAAGGGATGGGCACCACACACGCTTTTCAGGCGCTTGCCGGGCGCTATTGTCGTATTGCGGATCATGCAACACCGCGCGAACTCGGCCGGGAGATTGCCATCGCCAAAGCGTGGATTGTCACCGAAGTGGTCACGCTGCTTGCTGAGCGGCAGAAAACCGATCTTCAGCGCTATCTCGCCTGGTACCGGCAACATCTTCCGGACTGGTTAGACAGCACCGTTACCCTGCTCTGAATGGCGGCAGCTTACTGTCCTGTTCGCGTAGCTTTCCCCACGGTTTCGGCATAGGGTGTTATGAGCATTAGCTCATTAACAGGAACCGTAAGATGCGTGATCTTCCCCCCACTGCGACACTGCGCGCCTTTGAAGTGGCAACCCGCCACACCACCTTTACCGCGGCGGCGGCAGAGCTGTGTATAACGCAAAGTGCCGTCAGTCATCAGCTAAAAAATCTCGAGGACATCTGGGGATTACCGCTGTTTCAGCGCGGCAAAACCCTCAGCCTGACGCCAGCCGGTGCCGCGCTCGCCCCGCTGGTACGTGAATTTTTCAGCAAACTGGAAACCACGCTGGCGGATTTGCGCGAGCAAAAAGGCCGGGTGCGGCTGCGCGTCAACACCACTTACTCTTTTGCGCTGAAATGGTTGCTCCCACGCTTGCCGGATCTGGCGCGCTTACACCCGGAAATTCTGGTGACGCTGGAAAGCACCGATCAGGCCATTAACTTCGCCAGCACCGATGCCGATGTGGCGATCCGCTTTGGTCACGGGAATTATCCGGCGCTGCATACAGAATTTATGTTCCGCGAGCAGCTTTTTCCGGTTGCCAGCCCGGCACTTTTGCAGCGTTTTGGCACGCCGGATGAACCTGCCGAACTGCTGCGCTACCCACTGCTGACGCGCGATGGCGCCGATCTGGTTCCCAAATGGGACGCCTGGTTTAAGCAGGTCGGCGTTAATACCGATGTGCTGCATGAGAACGTGCGTTTCGCCGATACTAATATGACCATCGAAGCGGCGTTACTGGGCCAGGGAATTGCGCTGGCGCGCAGTGGGCACGTTGAAAAGGAGATCGCCGATGGCTCGCTGGTGCGGCTTTTTGACGTGCCTTTCCCGTCGCCGGCCGCCTATTATTTTGTCTGCCCGCAGGGGATCGAAACACAGCCGCACATTGTGACATTCCGCAGCTGGCTGTTAGCAGAGTCACAACAGGCACAGCTTAACTATCGCTAAGCATGAGTATTTGTTCATGCTGGTGTGATGACACTTCACTTTTCATCCGGGCATGTGCTGATTAGCATCGATACATGCCCACTTACCTTGTTTTACTGACGTTATTCGCCGCCCTGCTGCATGCCAGCTGGAATACGCTGTTACGCGGCGGCACGGATCGCTTATGGTCCATGACCATCATGTGCGCGACGATAGCCCTCACCTGCATTGTCGTGGCGCCGTTTTTACCCTTGCCGGCTTATGCCAGCTGGAAATATGCGCTGCTGTCAGCGGTGCTGCATGTCGGTTATAACCTGTCTCTGGTACGCAGTTATCAGAGCGGCGATCTCGGGCAAACCTACCCGATTGCGCGCGGTGCTTCACCGCTGATGGTGACCCTGGCGGCGGCTCTGTTTGCCGGGGAAAAAATGGCCGTGAACGCGCTGGCTGGCATTGGGTTGATTTCCGGCGGTATTCTGCTGCTTGCCCTGCAACGCCGTCGCCTGGCGCTACCGGGTCTGACATATTCGCTGGTCACTGGCGCGTTTATCGCCGCTTATAGCGTGGTGGATGGCATTGGCGTGCGCATCGCGGGTAATGCCATCGCCTATACCGTGTGGATGAGTGCGTTATGGGGCGCGCTGATGCCCGCGCTCTATATCGGGCTTCGCGGTGCAAAAAGTTTACTGCGCTGGCGTCCCGATGTATTGCCTGCTGCCGCCGGCGGGCTGGTTTCGCTGTTGGCTTACGGCATCATTATTTATGCGATGGCGACCGCGCCAATGGGGGCAGTTTCAGCGCTGCGTGAAACCAGCGTTCTGTTTGCGGCGCTACTGGGTTATCTGTTTCTCGGCGAGACGTTAACGCTAAGAAAAGTGCTGGCGTGTACGGTGATCGCGACCGGCACGGTAATAATTGGTTAACCACATCAGGAGAACTCACCATGTCTGATTTTCCGACAATTGCGCTGCTTGGCCCGGGGGCTATCGGCACGACTATCGCGGCGGCGCTGCACGAAGTGGGCCACGCGCCCGTTTTATGCGGACGTACCGCGCACCCGCAGTTGATTCTGCGCCACGATGAGGGGGAAATTGTGGTGCCCGGCCCGGTATTGAGCGATCCGGCAGCGCTGCATAAGCCGTTCGATCTGGTGTTTGTGGCGGTGAAAACTACGCAGGTTGCGCAGAGCGCCGCCTGGCTGGCGACGTTATGCGATGAAAACACCGTTGTGTGCGCACTGCAAAATGGCGTCGAGCAAAAAAACCAGCTCGCTCCACTGGTCAACGGCGCAAGCGTGCTGCCGTCCGTCGTCTGGTTCCCGGCGCAGCGTGAGCCGGATGCCTCTGTCTGGCTGCGCGCCAGACCGCGCCTGACGCTGCCGGACGTGCCGCAGGCAGAACGGGTGGTGAAAGCGCTCAGCGACACACGTTGCGCGGTTGAATTGTCGGCGGATTTTACGTCGATCGCCTGGCGCAAGCTGTTGCAGAATGCGGTCGCTGGCCTGATGGTGCTCGCCAATCGCCGTGCCGGCATGTTCACACGCGAGGATATCACCGCGCTGGCGCTGGCGTACCTGCGTGAATGCCTGACGGTTGCGCGGGCGGAAGGCGCGGTGCTCAGCGATAACGTTGCCCGGGAGATTGTGGACGGTTTTCACCGTGCGCCAGCGGACTTAGGCACGTCAATTCTCGCCGACCGCCAGGCGAATCGCCCGCTGGAGTGGGATATCCGTAACGGCGTGGTGCAGCGCTATGGCCGCACACATGGCATCGCCACGCCCATCAGCGATGTGGTGGTTCCGCTGCTGGCCGCAGGCAGTGAAGGACCCGGTTGATCGTCCGGCTTTGCACGAAAAAGGGAACGTGATGCTGTTCATTTCGTCATCAGAAAACACGGTGTGCCAGGCTTAAAGGGAAATTTGTTCGCCTGCAAGGGCAACGCCTGGTTTACCTTCTGACGACGCGAGGAAAGCATGACACAGATATCGTCTCTCTCTGACCACGAAATTCAGCTGCTTGATCGCTACTGGCGCGCGGCCAATTATCTCTCTGTCGGGCAAATCTACCTGATGGATAACCCGCTACTGCGCGAGCCGCTCAGGCCGGAACATATCAAACCGCGCCTGCTGGGCCACTGGGGTACCACGCCGGGGCTGAATTTTATCTATGTTCATCTCAACCGCGCCATACGCCAGCGCGATCTCGATATGATTTATATCTGCGGCCCCGGCCATGGCGGGCCTGGCATGGTGGCCAACACCTGGCTTGAGGGGAGCTACAGCGAAATCTACCCGCAGATAAGCCAGAACGCCGACGGCATGAAGAAGCTGTTCCGCCAGTTTTCTTTCCCCGGCGGCATCCCCAGCCACGCCGCGCCCGAAACGCCCGGTTCGATTAATGAAGGCGGCGAGCTGGGTTACTCACTTGCTCATGCGTTTGGCGCGGTGTTCGATAACCCGTCCCTGATTGCCGCCTGCGTGATTGGCGATGGCGAAGCGGAAACCGGCCCGCTGGCCTCAAGCTGGCACGGCATAAAATTTCTCAACGCCGCCCGCGACGGCGCGGTGCTACCGATCCTGCACCTGAACGGGTACAAAATTGCCAACCCGACGCTTCTCGGTCGCACCAGCGATGATGATTTACAACAGCTCTTTCGCGGCTACGGCTACGAACCGCTGTTTGTCAGCGGCCATGAACCCGCCAGGATGCATCGCCAGATGGCACAAACGCTGGAACAGGCGCTGAACAGCATCCGTGACTATCAGCAGCAGGCGCGCAGTGGCGAGGCGCAGACCACCGTGCCGCGCTGGCCACTGATCATTCTGCGCAGCCCCAAAGGCTGGACAGGCCCGCAAACCGTCGATGGCAAAAAAGTGGAGGATTTCTGGCGCGCGCACCAGGTTCCGGTTTCATCATGCCGTGAAAACGATGAGCACCGGCAACTGCTGGAACAGTGGATGCGCAGCTATCAGCCAGACGATCTTTTCGATGCATCGGGACAACTCAAAACAGAACTACAGGTACTGGCCCCGGTCGGCGACAAGCGCATGGGCGCGTCGCCGTGGGCCAACGGTGGTCGTTTACGCCGGGAACTGGTGACGCCGGACCTGCATCACTACGCCGTCGAAGTGACCTCCCCGGGCGAAACGCAGGCCGAATCCACCGCCGCGCTGGGCGCCTTTCTGGCCGGTATTTTCGAACACAACCGCGATAATTTCCGGCTGTTTGGCCCCGACGAAACGGCCTCCAACCGGTTAAGTAAAGTATTCGACGTAACGAATCGCACCTGGCAGGAGCCGCTTAAACCCTATGATGAGCAACTGGCGCGCGATGGCCGGGTGATGGAGATCCTGAGCGAACATCAATGCCAGGGCTGGCTTGAGGGCTATTTGCTGACCGGGCGTCACGGGCTGTTCAACTGTTATGAGGCGTTTATTCATATTGTCGACTCGATGTTTAACCAGCATGCGAAGTGGCTGAAAGTGACGCGCAACCTGCCCTGGCGCGCGCCGATATCGTCGCTCAACTACCTGCTCTCCTCGCATGTCTGGCGCCAGGATCACAATGGCTACAGCCATCAGGACCCCGGTTTTATCGATCATGTCGCCAATAAAAAAGCGGATATTGTGCGCATTTACCTGCCACCGGATGCCAATACCCTGCTGTGTGTCGCCGACCACTGCCTGAAAACCTGGGATCGCATTAACGTCATCGTCGCCGGGAAACAGCCTGCGCCTCAGTGGTTAAACCTCGACGACGCGGCAAAACACTGCGCTGCAGGAATGGGGATCTGGTCATGGGCCGGAAACGTGCAGCAGAACGAAACTCCGGATGTGGTGATGGCCTGCGCGGGCGACGTGCCGACCATGGAAACCCTCGCTGCGGTCGACCTGCTGCGTCATTACCTGCCGGAGCTGCGTGTTCAGGTGGTGAACGTCGTGGATCTCATGGCGCTGCAAACCCAGGATCAGCATCCGCATGGCCTGAGCGAAGAGGCCTTCGAGGCGGTGTTTACTGCCGATAAGCCGGTGATTTTTGCCTTCCACGGCTACCCGAGTCTGATTCACCGCCTCACTTATCAGCGCAACAACCACCGCCATTTTCACGTGCATGGCTTTATGGAAGAAGGCACCACCACTACGCCATTTGATATGACCGTGCTCAATGAACTGGATCGTTTTCACCTGGCGCAGGAGGCGATTTTGCGCGTGCCGTCGTTACAGGGCAAAGCGGATGACATCCTGGAGGATCTGGCGCAAAAAATTGCCGCGCACCATCAATATGTTCGCGAATATGGCGAAGACTTGCCTGAAGTGCAGAACTGGAAATGGCCATCGCAGCAAGGGGAAGGCAACGTACCGGAGTAAACGGGCGTACAACCCGCACGCGTAATGTCCCATGTGTTACCAGCACGCCGTTCGCCAGGCGCGGCGTGCTGGCATTAGGGAGCACTCTGGTGGCACATCTTTTGGTAGCAGCTATACCTGTTAAGAAGATGATTTTGCTCGGGAGTAGTATGGAATATCTGGCCTGGACCGCTGCGGCGGGTTGTTTGTTGTTGTTTATGTCTCTCTCTTACGGCTGGATAAGCCGTGTCCCGGTGCCCATTTTTGGCCTCTATCTGCTGGTGGGTATCGCCTGCGGGCCGTGGATGCTGGGGCTGATTGGCATTGATATTGTTCGCCACGCCCCGCTTACCAGCCGGATAACGGAAATGGCGATGGCGGCGTCGCTTTTTATCACCGGGCTGAAGATCCGCCTGCCGCTTACCTCGCCTTACTGGCGAATGGGCATCATGCTGGCGCTGCCCGCTATGTTGCTGACCATTGCCGGGATTATGCTCGCCGCCCATTTTATGGCCGATCTTTCATGGCCGTTATCGCTGGCGCTGGCGGCCATTCTCGCCCCTACCGATCCGGTGCTGGCAAGCCTGGTGGCTATCAACGATGCACAGGATGATGACCGCCTCAGGATCGCGCTCTCCAGTGAAGCGGGTCTCAATGATGGCACCGCGCTGCCCTTTTTGATGCTGGCGCTGGTCTGGCAAAAAGCCGGTGGCGCAATCAGCGCCGGGGAATGGTTTCACTGGTTGAGCGTCGATCTGCTCTGGGCGCTGATCGGCGGGCTGGGTATCGGTTTTATTCTCGGACGCTTAATTGGCCTGGTCGCCACACGCTCACGCCACGCGCAGGGGGAAGTGGCACCGAGCGATTTTATTGCGTTAGCGCTGATTTGCCTGAGTTTTTCGCTGGCGATGATGCTCAGCGCGTCCGGTTTTCTCGCGGCGTTCGCTGCCGGTATCGGCCTGCGTAGCGCCGAGATGAGCGTACAAAAACGCCACACCAGCGAGGACGATCACGACCTGCCCGCCGAGATGCAGGTGAATCCGCATACCCGGCACGGGCTCGAAGAGCATAACCCGATCAAATCCGTCGGTCTGGTGGTGGGCGATGCGCTCTCCTTTGGCGATACCGTTGAGCGGTTGCTGGCCGCCGGGCTGGTGATCGTGCTTGGTATGACACTGTCACGCCACTGGGATGCCAGCGCGCTGCTGCTGGCCTTCACCGTGTTTATCATCATTCGCCCCCTCGCCGTCTGGTTGCTGACCTGGCGTTCGGGTGAATCCGTGCTGCATCGGTTAAGTCTTGGCTGGCTGGGCATTCGCGGGATCGGCAGTCTTAACTATATCGCCTACGCCTGGACGCATGGCCTTCAGAACGCGGGAGTGATAACCGATATCGCCATCACCATCGTGACGCTAAGCGTGCTGGTGCACGGTATTTCAGTCACGCCATTACTCACCCTGCGGCGAAAACAGGAACAGCGCTGAAAGCGAGATACTCACACGGCATAACGGGCAAAATATCCTGTCGTAATGCGCGTTTGTGGGTATTATCAGAACCAGAGGGAAATAAGGGTTATGCGCTGACCGTTATTCCTTTTTTATCTGTAAAAAAATTTAACTTTTTCATTTTTGTGCCGATGCCAAAGATTGCCACTGACACAGGCTGTCACAACACGATGATAACGTTTATCCCCTTCAACTTCCGGGTTTCCCCTGTTATTGCCAGGAGTAAATAATCAATTTGGTGCCTATTTAGTCAGACCTGGCGCTGACAAGAAAAAACAACAGCGTATTTATCCACCGTCGAACGACCTTCGCGTAGCTATTGCGACGAACTTGCCAAAGGGATGATGTATTAATGCTTAACACACAGCAGCAATTTACAGAATATATGCAGAAGCTAACTACGCTTATGCAGGGATCAGAACTTACCTGGGATCGCGCATTACTCTCGCAACTTGAAAATACCGAACTTCTGCTCCCGGTCATTGGCGCGTTCAGCGCCGGTAAAAGTACGCTGCTCAATACCTTTTTGGGCATGGATATCTTGCCGGTGGGGATCGCCCCGGAAACAGAACTGGCGACGGAACTGCATTATGGCGAAAATCCCTGGCTGCAAGCCATCCGCCATGATGGCAGCGAAGAGCGTTTGCCAGTAGAGGCCCTGGCTGATGTCAATAAAAACTCAGCGGATTACTCACATTTGCGCCTGCATATCGACAGCCCCGCGCTGAAAGCGATTGCGCCTTTAGTGCTGGTGGATATGCCTGGTTATGGCTCGTCACTAGAAAATCATAACAAAGCGCTGGCCTATTATCTTCCGCGCGGTGTGCATTTCATCGTGGTCACAAGTGTTGAAGATGGAACCGTAACACAATCCATGTTGCGTCATCTCGACAGTATCAAAACCTTCGACAGCGATTTTTCCTTCGTTCTGAGCAAGACCAATTTACGTGCGCCAGAACAGGTTCAGGAGGTCTCAGGCTTTATTGAAGAGCAACTGCAACTCTATTTTGATAAAGACATGAGCGTTATTCCGCTGGACAATAAATCGGCCACGGCTTTTTATGATGCCCTGGTCGCGATTGATCCCGAGCGGCTATTCCACAATCTGTTTATCGATCGGCTGAAAGATCAGAATATCGATTTGCTCGGTCAAATTAACTTTGCCAGCAATGTCGTTAAAAACAGCAAAAAAGATAATGACAATGCCATTGTTTCGTTAGAACAGGCGCTGGAAGATCTGCTCAGGCAACGTAATCGCACGCAGCAAGAACTGACCTGGCGCTATTCCGGGCCGCTCATCACCCGTATTATCAACGCGATTGATAGCGATCTGCATAACCAACTTGATCGTCTGGCTAAGCTCGCCGCCACCAGCAACGCTCCTTCTGTACTGGAGCGAGAAATTGTCGACATCATGCGTTCGAATTTAACGAACACGTTAAAACGAGAAATGGACCAGATCTCTGCCGAGCTGGTTGAAGAGATTGCCATCAGCCTCGCCCAAAGTAATACCATGATGGTGGCGCTGGATGATAACTGGGCGAAAAATATTGCTGATAAAACAGAAGGAAAGTTGAAAGCTGTCAGCGGTTTCGTCGAAACCCTCAGTGAAAAATTCCCCAGTAAAGAAGGCGCCGGAAAAGCCTACCGGGTGCTCTCCTCTGTTCTGGCCATCACCACCAATGTCCTCAACCCGGTGCTGGAGTTAGCTATCGTCTTTTTGCCTGATATTATTCGCTTTTTCTCTTCACTCAACGCCGAGGAAAAAGCGCGCGATAAGCTAATGAATAGTGTGTTCCCCGGCATCAAAAGTGAGCTTCGTAAAGCCTTGCCCGAAATTGTCGACGAGCAGTTGCAAACCTTATTGAATACCGTGAGTAATGAGTTTGAGGAGCAAATTAATCAACAACGCACCTTAATTAGCACCTACCAACAAGAGCGCGAACAGCAACAGGCATCTATCGAGCAACAACTTGACGCATTGCAGCAGCTTTCGCTTGCCCTGCAAGCGCTGGCCACAACTTATTTGTATCGTTAAGCAGGACACGGTTATGGAATATCAATATTTGATCGAGAAGACGCAAAAACTCGAAGCGCTCTTTCCCAACGTACTCGATCTCTTTGAACAGGAAATCCAGCAATTAAAGCAGCAACATTGCCTCGATTCGGCCAGCGCGTTATCTGCCGCATTTGAAAAAATCAGTACTGATGGGCGCTTGCTTAATATTGGTATAGTTGGGCGCGTCAAAGCGGGAAAATCCTCGCTGCTCAACGCATTGTTCTTTGACGGTGAAAACGTCCTGCCAAAAGCGGCGACACCAATGACAGCGGCATTAACCACGCTTTCTTATGGCGAGCATTTTCGTGCACAGGTGGAATTTTTTACGGTCGAAGATCTCAAGCAAATCGAACACAATGCAAACAAATATACCTTTGAATTAAAAAAAATAACCGACAGAAAATACGCAGAATTCGCCTCCCGTCCGCTCACATCCGCAACGTCAGACGAGTCGCGGGTAACGGCGCATATAACACGCCAGGCCCTGCAGGAAATCCAGAGCTCGCACCCCGAGCTTTGCGCGTCCCATGATCAATATACACGTATGCAAAAATCGGGGTTAACCCTTGCGGATCTTGAGTATGTCGGCGTCATTGAGCCAGAAAATCGTGAAGCCCTCTCAACAGAGCTGCTTAACTATGTTGGCGCAGAGGGGAAATATATGCCCTTCACGAAAGTCGTCCATATTTCAATGCCGCTCGCCTCTCTCAAGGATATTAGCGTTATCGACACGCCCGGGATGAATGACCCTGTCCAGTCGCGTGAAGCGCGCACCGTGGAGTTGCTGAAAACCTGCGATGTGGTGTTTATTATCAGCCCGGCAGGGCAGTTTCTGAATGAAAACGATCTGGAAGTCATGGGGCGTATCACCGCTAAAGAGGGTGTACAGGAACTGGTGTTAGTCGCCAGCCAGATTGATACCCAACTGTATGGCAGTGAAAAGCGCCCTCACCTGAACCAGACGCTTGAAAACATCAATAACTCGCTCATCAACAGAGCGACCAGCACGCTGAAAAACCTCAAGCAACATCATCCGGAAGTCGGCGCTGTGTTTGACAGCATTATTCGGGCTCCACAAGAACATCTTTTGCACTGTTCAGGTGTGGCGTATGGGCTTTCTCACCGGCTGGCAACGCCCGAGACGTGGGATGCGAACGAGACCAAGACCTGGGACAATCTGACCAACGACTACGCCGACTTTTTTACATTACAAAACCAACAGCTCACCCAACACAGCCTGGCTTTGCTTGCGAACACCGACAACATTCACCGCAAAATAGAGGCGGTTCGCCGCAAAAAAGACGACATTATTCGTGAAAAAATGCAGGTACTGGTCGCGCGTAAAAACCAGGTGGTTGCGGAGTTTACCGAGGCGCTTCTGCGACAGATCGAGCAGCGTATGACGCTGATTAATAGCTCAGATTTAGACGCGCTGGCAAAACAAAGCGCGGCACTAAAAGGTAAAAGCAATATTCTTGATAAACGGCTCAACCGGACTTATCGCGACTGCGTTGAACACTACTATCGGGAAGTGATTTCCGAACTGAATCGGGAAGCAGATAAGCAGTTCCAGGTTACCCGCAGCGCTATCGGTGACCAAAGTACCAGTGAAACAACACAATATACGCGCGAAAAATCAGGCGCGTATAACTGGGTTGCGCGCAAATTATGGGGCGGCGGGACTGAAACAGTTAGCAAAACGGAGACGGTAATCCATACCGGCCCGACGTCGGTGGCGTTAAAAGGATTTGTGCATGAGGTGGGGGAAAAATTAAAAGAAGCCTCCGTTAAACAACATAGCGGCCTGGAAATCGCGATCAGTAAAAATGTCACCCCGCTTATCAACGAGATCCTCGAGGGAGAATGTGAGGCGGTGATGATTGCAGATGTTATTCTCTCTGTGGCAGCAAAATTACCGCGTCAAACGTTTTTATTGAATATCTCCGTTCCGCCTGAACTCGCGCCAAAAGGCAGGCTGAAGGGAAATGCGGCCGACGAGTATATAGACAGAGCTGATAATTTTGTCGCCAATGTCCGGCGAACCGTTTATGACGATATCGATCACTATTTCTCCCGCATAAAAAGCACTTTACCCGACACCATTTCATCAGTCTTTGTCGCTGAACTGGACGGTAAAATTCAACAAATTGCGAATCAAGTTGAGAACAGTACCCTGACCCTTGATCGCTTACAGCGCTTTGCCGCGCAAATTCAGGGAGAGAGAAAATGAGTGACGCGCCGCATATTGATAAGGCGGTCTTTACTGACCTTGATACCCTTAGCCATTTCTGGTGCTTTAAGCGTAAAGCGATAGCCGCAACCGTCTCGCGCGCGCTGAGTAATTATGAACAACAGGTTGGCACCACAGTCGCGGAGTTGAAACTCAACCATCAGCAGCAATTGACGCACCTGGAAACGGAGCAGCAAGCACAGCTACAACATCTCAACGCACTACATCAGCATGATCTGGCTCAGCAAAAACAGGTGCTGACCACCCAAATCAACGCGCTCGAAGCACAGCGCATTGAGCAAAATCTGCGTAACGAGCGGCTGGTGGAAAAAGTGGCAGTGCTCGACGAGACAATCACCAGCACGCAAGCGCTGCTATCGCAAAACCAGGCCAGTCTGCACGTGCTGGAGGAACTTAAGCAGCAACTGGACGTGTCGCATCAGCAGCTCCAGCAGGATTACTCCCAGCTTCATCATGATAACCTGACGCTGAGTGAACGCTTCGCACTGCTGCAATCCATTTTATCTGCGCAACCTTCGCATAATGCGGGGCTTGAGGCATTCCGCCAGCTACTGCATAGCGACTATGCCGCCTTCGCTGCTGAAGAATCATCGCTAGCGGATGAAGCTGGCGCGTTGCTTATTCTGCAAAACGTGCTGGCTGACCTTGAGCAACTCAACACCTTCCCGGCGGCCTCAGGTAAAACGGTTGTCGGCGTTGCAGGCGGGTTCAGCAGCGGCAAATCGGAGTTCATCAATAGCTTTATTCAGGATAAATCCCTGAAGCTGGCGACCGGTATTAATCCCGTTACGGTGATCCCGAGCTTTATTGTCTACGCGCCAGACTCTCGCATCTGCGGCTACGCAAAAAACGGTGGCAACGTGCCTTTAGGCAGCAAACTGTATAAAGCGTTATCGCATGATTATCTGGCGGCCTTTGGCTTCGATCTGCGCACCGTGATGCCGACAATTAGCCTGCAAGCGCCAATGGATGAGGCGTTGTTTGAGCACATCTGCCTGGTTGATACCCCTGGGTATAATCCCGGAGCGGTTAACAGAACGGAAGCAGCCGATCGCTCTACAACCCTTGAACTCCTTACGCAGTGCTCCGCAATGATCTGGGTGATTGGTTTGGATCCCGCCGGAACGATTGCCCAGTCTGACATCGAATTTATTCGCCAGAGTGCTTTTACCGCTGAAGATGTTTACGTGGTTCTGAATAAAGCCGATGTGAAACCGCAGGAAGACATTGAGGCGATCATAGAAACCGTGGCCGACGAACTGCTTTTCGCCGGGATTGGTTATGCCGGCATGACTGCCTACTCATCGACGCGACGAACAAGCTATGCCACGAAAGGCTGTACGCTGGATGCGTTCCTGAAAAACCACAATACGCGGTTCAACACCACGTCGGCTTATGAAGAGAAAATTGATCGCGTGTTTAGCGCCTATAACAAAGCGTTGCAAAGCGATATCGATAATATTCAGTTGTTACGCGTCAGGCTCAAAGATTTGCAATTCAGAACCCTCGCGGATTCCGGCGCCAAAGCGTTAAAAGAGCTTCAGCCCGTGATCGAATTTTTCAACCCGCAAATGGCTGACGAGGCGCGGCTGCAGAAACTCATTGAGCGTTCACAACAGTTAAGCGCCGCCTTCAGGACAGCACTGCGCGAGGCCATTACGCTTACTCAGCCAGGCGATATTGCCCAGCGAAGCACGGCGTTTAACCCCTCGCTGAATGTGCTCTCCTGATGTACAAAGGCCCTGTTTCGGGCCTTTTTTACCATGTTGCGCATTGCCGAAACCATTTCAGGCCGCTTA
Source organism: Kosakonia sp. AG348 (assembly GCF_003337365.1). NCBI lineage: Bacteria > Pseudomonadati > Pseudomonadota > Gammaproteobacteria > Enterobacterales > Enterobacteriaceae > Kosakonia > Kosakonia sp. AG348. The sequence continues at coordinate 91,270 of NZ_QPJR01000004.1, forward strand.
ATGCGGTTGGTTTTCCCCCGCGACAGCCCTATCCGCTGGCGACTGGCGAGAAGCATTGAGGCACGCCGGGAAATCGCGCTTATCGCTGCACGCAATGCGCTGGTTTATCTGCGCCATCATCCACGGGAAAAACGGGTTGGAACTGGCGCGCATCAGCGTATCAAGACTCACCGCCAGCGTATTGGTTTCGCCGCGTAGCGAAATAGCGCCGAGGCTTATGCCGTATTGATTATTCTGCGCCGGATACAGGCCGTACAGGGAGTCATTCAGTGGAAATGGCAGCGCAATGTGCGACAGCGAAAACATCCCCGGCGGCCAGGCAATGTGTAACGCCTCCTGCGTCTCCTGCACCGCCTGCGCGGGCGTCATGCGGGCAACCGTGTCAACGCTGTCGGCAGCGGCATTGGTAATGACGGTGGTTGTGTAGCGACGTGGCGGCGCAGGCAGCAGCGTATTCACCGCCAGCGAGGCTGACGGGCGAAACAGCGCACCGGCATTGGCCGCCTGGTTGATATCAAACAGCACTAACTCGCTGCCGTTTTGCGGCAGATAGCGGTACAGCGCGTCGACCACCGCGCGGGTACTGACTGTGGAATCCATCACTGACTGAAAGGTCAGCACCGGCGGTAAGTCTTTTATCTGTGCGCTGCGCGCGGCCTGCTGGATCTGCTGCTGCAACGCCTGCGTTAGCAACCATGATTGTCGGGCGGCGTTAACCGGAAACGAATTGTATTTATACGGGTTGAATTCGGGTACCACATTCAGCCACGCCGCTTTGGCAAACGCCGGAAACGCGGCGGGCCAGCCAGCGAGCCCGGCAAAACGCGCATAGGACGGGACGCCGATCATCGGCGATAACAGAATGATGTGTTGTGGTCGGCGCAGCGCGCTGTTGCCAAGGCTATCCAGCGCATACTGCATGGCCAGTGCGCCCCCGTTCGAGTAGCCGACAAGATGCAGCGGTACGGACGCTCCCGCAAGCCTTGTGGCTTCCCGCACAGCCAGTCGCGTGGTCGCCAGCCATTGGTCGCGATCCACTTTCGCCAGCGCGCCCGGTGCTGTGCCGTGCCCCGGCATGCGCGGCACCACCACCACAAATCCCTGCTGCTGCCAGGCCTGCGCCAGGTAACGCATGCTGTAGGGCGAATCCGTCAGCCCGTGCAGCAATACCGCCGCGCCGCGAATAGTGCCTTGCGGCATCAATACCTGAGAGCGGTTCCAGTTGGGTTGAAAACCGGCGGGGTAAACCCGGCTTTGCGCGTAATACCGGTTAAGCGGTGTTTTCTCATCGTCGCTAAGCGCATCCGTGAGCTGCGTTTTCATGTCGCGGAAAAGCGTGTCTTCGTGCGCAAGATAGTCGGCGAAACGGGCGTGGTCGATCGCTTCGGCAGACATTTCATCAGCAGACCAGCGGTGCCATGACTGCAACGAAGGGCCTTTTTCCGACTGATAAACGCGGCCAATAAAAAAAACGATGCCGAGCACAAGCAGCCCAACGGCAAGCTTTCTGGCAAGTGGGATGAGCTTAAAACCTGACATTATTGCCCTTTGTCGCCACCAGGCGCGGCGATGCCGTTACGAAACAGTGCACAGAGAATAGTGCCACTTTTCAGATTGCGGCAAATCACAACGTCGGCAGGCAAGCGTAAAAAAACCCTGGTGTGGCAGGTGTTGGCAAATGGTGTTTTCAACAAGTGGAGCCAGTAGAAGCCAATAAAGGAAGGCAAAAAACCGCTATTGGCAGATTATTGCCACCGTCTGCTTTTGCGGACGGTGGCAATAATCCCTCGTTCCTGAGGTCAGATATCATCCGTCGTATGGTGTACAACAATTTCCAGCGTATTGCGGATAATGTCGCTTCGTACCACATCATCCGTGCTTTCGATCATGCGGATAAGTTCAAGAATCAATGCCTTATGGGTTATACGTTCATCGGCTGCGACTATGCGTCTGATGGCGACACCAAGAATGGCGGATTCCTCTGCAAGTTTTTCACCACCGCTGCGAAAATATTCCATGAGAGAAAGATCGGTAAGATTTTCGTACCCATCAGAACTTTCAAGCATAGCCTGGCTCATTTCATTACCCCATGTTGAGTTCATTCTTTCAGCACTTCAGTCAGTGTTTTTTACTACTGCCCGGCTGCTTGTTGCCAAACAGTGGATAAATGTTGTCCCTGCGATCCTCATTCCATTCCATGCCTACCGCGTCTGCGCCATGGCGCATTTCGCCCAACGTGTTATTGCTGATTTCGGCAATAATGCGCCCCAGCATCTTGCGCCGTTGGCTGTCAGGCTCACTGCTCTCCATCGAACGCAGCCGGGCTATCAGGGCCTGGGTGCTGATAGGAGAGTTGTCTTTCAGGAGTGACAACACGGCCACTCCGATAAGTTCATCTGTCAGTTGCTCTATTTCACTACTGTTCATAACTGCATCTCGGGTTGCCGCCCGTTGCCGAAGTGCAATTGCGGCATGAAGCCAATTCTCACGTGGTAGCGTTCTGCCAGAGCTTATGGCGCCCCGTGAGAATTGACTCAAATAACCAGGTCATTTATCGCGATTAGTCTTTTCATCTTAACGATCAAACAGCAAACCAATCAGCGTGTGATAGTGGCTCTCCTCTTCCGGGCCAGATGCTTTTTCAAGCCGCGACAACAATTTCGTACAAATAGCCTTACGGTTCAGATTGCGGCCTTCGGTCAGGATCTCGACTGCAATGCGTCCTAATGTTTCTTGCTGCGTTGGCAGCGTGGCTTTATCAAAGTAGCGAGTAACAGCATTCGCTGTGTTTGGAAGAAAACCATTCTGTTGCATCTGTTAATCCTCTAAAGTCCATGAGTCAGGAAAGTACAATTAAAGTTATACAAAGATTGCTAATATGTACATAGAAATTGTACAAAATAATTAGCCCCCTATAGAAACACTCCATAAATTTATACAAATCATCAAGTTAACACGAAAACAAAAGTTCTCGGACGCAACAGGCTTGTACAAATTACCTGTATCGATGCCTGCTGAGTTGTTAACATTTCTGCATAATCACCTGCGGACATACGCGAACTATTTGAAAATAAATGGAATAACGGCACAACGTCCTGGCTATCTTCTGCTAAGGTAAATATTCCTAAATATCCCGCCGGAACTCCTATGCTTACCACCATCATTTACCGCAGCCACCTGCACGACCATGTCTCGTTTAAGATGCTTGAAGAGATGGTCGCAGCCGCCAATATCAAAAATGGTCGGGCCAGCGTGACGGGGATCCTGCTATTTAATGGCACCCATTTTTTTCAATTGCTTGAAGGGCCTGAAGAAAGTGTTACGGCTATTTATCAGGACATCTGTGGCGATGACCGCCATTACAATCTGGTCGAAGTGCTCAGAGACTACGCGCCGTCAAGGCGCTTCGGTAAGACCGGAATGGAGCTGTTCGACTTGCGCGATCACGATCGTGAAGCGGTATTGCAGACCGTGTTTGATAAAGGCACAACGCGATACCAACTGACCTACGGCGATCGCGCATTGCAGTTCTTTCAGACCTTCGTCGAAGACAGCGAGAAAGAGTTCTACTACGAAATTCCACCGGGCGATGCCTGGGAGTTTATTGCCGATGGCAACGCGATAACCCTGCCGCCAGGCATCCCGGATAGCCGTGCCGACTGCCATTTTGCTTTCCAGCCTATTGTTGACCCCTTTGCCCGCCAGATTGTCTCTGTCGAAGCGCTGCTGCGTACCCGTGTAGGCGGCTCGCCGCAGGACTGGTTCGACGATATGGCCGGGGATGATATCTACACCGCCGATTTACAAAGCAAGCGCGTGGCCTTTGCGATGGCCGCGGCGTTGAAGCTGGGTGCGCAGACGCTCTCGGTAAATCTGCTGCCCATGACGCTGGTAAAGGTGCCTGATGCCACTGAATTTATTGTGCAGGCGATTAAAGAGCACGGGCTGGTTCCTGAACAGGTCATCGTGGAATTTAACGAAAGCGCTGTGTTTTCATGCATTGATGCGTTTACGCAGGCGGTAAAAATGCTGAAAGGTGCCGGTATTCGTGTGGCAATCGATCACTTCGGTGCCGGGTTTGGCGGGCTGGTATTGCTGACGCAATTCCAGCCGGACCGAATCAAAATCAACCGTGCCCTGATTGCGGACGTGCACAAAAGTGGCTCCCGTCAGGCCATTGTTCAGGCGATTATCAAATGCTGTACCTCGCTGGAAATTGCTATTTCCGCCGTCGGCGTCGAAAAGGCGGAAGAGTGGATGTGGCTTGAATCGGCGGGCATTTCTCAGTTCCAGGGTCACCTTTTCGCGCGCCCGGATGTAAACGGCATTCCGGCCGTGGCCTGGCCAGAAAAAAGAGATGAGATGATATAAGCTGTGCAGCGAAGTTGTACAAAAAAGGATTTGTACAACTTTGCAAAGTTAACTTAGTCTGTGAAAAGAGCACACTGGCGTTAAAGAGTACGAGGGAGCTATGGCTTTTTATAGTATCGGCGAGGTTGCCGAACGCTGCGGGATAAACCCGGTCACACTACGCGCCTGGCAGCGTCGCTATGGGCTGTTAAAACCGCAGCGCAGTGAAGGTGGTCATCGTCAATTCGATGAGTCTGACATTCAGCGCATTGTGGAGATCAAGCGCTGGATCGATAACGGCATTTCCGTAAGCAAAGTTAAAGCCTTGCTCGACGACAACAAATTCGCCGGGCAAACAAGCTGGGCGTCACTCCAGGAAGAGTTGATGTCGATGCTGCGACAAGTAAATCCCTCCCGGCTGCGCGCCACCCTTCACACCTTGAGTCAGACACACGCGGCGGATGTGCTTATCGACGACATACTGGTGCCGGTACGCCAGCGGCTCAGCCGCGATAAAAATACCGCACGTGTGGTGTTAAGCCTGCTGGACGGGGTATTAGTGGAGTTTGCCGCGTCAGGCATTGCCACCGCTCGTGAACAGGCAGCGAAAACAGCGCTGCTGATCGCCTGGGGAAATGACGATCGCACCCATCTATGGCTCGAAGCATGGCGCCTGTCACAGCAGGGCTGGCGCATTGATGTCCTCGCCGAACCGCTCGACTCCCCTCACCCGGAATTTTTTCCCGGCCAGCATCTGTTTGTCTGGACCGGCAAACCGCTCACGCGTAGCCAGGCGCAGCAGCTTGCCCACTGGCGGGAACAGGGGTTTGCTATATCAGTGCATACGGGGAGTGCGAGGGAAAAATGAAGTGATGAGTAAAAATGCAATCAATTATGCTTTTTTTATCTTGCTCGCCTTATGGCTAGCTTTATATGTTACTTGCACCAGAATACCGTATTTCAAGACCTTCAAACCGGAGGATATTCGGATACCCCTGAATATTAGCTTCGCCATTCTGGTATTAATTGTTACCTACGTTGACCGCTATTTCAGGTATAAACCCTGCAACGAAAATCAGGCGCAATTCCCCGAAACGAAAGATCTCTTTCTGCCATTTGGTTTGGCGCTTATGCCGTTGACGTCTTCGATGTTCGATCTTGGCGACGCCAAAGCAAACAATGAGTTTATTTATTCTCTCATCCTGATGATATTGAGTAGCATCACCATCGTGGAAACTACTTTTCTTTGTAATTTTCAGCAGAACAATACATTCATGCGTCGTTTTATTCTTCACATAGTTCTTGCTTGTGCATTAAGTGGGGCGGCTTTACTTTAATAACGTAACTCGCACGCGAATTACTCAGTTATAAAAAACCTATACTTGTGCATAGGTTTTGGAATAATTATACACCCTCACTTTCCAGCCGCTGGCGGTGGCGCAAACCGGGGAACCACTTCATCCAGAGGGCTACCACAATCAACGTGCCGACACCGCCAATCGCCGCCGCAGGCACCGCGCCAAGCCACGCCGCCAGCATACCGGATTCAAATTCGCCGAGCTGGTTAGAGGTGTTGATAAAAATGGAGTTAACCGCGTTCACCCGCCCGCGCATCTCGTCTGGGGTATCGAGTTGCACCAGCGAACCGCGGATCACCATGCTCACCATGTCGAAACCGCCGAGCGCGAACAGCGCCAGCAGCGACAGCCACATCCAGCTTGAAAAGGCGAATACCAGCGTCGCCACGCCAAACCCCGCCACGCACATAAACATGATCATGCCGACATTGCGCGTCAATGCGCGGTGGCTTAACCAGAAGCCCACCAGCAGCGCACCAACGGCTGGCGCACTACGCAGCAAGCCCAGACCAAGCGGCCCGGTATGCAGCACATCATGGGCGAAAATGGGCAGCAGCGCGGTCGCGCCGCCGAGCAGTACGGCAAACAGATCGAGCGAAATCACCCCCAGCACATCCGGGCGGTTGCGGATAAACCCAACGCCGGCAAACAGCGAAGATAGCGTCGCCGGCGTGCGCGGCGGCTGCGCCTGTTCATACCGCAGCGTCATCACCAGCAACAGCGACACCAGATAGAGCCCGGCGGTAACGCTGTACACCACATCGGCCCCCGCCGCGTAGAGAAAACCGCCCAGCGCCGGGCCGACAATCTGCGCCGCCTGGCCGGAAACCGCATTCGCGGCTGTTGCTCGCGGTAAAATGGAGAGCGGCACCAGCGCCGGCAACATCGAAATCATCGATGGCGACTCAATGGTTTTGGCGCAAGAGATAACAAAGATAAGCGCCAGAATCACCCACACGCTGGCATCGCCCTGCCACGTTAACCACGCCAGCGCGGCGATGGCCAGCCACTCGAGAATCTGCGCCAGCAGCACCACGCGACGGCGGTCAAACTGGTCAGCGATATGCCCGGCAGGCAGCGCCAGCGTTAACGAGGGAATAAACTGCACCAGACCAATCATCCCCAGCCAGAACGCGCTCTGTGTCTGGGAGTAAATTTGCCAGCCGACGATGATAGATAACATCTGAAAACCGAAGCTGGAGCTGGTTCGCGCCAGCCAGAAGGCAACAAAAGAACGATGCTGCAATAAACGACCATCACTGCCTGGTAACACCGGAGCCATAGGTTATTCCATCTCTGTTATTAGTGTCCTGCCGACGGCGCGCCCGGCGCACCGGAACGCACAAACGGCGGGCGGGCAAACCAAATCACCACCACCAGCGCCAGAAATCCCCAGCCCAACAGCCAGAAATAGTCGATGGTTGACAGCATATAGGCCTGCTGTTCAATGGTTTTATCCACCGCCGCCAGGTGTTGCTGCGTCACGCCGCCCATTTTATGCAGATAATCAGTGGCCGCCGGGTTATACACGGAGACGCTTTCCGTCAGGTTAGCATGATGGTAAACCTCGCGGCGCGACCAGATCCAGGTGGTGAGCGACGAGGCAAACGAGCCGCCCAGCACGCGGAAAAAGGTTGCCAGCCCGGAGCCTTCCGCCACTTCGGCACCGTGCAGATTCGACAGCACAATGGTGGTGATCGGCATAAAGAAAAACGCCACGCCGATCCCCATAAACATCTGCACTTCCGCCACGGTGCGAAAATCGACACTGGTATTAAACTGCGCGCGGATAAGGCAGGATGCGCCCATGGTCAGAAACGACAACGACGCCAGCAGGCGCAGATCCACTTTATGGGCGTAGCGACCGATAAACGGTGTTAACAGCAGCGGTAAAAAGCCCATCGGCGCGGCGGCAAGCCCGGCCCAGATGGCGGTATAACCCATCTGGGTTTGCAGCCACTGCGGCAGGATAATGTTAATGGCGAAAAAGGCCGCATAACCGAGCGTCAGCGTTGCGGTGCCGATGGCGAAGTTGCGATCTTTAAACAGCCGCAGGTTCACAATCGGGTGCTGCTCTCCCAGTTCCCAGATGACAAACGACGCCAGCGCAATGGCGGAAAGTACCGACATAACGATGATTTCCGTGGCGTTGAACCAGTCCATGTCGTTGCCTTTATCCAGCACCACCTGCAACAGGCCCACGCCGAGCACCAGCAACGCAATGCCGATGTAATCGATCGGCGAATGAGAGGTGGTTTCTTCGCGCTCTCGCAGCTGTGTCCAGACCACGATGGCGGCGAAAATCCCTATTGGTACGTTGATATAGAAGATCCACGGCCACGAGTAATTGTCGGTGATCCAGCCGCCGGTAATCGGCCCGACAATCGGTGCGACCACGGTCACCATCGACAGCAACGCCAGCGCCATACTGCGTTTGCTGGTCGGGAAAATCACCAGCAATAGCGTCTGGCACATCGGGAACATCGGCCCGGCAAAAAAGCCCTGCAGCGCACGGAAGATAATCAGCTCGGTCATGCTGTGGGCGAACCCGCACAGAAACGAAGTCAGAGTGAACAGCGCCACCGAACCAACAAACAGCTTGAGCTGACCAAAGCGACGGGTAAACCAGCCGGTCAACGGCAGCGCAATAGCATTGCACACCGCGAACGAGGTAATCACCCAGGTGCCCTGATCCGAACTGACGCCAAGGTTACCGGCGATGGTCGGCAGCGCAACGTTCGCGATGGTGGTATCCAGCACCTGCATAAAGGTTGCCAGCGACAGCGCAATCGTCGCCAGCAACAGGCTGGGTGGCGTAAACGCCGACTTATCTTGCATAACGTCTCTCTTAGCGGGCGCTGGACGCTACCGCCTGGCTGTTGTCATGAAGAATTTTCGCCACCAGTTGATCGGCGTTCTCCAGTGCGTTCTGGTAAACGTCGGTGGTGAAGCGCGGCGCAGCAACCGTTTTGGGCGGCAGCAGATCGCCATCGGCGTTACGAATATCCACGCGGGCAAACATCGACAGCCCCACGCGCAGCGGATGTTTCTGCATGTCATGCGGATCAAGGGTGATGCGCACCGGCAAACGCTGGATGATTTTGATCCAGTTCCCGCTGGCGTTTTGCGCCGGCAGCAGCGAAAACGCACTGCCGGTGCCAATGCCCAGACTCTCAATGGTGCCGTGGTACTCCACATCGTCACCGTAGAGATCGGCGGTCAGCGTCACTTTCTGCCCCAGACGCATGGTATTCATCTGGCTCTCTTTAAAGTTGGCGTCCACCCACACCTGATCCAGCGGCACAATCGACATCAGCGTGGTGCCGGAATCGACGCGCATCCCCAGTTGTACCGCGCGTTTGGCGACAAAGCCGCTTACCGGCGCAACAATGGTGCTGCGCGCGTTATCGAGGTAACGCTGGCGCAACGTGGCAATCGCGCTTTTGATTTCCGGATGGCTGTCGATAACCGTGTCATCGGTCATTGCCAGGTTTGTGCTTAACGCCTGTTGCGCCGCCGCCAGATCGCTTTTCGCCGTGGCGACCGCATCACGGTAGTGTGCTAAATCCTCAACGGAAATCGCGCCGCTGGTGGCGATTTTTTGCCGACGCGCATAGTCGTTCTGCGCGGTTTGCAACGCGGTTTGTTTCGCCGCGACCTGCGCACGGTAGTTATCGACCGTGCTGTACAAGCCGCGCACCTGGCGCACAGTGCTGGCCAGGTTCGCTTCTGCCTGTTGCAGGGCGATTTCGGTGTCACTCGGATCCAGCAACACCAGCGGCTGCCCTTTTTCGACATAATCGCCTTCATCAACGGAAACCTGCGTCACCGTCCCGCCGATTTGCGGCGTTAAGGTCACCAGGTTGGCGTTGACGTACGCATCGTCAGTGCTTTCGTAGTAACGGGCATATAACAGATACCAGGCCAGACAGCCTGCGGCGATAAGCAGCAAAACAACGAACAGGATAGCGAAGTTGCGCTTACGTTTGCTCGGCGCGCGTTCGGGTTGTGCAGATGAAGTTTGCATCTTGATACCTTTTCAGGACAGCTTAGCGATGTGGGCGGGTTGCCTCGTCCGGCAACATTTTTATCAGCAGTTCAACCAGCAGCCGCGACTCGTCGGCGGTCAAACGCCTGGTCATCGTACTGAGAATCGAGGCCAGCGCCTCATTCTGAAATCGGTCACAAATCACTCGCCCTTTGTCGGTCAGTTCGAGAATGACCTGGCGTTTATCTTCCGGGTTGGTGGTGCGCACAATCAGATCGCGCTTGACCATGCGCTCAAGCATGCGGCTCATCGCCCCGGCGTCCATCAGCAGATTTTTGCTCACTTCAACCGGGCTATTGAAGCCTTTATAGATACTTATCAATACCTTGAACTGTGCAGCGGTGATATCCGCAGCTGAAAAGTACTGGCTAATAAGCTGGTCTTTGAACTGGTTTGCCAGATGAATCAACAAACCGAGGTGCAGTTTTGGGTTGGGAATATCCGCAGCGTTAGTCATGATATTTGCCTGGTCAGTAATTACAAATGAAATTACTGACCAGGCAGTGAACTGTCAATGAATTGTCAAGATAAGCGCACGTTTTGTCAGTGCGTGATGGTGTTCCGGGTGGTGAAGATCAACTTAACGCGTTGATTTTATAGCTCGTGAAGCGAGCACTGCATTCGCTGCTTCGACAAACCCGGCCCCCCCCGGCCCACGCGTGATCCAGGCAGGCGCCTGGGGCAGCGCATCAAGGCACTCCAGCACGGTACTGACGCCTACCGAATGGCGGAAAAAGGCAAACATCGGTGCATCATTGAGTGAATCACCGGTATAAAGCACCGAGTCAGGGTCGCTATCGATGTCGAGGTTATAGTGTTCGCGCAGCACTTTACGCGCCATCACCAGCTTGTCGTAACCGCCCAGCCAGCCGAGCAGCCAGAGATTATTGACCGTGACACTGGCTCCATGACTGCGCATGCAGTTGATGATGGCGGCGTTTTGTTCGTCATCCGCCGAGCGGGAAAAAGCAATACTGGTCAATCGAAAGGGCTGGTCATCAGCCAGCGTGGCCGTGGGAACCTGGCGTTTTACGTCGTCAATAATATGCGCTAATTGTGGTGTCAGTTTCGCCTGCGCGTCGTGCCAGTAGTGACGCGCAATCCCCTCCTGTGCACGGCGATAAAAAAGCCCGCCGTTTTCGCCAATCACCCCTGCCACCGGCCACATTCGCGCCATTTGATCGCACCAGCCAGCCGGTGCGGCGGTCACAGGAATAACGCTGATCCCCGCGCGGTGTAACTGTTCCAGTGCCTGGTAGGTGGCAGCAGCCAGTTTTCCCTGGTATGTCAGGGTTTCGTCCATGTCCGTCAGGACAAAACGTACTGCGCGGAAAGTCGCGGCATGGGCATTTTCCAGTTGTTTCATGATGTTCTCCTCGTGGGCTAACAGGGTAACGAGCCATCAGCGCCCTGAACATCATGCTGGTTAGCAATAATCCTCATATGGAAAAGTAAAAACGGGCATATGCCGCATGCACCTGTCAGGTAAGGCATCACTCTCTTTTTTAACGCCGCGAATGGAGCGGCTCAACTGTCCATGCGGTGGCAACCCTTTCGGCGGGCGCGAGGACTGAGATAGTTCTTAAACTTGCTGAATATCACGCATGTAGCCGCTTGCCAAACGTAAAGAAATGTCAAAAAAGGCCACTAAAAAGCCAGCCATACCTACCAAAAATGAGTGATAGTGACACAGGTGATTAATGAAAACGAAAGTGCATTTCGTTAACTTATTAATATTAAGGAAAATTTATTTTTCTACAATTAATAACAAGCGAAACGGTGAGCAAAAAATATATTCAACCCAACCTGTTTACGCCTCGGTTTGACTAAATGAGGTCAGTGTCTAAATTTAATATCAAGCGACACACGCTGGCATGCAAATATAAAGCAGGAAGGATATCAGGATTAATATTTGTCTATTTAACTCATCTCGCGTTAATAAACGCCGCATAACTTCCCCTGATATTTTTTATTAATCGTATAACTGCTGATAACAGCGGCAGTGCCCTATTTTGCTTATCCACTCAACCATGAAAGGATCAGATATGACACCTCAAGAAAATTATCACGACTGGTTACGCGATGCACATGCCATGGAAAAACAAGCTGAGTCAATGCTTAATGCCATGAGCAGCCGCATCGATAATTACCCCGATTTACGCGCACGAATTGAGCAACATTTAACGGAAACGCAAGGGCAAATTAAATTGCTGGAAACGGTGATGGATCGTAACGATATTAACCGTTCGTTAATGAAAGATGCCACCAGCAAAATGGCGGCGATGGGTCAATCATTTGGTGGCATGTTTGCACCGGATGAAATCGTTAAAGGCGCAATCAGTAGCTACGTCTTCGAACAATTTGAAATTGCCTGTTATACCTCGCTTATCGCCGCGGCTGAAAAAGCCGGTGACAGCGCCAGCATCGATATTTTCAAACAGATCCTGGCGGAAGAAAAAGCAATGGCCGAATGGGCACTCAATCATATTCCGGATGTGACAGAACAATTTTTGCTGCGCAGCGCAGCGGAAGGCGTGGAAGCTAAAAAATAATAAATTTTATTATTCAGGAGGCAAGCAATGTTTCGTCATGTAAAGCAACTGCAATACACCGTGCGCGTCAGTGAACCGAATCCAGGGCTGGCCAACCTGCTGCTTGAACAGTTTGGCGGCCCGCAAGGGGAACTGGCTGCGGCATGCCGCTATTTTACCCAGGGGCTGGGTGATGAAGACGCCGGTCGCAAAGAGATGTTGATGGACATCGCGACAGAAGAGCTCAGCCATCTGGAAATTATCGGTTCGCTGGTCGGCATGCTCAATAAAGGGGCAAAAGGCGAGCTGGCAGAAGGCACCGAAAGTGAGGCGGAGCTGTATCGCTCGTTAACCGAAAACGGTAACGACAGCCATATTACGTCGCTGCTGTACGGCGGCGGCCCCGCGCTGACTAACTCCGCCGGTGTCCCGTGGACCGCCGCTTATATTGATACGATTGGCGAAGTGACCGCCGACTTGCGTTCGAATATCGCCGCCGAAGCGCGCGCGAAAATTATTTACGAGCGCCTAATCAATGTCACCGACGATCCGGGGGTAAAAGACGCGTTAGGTTTCCTGATGACCCGTGAAGCCGCGCATATGCTCTCTTTTGAGAAGGCGCTCTACTCGATTCGCAATAATTTCCCGCCAGGAAAATTACCGCCAATCGAACAGTACACCAACGTCTACTACAACATGTCGGAAGGTGACGATCCGCGCGGTAGCTGGAACAGCGATGAGAACTTTGACTATGTCGCCGATCCACAACCGGCGGTGGACGGCGGTGACGGCTCCGCCACCACGACGCTCAGCCCGGAACAACTGGCGCTGGTAAAAGCGATGGCCGAACGCACCAAATCCGATCCGACAGTGGATCCCCTCACCGGCGCCGACCTCGGTAGCGGTGAACCCCAGCCGAAATAAGCATCCCGAAAGCATCTGCCTTGCAGATGCTTTTTTTTATCGGCGTTGTAACGCACGCAACTCCTGCGCATCGTGGCTACAAAACAGCCGGATCTCCTCGCCATGCGTAAACGCCAGCTCGCGCAGACGTTGCTGGTTAACCCTTCTGGCTGCGTTATCCATCGCCATCATCCATTGATAAAAACGCAGCCCCGGCGTGCAGTGGCGCTCCGTCCCCCCGATTTCACCCCGGTAAAACCAGGCGTCACCGCCGTGCAGTAGCCAGCCAGCGGGATGCTGAATGGCAATACCGGCATGACCCAGCGTGTGACCAGCGAGCGGGATAAGCAAAATCTCCGGCGGCAATCCACGCAGGGCCGTCACGGCATCAAAGCCGTACCACTTCTCGCCTTCGGCGGCATACCCCTGCCAGCCCGAAACGCCCTGCCACTGGCCGGGACGATAGCGTTCGCGTGTCAGCCAGCTGTGCCGCTGCTGCGCAGTGTCGATTTCGCGCTGTAAGAGATGGATCTGCGCCTGCGGGAAATCGGTCAGGCCGCCGGCGTGGTCAAAATCCAGATGGGTCAATACAATATGCCGCACATCTGCAGCCTTAAACCCTAACGCCTCAACCTGGGCCAGCGCCGTTAAGTTTTCCCGCTGCTGGATGTTGTTCAACAGGCGAAAAAAGGCCGGGATATTGCGCCGGGGCTGGCGCATATCGGTGGTGCCGAAGCCGGTATCCACCAGCACCAGACCGTGGCGTTGTGTTTCAAGCAGCAGGCAGTGACACGCCAGATGCGCATGCACACCTTTGCTGAAACCGTCATACAGCGCGCCGCCGAGTGGGCACATACAGCCGCAATTAAGGTGATGAATAATCACGTTTGCCCTCCGCGAGCGTTATTTATGTGCATGTGTACTTTCAGAGAGCGTAACGGGCTTGATTTGAATCACCTGCCCCTGTTCCCACGCATCCGCGCCCTGCGCCACCGGGTGCGCTGGCAGGTCTGCGCGCTGCTGCCTGATAGCCGGGGTACTCACGCCAAAACGGCGATCGCGGTCAGCAAGCAGCGCCGGATCGAGTTGCCCATCTTGTGTAAATCCCATCATTAGCGCGGGCACGCCCAGCGGCAGCGTCTGATCACGTTCAGTGTGCCAGGTATGCCAGGTCTTGCCGTAGGTATTCACGATATTGCTCATCAAGGCTTTTTCGGCGACGGCCGGTAAACCCGGCGCAATAAGCGAGCCGGATTTCACTTCATAACGGTGGCTATGCCAGAGTTTTTTCTCCTCGGGCGGCAGCGTTTTGAAAAGTCGCTCACTGATGATGTATTCCACGCCCATCAGCCGTGCATTTGCGGTATTACCGTCATAAATCACCGCCTGCATGACATCATTATTTAACACGGTGACATAATGATGGGCTTCCATTTGCCCTTGTCGATCGCCGTTATAAAAATGAAAGCCATCAAGGTAAGCACTTATTGCCTCAATTGGCGGGCGAGATTGTATTAGCGCTGCGCCTGTTTCGAGGGTTTTCATTTTTCCGGAGGTTTTCTCGCCAGGTATAGCCGTTTGCGGTTCGCTATTATTGGCGCCACAGCCAACAAGCATCAGGGGAATAATAAGATGTAAAGCCAGACGCATTGATCTTTTTCCTTAAAGTCAGGTGGAATAATCAGGGTAGCGTATGCTGCGTATTCGGCCAGTTATATTGTGATAATGTGCCGTTACGTCATTATTAGCGAAACGGTAAAAAAGAAAAAATGTCGTTCTGTACATAAGATTATCCACAACCCTTCCCCCACGCTGGCAAAAAATGCATTGCCGTAATCTCTTTCTTATTGAGCAAACGCAGCGAAATGCAGTTGCTACATAGCGTGTTTATTAGCCATTCCGTTTTGGCCGATTAAATTAACATTGCGCAGATAAAGCATCGGAAAATTATTCCAGGCGCGGAGATGGATATATTTCGCCAAAACGTTGGCGTTTAATTTCAAAGTGAGAATACACACCTGTGTTCCATACGCTTGCAGGTGGCGCCTGCTGTACCGTGGTGACGTCGTCACAAAAAATGCGCTACGCCCGGAAAAAAACCGTAACGGTAGTGGTGGAATTGCTAATGTTTAGGAGTGGGTAGCGCAGTTAAGCGATTTGCGTCAAGTTTTTACCATTTTATAGAAAGGTATTAACTATCAAATCTGTAGATTCATTCAAATACCTTTATCAGGAAGCAGTGTATATCGTAACGACAGAACACAAGCAAATGGAGCCCGATATGAGCACGTCAGACGATCAATCCCTCTCGTCATCCGTCGAGAAATGCCCCTTTCATAACAAAAGCAGCGAAAAAAGTGCAGGCCCGGTAACCAGTAACCGCGACTGGTGGCCTAACCAGTTACGCGTAGATTTGCTAAACCAACACTCCAACCGTTCTAACCCGCTGGGTGAAAATTTTAACTACCGCGAAGAATTCAAAAAGCTCGATTATTCCGCGCTCAAAGCTGATATCCGCAATGTGCTGACCGATTCCCAGGAGTGGTGGCCAGCAGACTGGGGCAGCTATATCGGCCTGTTTATTCGCATGGCCTGGCACAGCGCCGGCACCTATCGCACCGTCGATGGTCGCGGGGGTTCAGGTCGTGGTCAGCAGCGCTTTGCACCGCTCAACTCGTGGCCGGATAACGTCAGCCTTGATAAAGCACGTCGTCTGCTGTGGCCGGTGAAACAAAAATATGGTCAAAAAATCTCCTGGGGCGATCTGATTATTCTGGCGGGCAACGTGGCGCTGGAAAATGCCGGTTTCCGCACTTTTGGTTTTGGTGCCGGGCGTGAAGATGTCTGGGAACCGGATATGGATGTCGACTGGGGTAATGAAAAAGAGTGGCTAAGCCACCGTCACCCGGAAAGCCTGGCGCAGGCCGCGATTGGCGCAACCGAGATGGGGCTGATTTACGTTAACCCGGAAGGCCCGAACGCCAGCGGCGAGCCCGTTTCGGCTGCCTCTGCCATTCGCGCCACCTTCGGCAATATGGGCATGAACGATGAAGAGACCGTCGCGCTGATCGCCGGTGGTCATACGCTGGGCAAAACCCACGGTGCCGCCACGCCGGATAACCATGTCGGGCCAGAGCCGGAAGCCGCGCCGCTGGAAGCGCAGGGTCTGGGCTGGATGAGCAGCTACGGTAGCGGTGCTGGCGCCGATGCCATCACTTCCGGTCTGGAAGTGGCATGGACGCAAACCCCCACCCAGTGGAGCAACTACTTTTTCGAAAACCTGTTCAAATATGAGTGGGTGCAAACCCGCAGCCCGGCGGGTGCTATCCAGTTTGAAGCGAAAGATGCCCCTGAAATTATCCCTGATCCGTTCGACCCGGCGAAAAAGCGCAAACCCACCATGCTGGTGACCGATTTGACGCTGCGTTTCGACCCGGAATTTGAAAAGATTTCGCGCCGTTTCCTCAACGATCCACAGGCGTTTAATGAAGCCTTTGCCCGCGCCTGGTTCAAACTGACCCACCGCGATATGGGGCCAAAATCACGCTACATCGGCCCGGAAGTGCCAAAAGAAGATCTGATTTGGCAGGATCCGCTGCCTGCGGCGGTTCATCAGCCGAACGGTGCTGATATCGCTAATCTGAAAGCGGCGATTGCCGAATCCGGCTTGTCGGTGAGCGAACTGATTTCAGTCGCCTGGGCGTCTGCCTCCACCTTCCGTGGCGGCGATAAACGCGGCGGCGCGAACGGCGCGCGTCTGGCGCTGGCACCGCAAAATGGCTGGGAAGTGAACGCTATCGCCACGAAAGCCCTGCCCGCGTTGCAAAGTATTCAGAAAACGCTGGCGAAAGCCTCGCTGGCGGATGTGATTGTGCTGGCGGGCGTGGTTGGTGTTGAAAAAGCAGCGGCAGCGGCCGGTGTGCAGGTTAATGTGCCGTTTACGCCGGGGCGTGTCGATGCGCGTCAGGATCAAACCGATGTGGACTCTTTCGCACTGATGGAGCCGCTGGCCGATGGCTTCCGCAACTATCGCCGCGTGTGGGATGGAATCAGCACCGAAACGTTGCTGATTGATAAAGCGCAGCAACTGACGCTCACCGCGCCGGAAATGACCGTGCTGGTTGGCGGCCTGCGCGTACTGGGTGCGAACTATGACGGCAGTAAGCACGGCGTCTTTACCGACCAGCCGGGCGTACTGAGCACCGATTTCTTCGTTAACCTGCTCGATATGCGCACCGCCTGGAAAGCCACCGACGAGAAATCAGAGCTGTTTGAAGGTCGCGATCGCAAGAGCGGTGAGGTGAAATACACCGCCACGCGCGCCGACCTGGTATTTGGCTCCAACTCGGTACTGCGCGCGCTGGCGGAAGTTTACGCCAGCGCCGACGGTAAACAGAAATTCGTCACCGACTTTGTTGCCGCCTGGACAAAAGTGATGAATCTCGATCGCTTCGATCTGCTCTAATCCCGCTCTTTATCCTCAAGCCTGCGACCTGTCGCAGGCTTTTTTATGCCGCGCGTTCAGGAATGCGCGCAATCACCTTAATTTCGAAATCAAAACCCGCCAGCCAGTTCACGCCCACGGCTGTCCAGTTGGGATACGGCGGCTGCGGGAAAAGCGCCTGTTTGACTTGCATAATGGTGGCGAACTGGTTTTCCGGGTCCGTATGAAAGGTGGTGACATCAATCAGATCATCAAAAGTACACCCCGCCGCCGCCAGCGTGGCCTGGAGATTGTCGAACGCAAGACGCACCTGTGCCGCGAAATCGGGCTCCGGGCTGCCATCGGCGCGGCTGCCAACCTGACCGGAAACAAACAGCAGATCGCCGGAGCGTATCGCGGCGGAGTAACCATGTTGTTCATACAACGCATGGCGATGAGCGGGAAAAACGGGTTCGCGTGGGATCATAGGGTTACCTTCTGTTGGTTAATTTGAGATACACTTCGTATATGAAGTTAATCCACATACACTGCGTATGTCAATTCACATACGCGATGTATTTCAAAGGGAGTCAACATGGCCGTAAAACGTCGCGCGCAAACCATGGAAGAGAATCGCGCCAAACTTATCGCCGCAGCACGCAAGGCGTTTGCCGAAAAAGGCTTTGCGGCGGCATCAATGGATGAACTGACCGCCAGCGTGGGCTTAACGCGCGGGGCGCTGTATCACAACTTTGGCGATAAACAGGGCTTACTTGCCGCCGTGGTGGCGCAGGTTGATGGCGAAATGGCGCAGCGCGCGAAGATGCGCGCGCACGCCACCGATAATGCCTGGGATGCGCTGCTGGCTGAAGGTGTCGCCTATATCGAAATGGCGCTCGATGCGGAAATCCAGCGCATTGTGTTGCTTGATGGCCCAGCGTTTCTTGGCGATCCTTCGCGCTGGCCAAGCCAGAATGCCTGCCTGCAGGCCACCCGTATCGCCGTTGCTGACATGGTGGCAAACGGCGAGATGAAAGAGGTGGATGTGGAATCCGCCGCGCGTTTGCTCAACGGCGCGGCGTTGAATGCCGCGTTATGGGTCGCCGCCAGTGATAACCCGCAACAGACGTTACCCAAAGTTATTAACGCGTTTTGCTTGCTGGCCAACGGGCTGCGCGCAGAGAAAAAAAACCCGGCGTAATGCCGGGAATAATGGGTAGATAACGAGTTTTAGCGTGGCGGCAAAGTGCGCCGCCGCGAAATCAGGGTAACAACAAATGAAGCCGCAAGCCGGAGAAAACAGAGTCAGTGGCAGGGCTCGCGGCTATTAAAAGGGATAAATATAACGCAGAGATGACACGGCGTCGGTGGCGAATAATACGCCCGTCGCCTGCACTCCTGTGCCACTGGTGAAGCATGCTACCCGAGTGTGTTCAACCTGAAGCGGCTTCTTTCTCCAGCCTGAGCACAAAATGGTTATCGTGACGGGCAATCTTCGCCCCGCTGTTACCGTAGTTTGCCGAGAGCATAAAAAACGTATCCGCATCGACATCAAAAGCCAGCTCAACTTCCTGGTGCTTACCTGAGCTAATCATTTGATATGCCTGCTTTAAATTATAAGCTTTTGCTATAGCCATGGATAAGTCTCCGCGCATGCTGTTGCTTACTGTAAATCTCGCCTTTACTTTATAGCCTGTTTTGCCGAACTAACCTGCAATTTTTCCACTGAAGATGCGAAAAACCCAGCTGTTATAAAGCAACGTTACGGGCACCAGTAACGCAAACATCATCAGCAGAAATCGCTGCGTGGCCGGTGGCGCGGCGGTTTGCGTAATGCTGAGAACAGGTGGCACTATCCATGGAAAAAGCGTAAACACCAGCGCACAAAAAGCACAACTGACTATCACCTGCACCGCCGCCAGCGGTAGAAATATCCGCCGCAATATCAGCCCCAGCCATAACAACGCAACTGCCAGTGCAGCCACCAACGAGAGCGGTAACCACAGCCACGGGTTAAACAGATGCTGCCGCCAGGTTTCGTGCAACTGCGCGCTCCACACCAGCAACCCCGCCAGCAGCAACCCGGTGCCGATGGCGAGCCACGGCATCACCCGCCGCCCCCACGTTTCCAGCTCGCCGGTACAGCGCCAGATTATCCACCCTGCCCCCATCAGGCTATATCCGCAGACCAGCGCAAAGCCGCAATAGAGTGGAAAAGGACGCAGCCACTCAAAACCGCTGCCGGTAAACTGGCGCCCATCGGTAGCAATTCCCTGTAACAGCGCGCCCACAATAATCCCTTGCGCCAGCGCCGCCAGTAGCGAACCAGCCACCAGCATCAGGTCAAACAGCCGTGGCGCATAGTGGCGGTACTCAATTGCCATGCCGCGCATCACCAGCGCCAGCAACATCACAAACACCGGGATATAGAGCGCGCTGAGGATGATGCCGTATGCCAGCGGGAAAAGCCCCAGCAAGCCGCCCGCCGTGAGCACCAGCCAGGTTTCGTTGCCATCCCAGACTGGCAGTAAAGAGAGGTTGATAATATGACGCGACTCCGGGCTGCGCTGAAAGGCGCACAGGATGCCGGTGCCCAAATCCGTGCCATCAAGCAGAACATAGATCAGCAAACTGAGCGCCAGCGCCGCGGCACAAAGCGCATCAAGCCAGGGCAAACCTAAAATATCCGGCATATCACGTCCCCTTCCCGGTGCGTTCGGCGACCTCAGGCATGGCACTCTTTTCATGCCTCGCCGGTAAGCGCGACATCAGCTTCAGCAAAAACCACAGCCCGAGCGCAAAAAGCGCGATATAAACCACCACGGTCGCCAGCAACGAGCCCAGCACCAGTTCTGGTGAAACCGGCGCCACACTGTGCGAGGTGCGCAGCAAGCCGTAAACGGTCCAGGGCTGACGCCCCGCTTCCGTCACCAGCCAGCCTGCGAGCATGGCGATAAATCCGGCGGGTGCCAGCAGCACCATCAGGCGTTGTAACCAGCGTGCGCGCCACAAACGCCCCCGCAGGCGCACCACCAGCCCGGCCATGCCCGCAGCCGCCATGGCGATGCCAAGCCCGACCATCACGCGAAACGACCAGAACACCACCGGCACCCACGGCAACGCTTCCGCCGGGTACTGGTTGAGCGTGTGAATGCGCCCTTCAAGGTTGTGGCGCAAGTAGAGCGAACCGATATCGGGAATGGCGACTTCGTATAAATTGCGGCGCTGTTGCATGTCCGGCAGCGCAAATAATCGCAGCGGCTCGCCTTCGCCCGGCGGCGGTGGATCCCACGCGCCTTCCATCGCCGCCAGTTTTATCGGCTGATGGTCGCGCGTGTTTTCGCCATGCAGATCGCCAAGCACGATCTGTACCGGTGCCATCACCACCAGCATCCACAGGCCCAGTGAGAACATCTGGCGCGCCGCCGGATGTCGAGCCTCGCGCAGCAGATGCCACGCCCCGCAGGCCGCCACCAGGCACGCCGTGCCCAACATTGCCGCCACCACCATATGTGCCATGCGCCAGGGAAATGACGGGTTGATAATTGCCGCCCACCAGTCGACCGGCACAAAGCGACCATCGGCCGCCACGGCGAAGCCATCCGGCGTTTGCATCCATGAGTTGGCCGCAAGGATCCAAAACGCGCTGAACAGCGAACCAAGCGCCACAATACAGGTCGCCATAAAATGCACCCACGGCCGGACTTTGCCCATGCCGAAAAGCACCACGCCCATAAACCCCGCTTCAAGAAAGAACGCGACCAGCACTTCCATATACATCATCGGGCCGAGCACTGCTCCCGCGCGGCTGGCAAGCCCGCTCCAGTTCGTCCCGAAAGCGAACTCCATCACCACGCCGGTGACCACGCCCACCGCCACGTTAAGGGCAAAAATTTTGCTCCAGTAGCGCCACAGCGACAGCCAGAGCCGCTGCTTGCGCCAGAGCCACATCGCCTCAAGGAACATCAAAAAATGTGCCAGACCAATGGAAAAAGCCGCCAGCACAATGTGAAAGCCGATGGTAAAAGCAAACTGGCCGCGCGCCAGCAACAGTGCGGTTTCCTCGTTCATTATGCGTCGCTGGGTTTACCGGTCCACGCGGAGATCGGCTTATCAACCGGTTGCTCCATGCGCCGCGCGAAGGCTTTCATCCCGGTAAGCAGGGGTTGCAGGGCATGCCACAGATCCTCGTCCTGCAGCATCTTCCACGCCCCTTGCAGACCCGGAGCAGTATGCTCACCCGCCCCGGCAGGCTGGCTTAGCGCATCGGCCATATCGCGCAGGCCAAAGGCCAGTTTGTACATTTTCTCCGGAGGAATGCTGGAGAGCGCAAGCAGCAGCACCGAGATATTCTGTATCGCATTGAGCGTGCCTTCGCGCTGTAAGCCGTTAACCAGCACCTGCGCGATCTCCTGATTGGCACCTACCAAATCATTTGCCAGGCGCAGCACGCCATGCTGATGCAACGACTCCAGCAGTCGCGCCAGTTCTTCATGGGCATCGGGGCCAATCTTTGCCGGTTCCGGCTGATAATCAATCGCTTTTGCCATCAGAATTTCTCCGGGTGGGGTTCGGTTGCTGGCGGTTCGCGGTAATCTTCGCGTCTCCATTTCTCTTCCACTGGCACCTTGTCAATCGGGGTACGTTTACCGTGGCGGAAATTGTGCTTCGGTAGCGGGTCGGGCAGCGGCGGGCGATCCAGTGTTTCCAGGCGCACGGCCAGCTCTTTATAGGCGGGTGTATTGACCGACGGATCGTGGTGTTCGCCAGTGAGTTGGTTAATGCCATCTTTACCCTGATGAATGGAGATGAACAGCACCTTCCCCTGAACGCGATCGGTCACCACCACCGGCACCTCAACTTCTCCGCGCCGGGAGATAAGTTTTACCCAGTCGCCTTCCTGCAAGCTGCGCGCGTTCGCCAGCTGCGGGCTGATTTCCACAAACCAGTCCGGTGAAAGACTGGTGGTGCGCCCGCCCTGCCCGCTCTGGTTGGTGGACTGGAA
This sequence comes from Kosakonia sp. AG348, assembly GCF_003337365.1. Lineage (NCBI taxonomy): Bacteria > Pseudomonadati > Pseudomonadota > Gammaproteobacteria > Enterobacterales > Enterobacteriaceae > Kosakonia > Kosakonia sp. AG348. The sequence continues at coordinate 113,888 of NZ_QPJR01000004.1, forward strand.
ATGCTCCAGCATCCGGCCATTGTTGAGCAACAAATCATATTCGGCATCTGCCTCTTCAGCGGGCGGTTGCCAGCTCAGCGGATAAAGCGTGGCGCGCCCGTCGGGGGATTTAAAGCGTTCGGTATAAAGCAGCGGTGTGCTGCTGCCATCGGCGTTGACCGGCCAGATTTGCGATTTCCAGCCCTCAAGACGTGAATAGCTGACACCGGCAAAGCTTTCGGCAATGCCCGCCACTTCCGCCATGATCGCCTGCGGATGTTGATAGCCCCAGTCATGGCCCATACGGGCCGCCAGTTGCGTGAGGATCCACCAGTCCGGGCGGCTGTCGCCGAGCGGCTCCATTACCGGGTAGAAGCGCTGAATTCGCCGCTCAGTGTTTACAAACGACCCCTCTTTTTCCACGCTCGGACAGCCAGGCAACACCACATCAGCAAACTGCGCCGTGCGGCTAAGAAACAGATCCTGCACCACCAGAAAATCGAGATTGGTAAAACCCTGGTGCACATTTTCCGCGTCCGCGTCGGAAAAGGCGGTTTCCTCGCCAATGACGTACATGGCACGGATCACCTCCTTGCGCGCCAGTTCAACCATCATAAAGTTGTCCTGCCCGACGTTAAGCGACAGGCGCTCAGCCGGTACGCCCCAGGCCTTGGCCCATTTTTCGCGGATCTGTGGATCGCTGACCGATTCATAGCCAGGGTAGAAATTTTTCAGGCAGCCAAAGTCGCTGGCGCCCTGCACATTGTTATGTCCGCGCATCGGGTAGCCGCCGGTGCCTGGTCGGCCATAGTTGCCGGTCACCAGTAACAGGTTGGATAACGCGGTGCTGGTGTCTGCACCGTGGCTGTGCTGCGTGATGCCCATCGCCCACATAATGCGGACGCTACCCGCCTTGCCGATCAACTCTGCCGCTTCGCGCAGTGTCTCTTCCTGTATGCCGGTGATTTGCGCGGCGTAATCCAGCGTAAACGGGGTTAGCGACTCGCGATAGGCGTCAACCTGGTTGACACGTTCCGCGAGGAAAGCCGCATCGTCATAACCGTGGTCAAACATATAACGCGCCATTGCCGATGCCCATACCAGATCGCTGCCGGGATGAATGCGTAAATGCAGGTCGGCGCGTTCTGCCATTTCGTGGCGTCTTGGGTCGACCACCAGCCATTTTTGCCCGCGGTGTTTTTTTGCCGCTTTCAGGCGTGAGGCGATCACCGGATGGTTTTCCGCCGTGTTGCTGCCGACGATAATCACCAGTTCGGCCTGTTGCAGATCGTCAATTGTCCCGGCATCGCCACCATAGCCCACCGTGCGAAACAGCCCTTCCGTGGCCGGGTTCTGGCAATAGCGCGATGAGTTATCCACGCTGTTGGTGCCAATAATGGCGCGGGCAATTTTTTGCGTCAGATACGCTTCTTCGTTGCTGCCTTTACTGGAGCCGATAAAACCAATACTGTCTGGGCCGTACTGATCACGGGTCTGTAATAAGCGGCTGGCGACAAGGGTTAACGCTTCCTCCCAGCTTGCCGGGCGAAAACGGTCATTTTCGCGGATCAGCGGCGTGGTCAGGCGCTGCGGGCTGTTAATGAAATCCCACGCGAATTTGCCCTTAACACAGGTGGAGATGCCATTTACCGGCGCATCAACCACCGGCTGCACTTTCAGAAGCTGGCGGTCGCGGGTCCACATTTCAAAGCTGCATCCGACGCCGCAATAGGTGCAGACGGTTTTGGTGCGTTTGATCTCCTGCTGGCGTAACGCGGTATCCATCACCGAAATACCGGAGATAATTTCGGCACCGGTGGAGTTTTCCAGCACTTTTATCACATCGATCAGCGGACGTTTGAGCGACTGGCGCATCGAGGTAAAGGGCCCGGCATCCGGCTGCATGCTTTTTTCCAGCAGCGCATTGCACGGGCAGACCGTCACACAATGCCCGCAACTAACACAGCTCGAACCGGCAATTTGATTCCCCCCGTCCCACAGCACGCGCGGGTGCTCCATGGTGTAATCAATGCTCAGCGTTTCGTTGACTTCCACATTCTGACAGGCGTCCACGCAGCGCCCGCATAATATGCATTGATCCGGATCGTAGGTGTAAAACGGGTTGGAGTGATCTTTAACGTAAGGCTTGCGCGTATACGGGTAGCGCTGAATAGGAATGTGCATATCCACCATGGTGTTATGCAATGTACAGTCGCCAGTATTGTGTTCGCACACGGTACAATAAAGTTCATGTTTCGCCAGCAGACGATCCATGCCCTCTTCGCGCGCCGCCCGCGCCTGGCTGTCCAGCGAGTTAATCACCAGCCCGTCATGGCTTCGCAGCGTACAGCCGCGCACCAGCTTCCCCGCCTGTTCGACCCAGCACACATCGCAGGTCTGTAACGGATCGAGCGCCGGGTGGTAGCAAACATGGGGTAGCGTGATATTGCAGGTTTCAAGAAAATCGATCAGCGGGACATTTTCGGGGCCAACCAGCGCCCTACCGTCATACAGGACGGTACATTTTTGCAGGCTCATCTTGCTTCCTCACCAAAAAACGCTGTACGCGCACTCCCCGGTTCGACAGCTCAGTGAACTGGCAAAAAGTCGTTCCTGTTCAGGGTGACGTATCGGTTATGAAATTTAAAAGTAGTTGCCGCGTGAGCGGCGAGCCAAACGGCAAGATACATTCTGCATCCCTGTTTGAGACTTCTCTTAAAACCATAAGAAATCATGATGATTTACCAAAGCCAAATGTAAATTTATGTCAATAAATGCCATTTTCATGCCAGAAACCACATGAAAAAAGGCAGGTAATAACGAGAGGTAATATTCGTTTTCTATCTACTTTTTGCTAAGTGACTTATTTTAAAGATACATCCTCAATGCCGCTTTGTTTAAATAACCAGCAGCTACACCTAAAGGAGTATTTTTTGCATAGGAATTTTCACGTTTGACTATTTCACTACAGCGACTAACTTTAATCCCTGAACGCAGTGAACATGGTTTCGAATATTCATGTTCATATATTTAACAACGAAACAGGAGAAATATTATGGCTGAACATCGTGGCGGCTCAGGTAATTTCGCCGAAGATCGTGAAAAAGCGTCCGAAGCGGGCCGCAAAGGCGGTCAACACAGCGGTGGTAATTTCAAAAATGATCCACAGCGCGCTTCCGAAGCAGGTAAAAAAGGCGGCCAGAATAGCCACAGCGGCGGCCGTAAATCAGGGGATTAATTTCTGATTTAATTTTTTACCGCATCAATATATTTATTTTATTCCTGGCGAGCCGGCAACGGCTCGCTATTTTTAACCTGAAATTAAAGGTCTTTAATTATGCAGATTAATACGCTAAACGATTTATTTATCCACGGCTTGTCGGACATTTACAGCGCAGAAAAACAGCTTGCCCGCGCGTTAGCCAAACTGGCACGCGAAGCCTCTACGCCCGAGCTGGTGCAAGCCTTCAAACAACACATGGAAGAGACGCAAGGCCAGATAGAGCGCATCGATCAGCTGCTTGAAGCCGAAAGCGGCCTGAAGTTAAAACGCATGAAGTGTCATGCGATGGAAGGTTTAGTAGAAGAAGCCGACGAGGTGATTGAAAGCACTGAAAAAGGCACTATTCGTGACGCCGCGTTAATTGCCGCTGCGCAAAAAGTTGAACATTATGAAATTGCCTCTTACGGTACGCTTTGCACCCTTGCCGATCAATTAGGCTATAAAAAAGCGAAAAATCTTCTGGCGCAAACGCTGGAAGAGGAAAAAACCACCGACAATTTGCTTACCAAAATTGCGACCAGCAAAATTAATTCCAAAGCGGAAGTAGAATAAATGTCATTGAGTTAATTCCACCTGAGGTAAACGTATGACACGCGAAGAGAATTATCACGACTGGCTACGTGACGCACATGGGATGGAAAAACAGGCAGAGTCGATGCTGGAGGCAATGGCTAAACGCATCGATAATTATCCTGTGCTGAAAAGCAAAATTGAAAGTCATTTAGCCGAAACCCGTGAACAAATAGTGTTACTTGAAGGGCTTATTGATCAATGCGGAATATCGCGATCGGTCCTCAAAGACACCATGGGTAAAATGGCGGCGATGGGTCAAGCCGTTGGTGGTGTCTTTAATTCCGACGAGGTGGTTAAAGGCGCAATAGGTGGCTATGTCTTTGAGCAATTTGAAATTGCGTGTTACACCTCATTGATTAGAACGGCTGAAGAATTGGGCGATGTTAACGGCGTGCAGGTGCTGCAAAAAATTGTGGCGCAAGAGATTGAAATGGCGGAGTGGATGCTCCAGCACGTGCCGGAAGTGACAACTCAATTCCTTGACCGCTCCAGCGCGCCCGGCGTTGAAGCGAAAAAATAACCTGCGTTTATTGTTAATGGAGAGACGACGATGCTGCCAAAGCTGAAACGCGTAAGGAATGTGTTAATGAACAACCGTGCCAGTGACGATCTCGGCTGGCAGGTGTTGAGTGAGTTTGAACGCGCCCGGGAGCTAAAACCCTTTGTGGCCGGGCAACCTGCCAGCAACCATGATGAGGCTGAACTGCCGCAACCCGCTCTTTCTCTCGACCCCGTGCAGGAATATCTGGTCACGACCATGGCTAACCGTAAACAGGCCAGCGAATAACGCCACAGACTGCGTTATTCGATAACATTTTGTGTCTTGTTAGATTTGCCCGGAGCGGAGACTCCGGGTTTTTTATTGCCCATCATCCGCGCCCTTCAGCGCAGGCTTGACTTAAAATGTAATTGGCGTACGTTTCAGGACATGAAAACATTCCTGATTATTGTTCCTGATGGCGGCATGCTGTTCGAAGCCGCCGGGATTGCCGACATTCTGATGCAGGCCAACCAGCTACATCCGGATGAGACCGCGCAGCCGCGCTATCGCGTTACCGTTGCCACCACCCAGCCTCACCAGGTGATCCATGGCCAGTCCGGGCTGAACCTGCTGGCCGATCACCGCCTGCCGGAGATCGATCCGCGCCAGCCGTGGGACACCATCATGATAACCGGTCGCGGTACTGATGCCGAAGAAGGTACGGCCGTGGTGGACTGGCTGCGCCTTGCCGCGCCGCACGCGCGTCGGGTCGTTTCTATTTGCGGTGGCGCGATGCTGCTGGCACAAAGTGGGTTGCTTAACGGACGGCGCGCAACCACCCACTGGCGGTTGCTGGAAACCATGCAGAAAGAATACCCCGCAGTAACCGTTGAAGGCGGCCCGCTCTATATTCAGGACGGGCCAGTCTGGACCTCCGGCGGCGTCAGTTCCGGCTTCGATCTCACGCTGGCGCTGGTCGAAGATGATTATGGCTTCTCACTGGCGCTGGATATCGCGCAGAACATGGTGATGTACCTGCGCCGCCCCGGCGGTCAGTTGCAGTTCAGCCGCTATCAATTGCAGCAGGCCAGCGGCGTCGGGCCAATCAGCGAACTGCAAAACTGGATCCTTGCCAACCTGGCTGAGGATTTATCCGTTGAGCGGCTGGCGGAACAGGTTGCGATGAGCCCGCGCAATTTCACCCGCGTCTTTACCCGTGAAAGCGGTGTTTCTCCCGCACGCTATGTGGCCGAAGCGCGGCTCGCCGCCGCACGTAGCCGGCTGGAGCAAACCAGTGAAACCCTGGATCAGATCGCCGCCGCCACCGGTTTCGGCAGCAGCATCAATCTGCGGCGCATTTTCGAACGCCAGTTACACCTGACACCAGGCGATTACCGCCAGCGCTTCCACTGCCGCAAATTGGCGTAAAGTGATCCTTTTTTGTCGTTTACGCCAAACCATGACCGGCCTACAGTAACTGCAGTTAGTTACCGCACAGGAAGGAGTCAATTATGGTTAAGGTCGGCATTAATGGTTTTGGCAGAATTGGACGCAACGTGTTACGCGCGGCGCTGGGCAACCCGGAGATTCAGATCGTGGCGATTAACGATCTGACAGACAGCAAAACCCTCGCTCATCTGCTGAAACATGATTCTCTGCTCGGCACCCTGCCCGTTCCGGTAGAAGCGGGTGAAGGCCAGTTGTTCGTCGATGGCAATGCGGTGCGTGTGTTCAGCGAACGCGATCCGGGCAACATTCCATGGCGTGATGTTGGCGTGGAAGTGGTGATTGAAGCCACCGGTTTCTTCACCGAACGCGACAAAGCCGAAGTGCATATCAGCCGCGGCGGCGCAAAACGGGTGATTATCTCCGCGCCCGGTAAAAATGATGATTTAACCATCGTGCTGGGCGTGAACGACAGCCAGTACGATCCCAAACGCCATTTTGTGGTCAGCAACGGCAGTTGTACCACCAATGGCCTGGCCCCTGCCGCGCAAGTCCTGCATCAGCGCTTCGGGATCGAACATGGCCTGATGAACACCACCCACGCCTATACCAACAGCCAGGCGCTGCATGACCAGCCGGAAAAAGATCTGCGCGGCGCGCGTGCTGCGGCGCTGTCGATTGTGCCTTACTCCAGCGGGGCGGCGAAAGCGCTCGGCAAAGTGATCCCGGAACTCGACGGCCGGTTGACAGGCTACTCTCTGCGCGTGCCGGTTCCGGTGGTGTCGATTGTTGACCTGACGGTCACGCTAAAACGTGATGTTACGGCTGAAGAGGTAAATGCCGCGTTCCGCGAAGCCGCAGAGACCGGTCCTCTGAAAGGTATTCTCGGTTACAGTGATGAACCGCTGGTTTCCAGCGATTACCAGGGCGACCCGCGCTCGTCGATCATTGACGGATTATCAACGCTGGTGATTGGCGGCAATCTGGTGAAAATCCTCGCCTGGTATGATAACGAGTGGGGCTTCTCAAATCGCCTGGTTGAACTGGCAAGCCTGATCGGCAAACGCGGTTTATAACAGCGAGACTTCCGCCCTGCACATTATGACGACGCCTCAGGGCGTCGTTTTTTGTTTTGTCGCGCCCAGAGCGGCAATCAGTTGCGCGCGGCGGCGTTCAAGGGTGGCGATTTGCGCCTCAATCGTCGCCAGCCGTTTACGCTGCAACGCGCGCGTTTGCGGACACATCGTCGCCCCTTCTTCATTGCGCATACAGGCAGGAAAAGCGGCAATTTCAGCAATGCTAAACCCCGTGGCGATTAACTGCTGGATTTGCCTCACCTGGCCGAGCGCCTGCGGTGGAAAGTAGCGATAACCGTTGCAGGCACGCGTGCTGCACAACAGACCGTGGCGATCATAATGGCGGATAGAGCGCACGCTGATGCCCGTTTGTCGGGCGAGTTCGCCAATTGAAAACATTCTCTTCCTCCCGGTAAATGGCTTGACTCTGACACCAGTGTCAGGGTTGAGGATAGCCGCGAACATTCATCTGGAGGAACATTTTATGCTGTTATCCCCTGGTCGTTATCTCGCTATTTTGTTATTCAGCTTTTCCGCCTCGCTGTTTGCCAGCGACAAGCAGTACACCGTGACCTCGGCGGACGGTGTGGAACTGGCGGTACAAGAGTCCGGCGCGCCGCAAGGCAAGCCGATTATTTTTATTCACGGCTTATTAGGCAGCCACCTGAACTGGGAAAAACAGCGTCAGGATCCGGCTTTGCAACGTTTTCGCTTAATCAGTTTTGATATGCGCGGCCATGGTCTGTCGGCCAAACCGACGCAGGCAGAGGCCTACCGCGAGGGAAGCCGCTGGGCAGAAGATGTCGCCGCCGTCATTACCGCAAGCCATGCAAAAAAACCGCTGCTGGTCGGCTGGTCGCTGGGTGGCGCGGTGATCAGTCACTACCTGGCGCAGTTTGGTGACAAAGCGCTGTCTGGCGCGCTGTATGTCGACGCCGTGGTGGAGTTAACGCCCGATCAGATCCCGGCGCATCCGCAAGTCTATCAGGCGATGACCTCGGCGGATTTAGCCACCCACCTGGATGGCGAGCGCGAATTTCTGCGGCTCTGCTTCTACCAGCAACCTGACACGGTTACCTTCGCGCGCCTGCAAGCCAATGCGGCGATGGCCTCCTGGGAGATGCAACGCGCCGTACCGTCAATGAAAGTTGCGCTTGAGCAGGGGCTGGGAAAAGCGACAATCCCGGTACGCTTTATCTACGGCAGGTATGACCAGCTGGTGGAGCCACACGCATCGCTGGCGCGTGCCAGAAGCGTGAATCCCCGTATTAGCGCGGTGTGGTTTGACCATTCGGGGCACGCCCCGTTCCTGGAAGAGCCAGCCCGTTTTAACCAGCAGCTGGCAGAGTTTGCGGATGCTCTGCACTGAAACGCCAAACGGGGCATCGCTGCCCCGTTTTACTCTGTTACTTCGACATATCGACGACGATCCTGCCGGTGATTTTCCCGGCGCGCATCCGCTCAAAGATGCTGTTGATATTCTCCAGCGGCTCCACGGCGATTTCCGCATGGACTTTGTTGCGCCCGGCGAAATCCAGCGCTTCCTGCAGATCTTTACGCGTACCGACAATCGAACCGCGCACCGTGGTGCCATCGAGCACCATGTCAAAAATCGACAGGTCGAATTTCCCCGGTGGTAAGCCGTTGAGCACCATGGTGCCGCCACGGCGCATCATGGTTGTTGCCTGCTCAAACGCTTTTGGCGATACCGCGGTCACCAGCACGCCGTGCGCACCGCCAAACTCGCTATGGAAACGCGTTCCCGGATCTTCCTGGCGCGCATTGACCACCACCGAGGCACCGAGACGGCGCGCAAACGCCAGCTTGTCATCATCAATATCGACCGCCGCCACGTTCATGCCCATCGCCACCGCGTACTGGATCGCCAGGTGTCCCAGGCCGCCGATACCCGACACCACCACCCACTCTCCGGCGCGCGCTTCGGTCATTTTCAGCCCTTTATAGACTGTCACCCCGGCGCAGAGGATCGGCGCGATACTCTGAAAATCGACATTATCCGGCAAAATCCCGACATAGCTGGCATCGGCCAGGCAATATTCGGCAAACGTACCGTTTACCGAATAGCCGGAGTTTTGCTGCGAATGGCACAGGGTTTCCCAGCCGCCAAGGCAGTGTTCACAGTGACCACATGTTGAATAGAGCCACGGCACACCGACACGATCGCCCTCTTTCACATGCTTCACGCCCGGCCCGACAGCCACCACATGGCCGACACCTTCGTGGCCGGGGATAAACGGCGGGTTCGGTTTAATCGGCCAGTCGCCATCGGCGGCGTGTAAATCCGTGTGACACACGCCGGTCGCTTCAATTTTGACGAGGATCTTGCCCGGTTCAACAGCCGGCACCATCACCTCTTCAATCACCAGCGGCTGACCAAAGGCTTTCACCACTGCGGCTTTCATGGTTTTCAGTTGCATATTATCGCCTCATCCTGATGTAGATAATTAATACAGCCCCAGCGGCGAACCGCTGTAACTCACCAGCAGGTTTTTGATCTGCTGATAGTGGCTCAGCGCCAGTTTGTGGGTTTCACGCCCGACGCCCGAGTTTTTGTAACCGCCAAACGCCGCATGTGCCGGGTAGAGGTGGTAACAGTTTGTCCATACGCGACCCGCTTTAATGCCGCGTCCCATGCGCCATGCGCGATTGATATCCAGCGTCCACACCCCGGCGCCGAGGCCAAACTCGGTGTCGTTGGCGATACGCAGCGCTTCGGCTTCATCTTTAAAAGTGGTAATGCCCAGCACCGGCCCAAAAATCTCTTCCTGGAAGCAGCGCATCCCGTTATGGCCTTTAATCAATGTCGGCTGGATATAGAAACCGTTTTGCAGCCCGTCGCCGTGTTCCACGTGAGCGCCGCCGGTAATGATTTCGCCGCCTTCGTCGCGGGCAATCGAGATGTAAGAGAGGATCTTGTCGTACTGTTCTTGTGACGCCTGCGCACCAATCATGGTGTCGGTGTCAAACGGGTCGCCTTTGCGGATGTTCTCCATGCGGGCGATGACTTTTTCGACAAACTGCGGATAAATCGATTCCTGCACCAGCACGCGCGACGGGCAGGTACAGACTTCGCCCTGGTTGAAGAAGCCGAGCACCACGCCTTCCACCGCTTTATCAATAAAGCCTTCATCACCGTTCATCACATCTTCAAAGTAGATATTGGGTGATTTGCCGCCGAGTTCGACGGTGCTGGGGATGATGTTTTCCGCCGCGCACGAAAGGATGTGGCGGCCAATCGGCGTGGAGCCGGTAAAGGCGATTTTTTCGATGCGTTTGCTGCGCGCCAGCGGTTCACCGGCTTCAGTGCCGAAGCCGTGCACCACATTCAGCACCCCTTTGGGTAGCAGATCGCCAATCAGTTCCATCAACACGCAGATGCCAAGCGGCGTCTGTTCAGCCGGTTTCAGTACCACGCAGTTGCCCGCCGCCAGCGCCGGCGCCAGTTTCCACGCCGCCATCAGCAGCGGGAAGTTCCACGGAATGATCTGCCCGACCACGCCCAGCGGTTCATAGATGTGGTAAGCAACCGTATTGCTGTCGATCTCTGCCGCTGTCCCTTCCTGCGCGCGGATACAACCGGCGAAATAACGGAAGTGATCAACAGCCAGCGGCAAATCCGCGCCCATGGTTTCGCGGATCGGTTTTCCGTTATCCCAGGTTTCTGTTAATGCCAGCATTTCCAGGTTGGCTTCGATGCGATCGGCAATGGCCAGCAGCACATTGGCGCGATCCTGCACGCTGGTTTTTCCCCAGGCGTCGGCGGCAGCATGCGCTGCGTCCAGAGCCTTCTCAATATCCGCCGCGTCTGAGCGCGGGAATTCGGCAATCACCTGTCCGGTGACCGGCGAGGTGTTGGTAAACCAACGCCCTTCCACCGGGTCAACAAATTCACCGCCAATATAGTTGCCATAACGCTGTTTAAAAGAGACTTTCGCGCCATCAAGGCCAGGGTGGACATATTTCATAAGATGTTCCTCTTTTATTATCGGTACAGGTGAGGCGTCGCGCATCGTGGCGGACACAGTGACATAAGCAGTTCTTATGCCAGGTCGTAGCAAACGATCCGTCGCAGGTGTGTTTATGCTGATAAAACAAGGAAATAACTGAAAGCCAGACTTTTGCCGGAATGAAATGACACAAAAAAGGCTGGTACAGGGTGCGGGAAGTGTGTCGCACGTCGCTACATACGGGACACTGTTATGCTACACAAATGTAACATCTCATTTAATGGAGAGTCACATGCCGCCACGCGCCTTGTCCCTCGCTCCTGCCGGGTTACCCTGCCTGCTTGAAAACTCCTGGCAGCGTAGTCGCAGCTACGGGTTGACCCGCGATGATGACGCCCAGCCCTGGGTAGCGACATCCATGCTGAAAGATGCCCGCGCGGAAAACGGTTGGGTCAACCATCTGGCCGCCCCGCTGCTGGCGCGACTGCGCCCGGAGCTTGCCAGTCATCCGTCGATAATGGTGCTGTCCGACGCTACCGGTCTGGTGCTGGAGACCCACGGCAACCGCGACTTTCTGCAAAAAGCGCAGCGCTATGCGCTGGCACCCGGCAACCTGTGGGGCGAACACGCGCGCGGCACTAACGCGATAGGGACTGCGCTGGCATTGCAGCGCCATTGTGAAGTCTCCGGCGGCGAACATTACCTCAGCCGCAACGCAGGCTTGTTTTGCTCGGCGTCCCCCGTCTTCCGACCGGACGGACAAATTGCCGGGGTGTTAGATCTCTCAACACCCGCCCAGGCGCCGCGCCGCGATGCCGCTGCGCTGATCCGTCGCGCGGTATGCCAAATAGAACATGAGTGGGCCACCAGCGCGCTTGGTGCCGACCGCTGGCTGCTGAGTCTGCATCACGACCCGTCGGTGCTCGGCAGTGCGCAGGAGCTGTTGCTGATTTTCGCCGATCAGACATTGCTCGGTGCGAACAAGCTGGCGATGGATGAGTTTTCGCTGACGCCGCAGCATTTTGGCGAACTCTCTTTACAAACGCTTTTCCCGGAGGCCGGTTTACAGGTCGGCGAAACCACCCTCGACGCCAGTAATACACGGCGCTACTACGCGCGTCAGACACTGCCTGCGCGGCGCTATATCGGGCGCGGCGCAGCCCTCGCGCAGGATCAACTGGCGCGGGAAAAAGAGAAAGCACTGCGCATTGTTAATGCCGGGATTGCCTTGTGCGTGACCGGTGAAACCGGCAGCGGAAAAGAGTATCTGGCCCGCGAGCTATATGCCCGCAGCCAGTGGCGCACAGGAAACTTTGTCGCCATTAACTGTGCGGCGCTCCCGGAGCATTTGATTGAGTCCGAACTGTTTGGCTATGTTCCCGGCGCGTTTACCGGCGCAAGCCCAAAAGGCTATATCGGTAAGTGCCGGGAAGCCGATGGTGGCGTTCTGTTTCTTGACGAGATTGGCGATATGCCGCTGGCGCTGCAAACCCGCCTGCTGCGCGTATTGCAGGAGAAGAAAGTGACGCCGCTGGGTGCCAACAGTGTGTATGACGTCAACTTCACGCTAATTTGTGCCACCCATCAGGATCTCGCCGCTCGGGTGCAGGCCGGGACATTTCGCGAAGATCTGCTGTACCGTATTCAGGAGTTTCATCTGCGCATTCCTCCGTTACGCGAGTGGCAGAATGTTGATGGGTTTATCCAAAAACTGTGGCAGGAGCTGGGCGCAGCCAGCCGTGGCCTTACCCTTAGCGCCGAGGTGGTCGCCACGCTGGCGGGTCGCCCGTGGCCGGGAAATGTGCGCCAGTTACTCAGCCAGTTGCGGGTATTGATGGCGCTGGCGGAAGACGGTGATTGCATTACGCTTGCGGATCTTCCCCCTGACATTGCCTCTTCGCACCCGCCAACGCTGGCGGTGGCGGTGGCGGTGGCGGAGGCAGCCCCGCAAGATGAGCAGAGCGCGATTGCAGAAGCGCGGGGCAATATGAGTCTGGCGGCTAAAAAGCTGGGGATATCGCGCAGCACGCTCTACCGCCGCCTCGAAAAACGGCAAGCGAACGGTTAAATGCGCGACGGGAATAACAACAGAGTTTAATTCAGGCGGGAACGGTCGCAGACCGACAAAAAGAGAAAGGGCGCACCGGAGTGCGCCCTGTTTTATTTACAGCGCCATATCGTGCTGTGGGGAGGCGTCGCTTTTCGCTTCAGCCGGCTTATCAGCCGGAGCGTCGTTTTTCGCCTCTGCCGGTTTGTCAGCCGGGGCGTTTTTCTGATCGTTCATCTCAATCACCGGCGGTTTCGCCAGTTGCAGCGTGGCGGCGGTGTCATCCCACACTTTCTGGGTCAACGCCACGTTACCGTTCATCTCCTGACCGTAGCTCGGCACGATGTCGCGGATTTTGCTCTGCCACTGCGGCGAGTTGAACTGCTCCGGGAACATCTTCTTCAGCACATTCAGGGTGATGGGTGCAGCCGTCGACGCGCCCGGCGATGCGCCAAGCAGCGCAGAGATGGTTTTCTGCTGATCGACCACCACTTCGGTGCCAAGCTTCAGCACGCCACCTTTGTCTTCATCTTTCTTGATGATCTGCACACGCTGGCCGGCCTGGATCAGTTTCCAGTCCTCTTTACGCGCCTGCGGATAGTACTCTTTCAGCGCTTCAAAGCGGTCTTCATCGCTCAGCATGACCTGACCAATCAGGTATTTCACCAGGTCGAAGTTGTCGAGCCCTACGTGGGTCATCGGCATAAAGTTGCTGGTGGTGGTAGTGCTCAGCAGGTCAAAGAAGGAGCCGTTTTTCAGGAATTTGGTGGAGAAGGTCGCGAACGGCCCAAACAGCACCACGCGTTTGCCATCAATAAAGCGGGCATCAATATGCGGTACCGACATCGGCGGCGCGCCCACGGACGCCTGACCGTAGACTTTTTGCAGATGCTGGCTGGTGATCGCCGGGTTTTCCGTCATCAGGAAGGAACCGCCGACCGGGAAGCCCGCGTAGTTATCCGCTTCCGGGATGCCGGTTTTTTGCAGCAGCTTCAGCGCCCCGCCACCGGCACCGATAAAGACATATTTCGCATCGATGGCGTGCTCGTTACCGCTGTTCACGTCTTTGATGGTGACATGCCAGGAGTTATCGGCATTGCGTTTGAAATCGGTCACTTCGGAAGAGGTTTGCAGGGAGAAGTTGCTGCTTTTTTTCAGGCTGCCAACCAGCTGACGGGTAATTTCACCGTAGTTAACGTCGGTGCCGACCGGCGTCCAGGTGGCGGCGACTTTCTGGTTCGGGTCGCGCCCTTCCATCACCAGCGGTGCCCACTGTTTAATTTGCTGATGGTCGGTGGAGAATTTCATACCCTGGAATAAGGTCGTTTGCTGCAAAGCGGCATAACGTTTTGCCAGATAATCCACATTATCGCCCCAGACGAAACTCATGTGCGGCGTGGAATTAATAAAAGCGTGCGGGTTATTCAAAATACCGCGCTTCACCTGTGCCGACCAGAACTGGCGGGAAATCATAAACTGCTCATTAATTTCCAGCGCTTTGCTGACATCAATAGAGCCATCCGGACGCTGCGGCGTGTAATTAAGTTCCATATTTGCCGAGTGACCGGTGCCGGCATTATTCCAGCCGTTAGAAGACTCGAGCGCTACGCCATCGAGTTTTTCCACCATCACTTGTTTCCACTCCGGCTGCAGCTCCTGCAGCCAGGTGCCCAGAGAGGCGCTCATGATGCCGCCGCCAATCAGCAGGAAGTCCGTTTTTTGCGTCTCTTCCGCGTACGCGCTGGTCACTGAACTGACGAGTAACGCGACGGCGCTGAGCGAGATAATTGTCTTTTTCATTGCAGGCATAATTATAAGGTTACATAGCAGGTGTGATTTGTGAAAACAGATATTAACGCACTTTTACGTTAATTTAAAATATCATTCACAATTCAGCTCATATCGATAAATAGTATTTCGCCGCTTTTTTAAATTAAAAAAAGCAGTGACATAAATAATGTGGAATTAATAGTGACGGGATTTATCTTAAAAACTCGAAATATCAAACGCTCGTACAATACATAATAAAAAAGCCCGCCGTAATTATTGGCGGGCTTTTTTCATTATTCAGACATCAGCAAAATGCGTTTTCGCCTCCTGTAAGGCAATTCGCAAATGATCGTTATTCTCGGTTAGCAGATCGCGCGCGCGCCAGGCATCCAGACCGGTCAGCACCATTAATATCGCCGTACGGCAGTTATGATCGCAGCTCTCCAGCGCGCTTTTCGCTTGCTCGCGTGAGCACTGCGTTGCCGCCATCACCAGCGTGATTTGCCGCTCTGCCCAGTGCACACTGGTCGCCTGCACATCCACCCGCAGGTTGCTGTAAACACGCCCGGTACGGATAGCAAGACCGGTTGCCAGCATGTTGAGGATTTGCTGCTGGGCAAGCCGCGCTTTCGGTTCGCTAAAACCACTCACCACCTCCGCGCCGCTGTCCGGTGCCAGCACGATATCCGCCAACCGGGCGGCTTCGCTATCGTGACCCCGGCAAACCAGCGCGATGCGTGCGCCGAGTGACCAGGCGTGGCGCAGCGCGCCCCATGTCCACGGCGTTTTACCACTGACCGACAGCGCCACCAGCATATCGTCATGGCTAAAGTTGATGGCCTGTAAATCGGCAACCCCGCGTTCATAATTTGCCGCCGCCGCGTCACGCTCTTGCGCGTTAGCATTGATGCCACCGGCCAACAAGCCAATAACGCCATGACGTGTATCGGGAGCAAAACCTTGTGCGGTTTGTATCGCCGCCTGCCCGGACGCACCGGCGCCGATGATCACCACCCTGCCGGCGCGATTCAGCGTCGCGCTGGCGTTATCCACCAGCCGGGCGATCTCCGGCAAACAGGCGCTTACCGCGTCGGTAACCTGTTTATCTTCCTCATTGATGAGCGTCAGCATATCCAGCGTGGCGAGCCGGTCGATGTCGGTCGTGCGGCGGTTGCGACGTTCCACTAGTGAACCGTTTGGCTTACTGCTCATACCCTGCTCCTTCTGAATGGTTCCACACTCACTATAAGGTTATTTATCTGCCTTACCTGCGAATGGGGTCACGCTTCACGGCTACGCCGCGCATTTTGTACTTCTCGCGCCGCTTTAAGATTTTTACG
This sequence comes from Kosakonia sp. AG348, assembly GCF_003337365.1. NCBI lineage: Bacteria > Pseudomonadati > Pseudomonadota > Gammaproteobacteria > Enterobacterales > Enterobacteriaceae > Kosakonia > Kosakonia sp. AG348. The sequence goes on from NZ_QPJR01000004.1 coordinate 129,851, forward strand.
CCTTCGGTGATAATAACTATCTTGATGTGAATAATTGGGTTTGGCATGAAAGAGTTAGCGCAGCGGATAAAACCACGCAAACGCCCTATGAAGCTCAGTACCACCGTGACGCTAATGGTATGCAGCGTTATCGGTTCGGTGTTGCTGCTGGCCTTTGCCCTGTGGTTCTGGCAAATCAGTAATGCCACGCGTGACGGGGTAAAAGAGACGGCGCTGGCCGTTGCGCGCACGCTGGCTGATTCGCCTGAAATCAAGCGTGGATTATTGTTGCCGCCTGACAGCAACGTGATCCAGCCGCTGACGGAAGCGGTCGCTGCCCGTAACGATCTGCTGTATGCCATCGTCACCAATATGCACGGCATCCGGTATTCGCACCCGAACGCCGGGATCATCGGGCAACACTTTATTGGCGAGGATCTAAACCCGGCGCTGAAAGGCAAAGAAAATGTCGCCGTGAACCGCGGCGTGCTGGCACCGGCATTACGCGTTTTTACACCGGTATATGACGACGCCAACCAGCAAATTGGCGTGGTGGTGGTCGGGATCTCGCTGAGCAAGGTCGATCAGCAAGTCAGCCGCAGCCGCTGGGCGGTGATGTGGACGCTGCTGTTTAGCGCGCTGGTGGGCTCGCTCGGTACCTGGCAACTGGTGCGGGTGCTGAAACGCATTCTGCTTGGCCTTGAGCCGCACGAGATCTCGGCGCAATTCAAGCAGCGCCAGGCGATGTTACAGTCACTGAAAGAAGGGGTGATTGCCGTCGATGCTGACGGGCGCGTAACGCTGCTTAACCATGCCGCACGGCAGATGCTGCTGACCAATGCACCAGACGGTGCCGCCGGACACGGGCCTCTGCTCGCCGACCTGCTCGAAGTGCTGGAAACCGGCGAGCCAACCCACGATCGCGAGCTCGGTTGCAACGGCCTGCTGCTGCTCAGCAACACCGTGCCGGTGCGCAGCCAGGGCGTGGTGATTGGCGCGATCAGTACTTTCCGCGATAAAACCGAAGTCAGCCAGCTACTCCAGCGGCTGGACGGGATGGTGAATTATGTTGATGCGTTGCGCACCACGTCCCACGAATTTATGAACAAGCTGCATGTTATTCTCGGCCTGTTAAACATGAAAAGTTATGACAAGCTTGAAGAGTACGTGCTGCAAACCGCGCAGAATTATCAAACCGATATTGGCGCTATTCAGCACCGGGTTAAATCGCCGGTGGTGGCGGGTTTTCTGTTAGGCAAAATCAACCGGGCGAAAGAGCGCGGTTTTACGCTGACGCTGGCGGATGAGAGCCTGGTGCCGGATAACCCCAATGAGAAGCAAGTTACCGTGCTGGTGACGGTGCTGGGGAATCTCATCGAAAATGCGCTCGATGCCATGAGTAGTCAGCCGGAAGGCGAAGTGGGTATCCTGCTGCATTATCAGGATGGCTGGCTGACCGGCGAAGTGAGCGACGATGGTCCGGGCATTGCGCCGGGCAATATCGACGCCATTTTCCGCAAAGGATTCTCGACGAAAGGTGATAACCGGGGCGTTGGGCTGTTTCTTGCCAGCCAGCAGCTCACCGAACTTGGCGGCACGATCACCGTCGAGTCTGAACCCGGTGTCTTTACCCAATTTTTTGTCCATCTCCCCTGGGATAGTGAAAGGAAGAACGCGTGATAAATGTATTAATTGTTGACGATGATGCCATGGTCGCCGAGCTGAACCGCATGTATGTGGCGCAGATCGCCGGCTTTCAGTGCTGCGGCACGGCATCGACGCTGCGCCAGGCCGAGGAGATGATTAACGATCCGCAGCGGGATATCGATCTGGTGCTGCTGGATGTCTATATGCAGCAGGACAGCGGGCTGGATCTGCTCCCCATCATTCGCGCCAGTGGCCGGGCGATTGATGTCATTATGATCACTTCCTCCGCCGATGCGGCAACCATTCAGACGTCACTGCACTATGGGGTGGTGGATTATCTGATCAAACCCTTCCAGTTCCCGCGCTTCGAAGAAGCGCTGACCTCATGGCGCGAAAAGCGCAAGCTGATGAGTGCGCACCCCTATTATGAGCAGTCTGATGTCGACCGCCTGTTACACGGTGGCGCGCCGGAAGCCGCCGATACGCGCCGTCTGCCAAAAGGGTTAACCGCGCAGACATTGCGTACCATTTGCCAGTGGATTGACGCCCATCCGGGCATTGAGTTTTCCACCGATGAACTGGCGAATGCCGTGAATATTTCGCGCGTGTCGTGCCGTAAGTATCTGATTTGGCTTGCCCAAATCAATATTCTCTACACCACCATTCACTACGGTGCAACCGGTCGCCCGGTGTATCGCTACCAGTTGATCGCCGACCAATACAGCTTACTTAAGCAGTACAGTCAGTGATCCGGTAACTGTCGTCGCACGGCGTAAAGCGGAACTGACGCTGTGAAGAGAGGATAATGTCGCGGTTTTTGGTGACGAAAATCGCTTCAATATCCTCGCGCTGTTTCAGTAATGCGCAGCCTTTTTCCACACCGAGACCGAAGATAAGCGTGGTCCAGATATCACCGTCGAGCGAATCGCGGGAAATGATCGTCACGCTGTCAAGTTCGTTATCCAGCGGGTAACCACTGCGCGGGTCAAGAATATGGTGCCAGCGTTTACCATCCTGTTCGAAATAGCGCTCGTAGGTGCCGGATGTCACCACCGATTGGTTCACCACGTCTATCGACCCCACCAGCGCATCGCCGGACGAGAAAGGTTTTTTCAGCCCGATAGACCAGCTACCTTGCGGCGTGCCCAGGGTTTGCACATTGCCCCCCAGGTTAATCAATCCGTCGCGCACATCCTGCTGATGCAGGTAATCGCGCACCCGATCGGCGATAAAGCCTTTGGCGATTGCGCCAAGATCGATCTCCATCCCCGGCTGGGTGAGAAACACGCTGCTGTCGGCATCATTCAGCACCACATCCTGCGGACGGGTAATGCGCAGCCGCGCGGTTATCTCGTCGGCTGGCGGTACGCGGTCGCCTTTAAAACCGATACGCCACAGTTTCACCAGCGGGCCAATCGCCAGGTTAAAAGCGCTGTCCTGCACCATGCTGGCGGCTTTGGCGCATTTAATCAGTTCATACACCGGACGGCTGACCGCCACCGGATGCTGTCCCGCGGCGTGATTAATATCCATCACCTGTGAATGGGCGCGGTTGACCGTCAGCAGATCTTCGTAACGTTTGATAAGGCCAAAAACGCGGGAGGCGAGCACTTCGTTATCGGCAAAGAGTTTCAGCAGAATGGGAGAACCCATAAGGGTTGCAGAGTAGCTCCAGACACGGTTATCGGACATCGCACTCTCCTGATGGGCTAAATTGAGCAGGCCTGCGCAGTGGCAGGCCTGAAGTGTAGCACGCGGTTAGCCGCGTTTGGCGCGCATTGCAGCCTGGTGTCCCGCCAGTGAGCCGAAGATAATAATATCGGCCACGGCGTTCCCGCCGATACGGTTGCCGCCATGCAGGCCGCCAACCACTTCCCCGGCGGCATAAGCGCCCGCGATCACCTGGTTTTCTGTGTTCAACACTTCGGTTTCAGTGTTGATGGTCACGCCCCCCATGGTGTGGTGCACACCCGGTGCAATCTGGATCGCGTGGAACGGGCCTTCATTGATCGGTGCACGCAGTGCGGTGGTGCGACCAAAGTCCTCATCGTGCTGTTTTTCCACAAAGCCGTTGTAGCGTTCGAGCGTGGCCAGGAAAGCGTGGTAATCGATACCCAGTTTATCCGCCAGTTCACGCGGCGAGCTGGCGCTGGTAACCAGGCCACGCGCGATATACTCGTCTGCCGCTTTGTTTTTCGCTCTGACATGCTCATCAAACACGATGTAAGCGTAATGTTCCGGCAGGGCGATGATTGCCGCCGAGACTTTATCGCGGGTCGACATTTCGTTAAAGAAGCGTTTGCCCTGCTGGCTGACGAGAATCGCACCGCCGCCGCGAATCGATTCGGAAATCAGGTACGAGGTATTCTGTTCAACGGTCGGGTGGATCTGAATTTCGCCCATATCCACAGTGCCCGCGCCAATACGTTCCAGCAGTGCGATACCGCCGCCGGTCGCGCCTTTATGGTTGGTGGTGACAAAACCTTCCAGATCCGGACGGTATTTCACCACCATTGCGCTGTTGGCGCTGAAACCACCGGTCGCCACAATCACACTTTTCGCCTCGATCACCACACTCTCCTGCTCTTCGGTCAGCAGGCGTACGCCGCGCACTTCACCTTGCTCAAACAGAATGTCGTCCACTGAGGTATCCAGCATTACATCGATGCCGCGTTTGGTGACATTACGCACCAGGCCGCTAATCAGGTAGCCACCGACTGCCGATCCGTCGCGCGGGCGGTGCGTACGGTCAATGCTCATCCCGCCAGTGGTGGTGATGTCGTTAAGCATAATGCCGCGACGAGCCAGCCATTCGATGGCTTCTGGCGCATTTTCCACAAAGCGACGCAGCAGCGCCGGATTGTTTTTGTTACCGCCGCCTTTCAGGGTTTCCGCGTAGAACAGCTCTTTGCTGTCCTGAATGCCTTTTACGCGCTGGAAGCGGGTTTCCGCGGCGTTCATGCCCGCAGAGGCTTTAATGGTGTTACCGCCGATGGTTGGCATTTTTTCGACAATCAGTACGCTGGCACCTTCGTCGTGCGCCTGAATCGCCGCCGCCAGACCCGCGCCGCCGCTACCGACAACCACAACGTCATAGCGTTTGGGTTCCTGAGAGTCACTGCCCTCTTCTGCCGCCAGCGCTTTGCTGGATTTCACCATCGCTTTTGATACCGCTTTTTTCACCGCTTCGCTTTGGCTGGTTGCGCCTGAAATCGCGTCAACGTGCGGGCTGTTGGCCGTCAGGATGCGGCCGCGGATCTCTTCAAAGCTGCTGGTGAATTCAACGCTATCAACGGTACTTGAGGCGAGTTCGATATCAACGATGCGGTCTGTGTCGAGGCTGACATTGATAACCAGCTCGTTAGCGTCGTCCTGAACCGTTTCAGCAAAAAGACCTGGCTTAAATTTCGAAGCGCCCATGCTCATGTCGCGGATCATCGCTTCAACCAGCGAGAAACGCCACAGCGGTTCCGGGATATTCAGCGCTTCACGCTGGGTACTATCAATGAACAGCTCCAGGGTTTCACCGTTGGCGATACGCGCCGTCCAGTCCGGATACGCGATGCACGCACGGCCTACCGCAATCAGGTCATAGCCGTGATCCAGCCCCTGCTCAGCGTCGGCGGCATTAACGATACCGCCAACACCCATCACCGGCACCTGCGCCAGCGTTGCAGAACGCATGGCACAATATTTCTTAATCAGTGGCGTCGGATCGCTGGTGTCGTTAATGGAAGGACGCAGCGCCGCACCCAGCGAAAAGTGCAGGTAATCAACACCGCGCGCCGCCAGTTTTTCCAGCAGGAACATGGTGTCATCAAAACGGATGCCGGGCACTTCCAGCTCTTCCGGCGAGAAACGGTAACCGATAATAAAGGCGTCGTCGGCGTACTGACGCGCCATTTTATGGGTGATGTCCAGTACGGCCAGCGGGAACTTCGCGCGGTTGTCGCGGCTGCCGCCCCACTCATCATCGCGCTGGTTGGAGTTTGGCGAGAAGAATTGCTGGATAAGGTAGGTATTGGCACCGTGAATTTCGACACCATCGAACCCGGCCTGAATGGCGCGGCGTACGGCGTCACCAAATTTGCCAATCATCCCTTCCACTTCAGCGGTGGTCAGCGCAACCGGGGTTGCCGCGCCATCACGCGGAGCGGCAATAGCGCTCGGACCAACCGGAGCACGACCGCCAATCAGCTTCGGTTCGACCATGCGGCCGCCGTGGTAAATCTGCAAAATTGCTTTTGAACCTTCGGCTTTAATCGCCGAGGCAATTTTTGCCAGACCGGCAATTTTCTCGTCGTTATCAATACCGATAGCGCCCGGAAATGCCAGGCCGAGATCATCGACAAAACAGCATTCAACAATAATGGTGCCGATACTTCCGGCGCGGGCGCGATAATATTCCACCAGTTCACTGCTGACTGTCCCGTCAAAATAACCTGTGCAGGTGGTCATTGGCGCCATTAACAAACGGTTTTTCAGTTCTGCGCCATTCGGCAAGGTAAACGGGCTGAGGATGCGTTCGTTGCTGGTCATAATTAAACTCCAAATCTAAAAATTAAAAACTTTGAATTCGGTGACGGATTTATTTTTCGTTCTGTTTTACAATCCTGATGTCGTGTATTTAATATACCGTGAATTTTAATTACCAAATTAATTACGTTAGTTATAAAACTATTTAACCACCTTAATAACAGAGCTACCTCCAGCGTATTATCATTTTTAAATATCGTATTCACATGACTTTAATTACCGGTAACATTGCGATTACTTCACACTTTTCCTTTCCAGCTTTATTTAAATAATAAAATAGACAAATATCATATGGTTAAAAGAAAATACCTCGTTAATGAGAGTTATTATCAGCACCATTTTTTAACATTTACGGTAATTTTGTGAAATTAACCACATAATACTCTGTGGGTATTCATTTTATTAAAAAAAGTGTCGTTCGTTTCGTTTTCTTGATCTCAATCAATAGTATTCGCCAATGGAAGAGCAATATATAAATACGCTCAGATTTTTATTTAATGCGATTGAATTTGCGTTAAACAACACATGCCAGAATGTGAAAAGTCTCAATAAAAAATTAAAGTAACTTTTGAAACTAAAATAATCAGAGATTCACTTTCCGCGCATGACCGAATTTTTAACTACTTGTAGATGCTCACTATGACAGAGAAAACAACAACCCCACCGTCTGCTCCCGCAGCCAGTGCAAAAGCCGGAAATAAAAACCGCCTGATAATGATGGCGTTGCCGATTATCGTGGCAGTGCTTCTGCTGTTTGTCCCGGTGCCGGAAGGTTTACCGCCGTTTGCCTGGCACTACTTTGCTATCTTCGTTGGCGTTATTGTCGGCCTGATTTTCGAACCCCTGCCGGGTGCGGTTATCGGCATGACCGGCGTGGTGGTTATCGCGCTGTGTAGCCAGTGGCTGCTGTTCAGCCCGGAACAACTGGCCGACCCGAAATTCAAGCTGGCTGGCCAGTCCTTTAAATGGGCGGTAAGCGGTTTCGGTAACTCCACCGTGTGGCTTATCTTCGGCGCGTTTATGTTTGCCGCCGGTTACGATAAAACCCAGTTTGGTCGCCGCCTGGCGCTGATTCTGGTGAAATATCTTGGCCGCCGCAGCCTGACGCTCGGTTACGCCATTACTTTCGCCGACCTGCTGCTGGCACCGTTCACCCCGTCAAACACCGCGCGCAGCGGCGGGACAATCTACCCGATTATCGCCAACCTGCCGCCGCTGTACGGTTCCAAACCGAACGATCCAAGCGCGCGCCGCATCGGTTCTTACCTGATGTGGGTGGCGATTACCGCAGCCTGTATCACCAGTTCTATGTTCCTTTCCGCACTGGCACCGAACCTGCTGGCGCTGGCGCTGGTGAAAAGCACCGTTGGCATTAACATCTCCTGGGGTAGCTGGTTTATCGCCTTCCTGCCGCTGGGCGTGCTGTTGATTCTGACCATGCCGCTGCTGGCTTACTGGTTCTACCCGCCAGAAGTGAAAGTCAATGACGAAGTGCCGCTGTGGGCCAGCCGCGAGCTGGAAAAACTGGGCAGAATGTCACGCAATGAAATCCTGCTGCTGGTGTTTGTCTGCTGTGCGCTGCTGATGTGGATCTTTGCCGCCGACTTTATCGAGCCTGCGCTTGCCGCGCTGCTGGTGGTCGTGCTGATGCTGTGGACCGGCGTATTAACCTGGAACGACATCACCAGCAACAAACCGGCATGGAACACCTTTGTCTGGTTCGCCACTCTGGTTGCGCTGGCCGATGGCCTCTCCACCACCGGCTTTATCGCTTGGTTGGGTAAAGAAGGCGGCCTGCTGATGAGCGGTATCTCTCCGGGGATGGCGACCATCGCCCTGCTGCTGGCGTTCTACCTGCTGCACTATCTGTTCGCCAGCACCACCGCGCACACCACGGCGCTGCTGCCTGCAATGCTGACCATCGCGGCGACAATTCCTGGCATCAATATGGAAGTCGTGGTTCTGGTTCTGTGTACCTCACTCGGCGTGATGGGCATCATCACCCCGTACGGTACTGGCCCAAGCCCGATTTACTACGGTAGCGGCTACCTGCCGACCAAAGATTACTGGCGTCTGGGCACCATCTTCGGTGCTATCTTCCTGGCCGCCCTGCTGTTGATTGGTTATCCGTGGATCACCATGATGTTCTGATTCGTAACCGCCGGGCATTCCCGGCGGTTTTATTTTATGGAGTAAAGAGCTATGTCGAACAAACCCTTTGTTTATCAGGACCCGTTCCCGCTGGCGAAAGACGATACGGAATATTATCTGCTGAGCCGTGAATATGTCTCCGTCGCCGACTTTGACGGCCAGCAAGTACTGAAAGTCGAGCCGGAAGCGCTGACGCTGCTGGCACAACGCGCGTTCCATGACGCGTCTTTTATGCTGCGCCCTTCCCACCAGAAACAGGTGGCGGCCATTCTGCATGACCCGCAAGCGAGCGAAAACGACAAATACGTTGCTCTGCAATTCCTGCGTAACTCTGAAATCGCCGCTAAAGGCGTGCTGCCGACCTGCCAGGACACCGGCACGGCAATCATTATGGGTAAAAAAGGTCAGCGCGTGTGGACCGGCGGCGGCGATGAAGCCGCGCTGGCGCGTGGCGTGTACAACACCTACACCGAAGACAACCTGCGTTATTCGCAGAATGCGCCGCTGGATATGTATAAAGAGGTCAACACCGGCACTAACCTGCCTGCGCAGATCGATCTCTATAGCGTCGACGGTGACGAGTATAAATTCCTCTGCATCGCCAAAGGCGGCGGTTCAGCTAACAAAACCTATCTCTATCAGGAAACCAAAGCGCTGATTACACCGGCGAAGCTGAAAAACTATCTGGTTGAGAAGATGCGTACCCTCGGCACGGCAGCCTGCCCGCCATACCATATCGCCTTTGTGATTGGTGGTACGTCTGCGGAGTCCACGCTGAAAACGGTGAAACTGGCCTCAACCCGCTACTATGACGGCTTGCCGACCGAAGGTAACGAGCATGGCCAGGCATTCCGCGATGTCCAGCTTGAACAAGAGCTGATGCAGGAAGCGCAGAACCTTGGCCTTGGCGCGCAGTTCGGCGGTAAATATTTCGCTCACGATATCCGTGTCATCCGTCTGCCGCGCCACGGTGCCTCCTGCCCTATCGGCATGGGCGTCTCCTGCTCCGCCGACCGTAACATCAAAGCGAAAATCAACCGCGAAGGTATCTGGATCGAGAAGATGGAGCACAATCCGGGGCAGTATATTCCGGAAGAGCTGCGCCAGCAGGGTGAAGGCGATGTGGCGAAAATCGACCTCAACCAGCCGATGAAAGCGATCCTCGCACAGCTTTCCGCGTTCCCGGTATCAACCCGCGTTTCGCTGAACGGTACGATTATCGTGGCGCGCGATATTGCTCACGCGAAGCTGAAAGAGCTGATTGATAATGGCGAAGAGCTGCCGCAGTACGTGAAAGATCACCCGATCTACTACGCCGGCCCGGCAAAAACGCCAGAAGGGTATGCGTCCGGTTCGCTTGGCCCAACCACCGCAGGGCGTATGGACTCCTACGTGGATCTGCTGCAATCGCACGGCGCGAGCATGATCATGCTGGCAAAAGGCAACCGCAGCCAGCAAGTGACCGATGCCTGTGCCAAACACGGCGGTTTCTATCTGGGAAGTATTGGCGGTCCGGCTGCCGTACTGGCGCAGCAGAGCATTAAGAGCCTCGAATGCGTGGCTTACCCGGAACTGGGTATGGAAGCAATCTGGAAAATTGAAGTGGAGAACTTCCCGGCGTTCATTCTGGTGGATGACAAAGGTAACGACTTCTTCCAGCAGATCCAGAACAAACAGTGCGCCGGCTGTAACCAGCGTTAAGTAAGATGTGAAAAACCCCCGGCGGAGTGTCCGGCCGGGGGTTTTTGTTGTTCATAAATCAGCGCATGTTTAGTTGATGCGGAGATCATCTTTCCAGCAGAGTCGATAATAGCGCGCAATAATCTTCGCCAGCGCTTCACGTTCGTCAGCCCCAATGACACTGCCGTCATCCCATCGTTTAAGGCTCGTTTTATCCAGCGTGCTGTAGCGCGCAGAAACCTCACAAATCAGTGCCCGTTCATTAAGCTGAAAGAAAAGAAACTCGCCCCGGTAAAGCAATTTAAGGCGAATAACGCCCCATTCGGCGTCATGAAACTGACAGGCAGAACCATCGCGCTTCAGTTCCTGCAACTCTTCGCGCCACGCTTTATTGATCATCGCTAACCACCAGCAGCGCATAAAGTGTGGCGATGTAACGGGCAGGCTGCTGCTCTTTATAACTGAAGATAACCAGCGTTTTCCCCTGCCCGCCCTCGCAGCTATGCGCAGAACAAAGAAGCGAGCCCTCTGGCGCGGAGTAACGGGTAAAAGTCTCAGGATTGAAGGTAATGACTTTGATTCTTGCCGCCACTGCGGCCTGAATATCCTCGGGTAGCCGGGCAAAATCCCCGCTCTGGTAGAGATCCGGCTCAATTGGCTTCTGGCAACGCGGACAAATCAATTCGACAGGTTGATTAAAAAAGCGCGTTTCCACGCCATCGTGCAGCATCACGCGTTTCTTAATAAGTTTGTCGATTTTCATCGTCGTCACCCTGCGCGAAAAATTGAAAATTCAGGTCGCCCTTCAGTCATTTCCAGTGCTGATATTAATGGCCCGCACTTTGCCGCCGGTGACATCGAAAGCGATATTTTTGTGCGCCAGTGAATACATAATCCACTCTTCGCCATCGCTGTTATCGGTTTCACCCGCACCATAATGCTCAATCACACGCTGTTTCGCATCGCTAGGCGCCACGCCACGCGCGGTATGCAATGTGGGGGCATGCAGCGTTATCTGCCCGATGACGTAACTGTCGACGCTTTTGCCGCGTTGCTGCCAGTCGATATTAGCGCTGTAGATATCAAAGCCCGCAAAAATGTGGCGGTAATACTTATAGTTTTCCTCGCCAAATGGCACTTCGCCGACAAAATCCTCGCGGGTTTGTTTCCCGAGCACCGTCAGCAGATTGCGATCCCAGTCCTGCCCCAGGGTGATAGCCTGTTTATTGATTTCCACGGTGAAGTCGTTTTCCGTCAGCGGCGTTTGCGCCGCCTGGGCAGAAAAAGCAAACAGCAGCGCAAAAACAGGGAATATTCGACGCATTAACCTTTCCATAGCCAGTCAAAAGAAGCGCTATTTAAGCCAGCTGCCCGCCTGGTTGACAAGCGTTTTACCCGCCTGCGTCACCACCAGTTTCGGCGGGTTGTAATCGACAAGATAAAGCACATCGCCATTACGGAATTCTGCGCCAATCACGCGGTTTTCATTATCCTGCCGCGTTTTACCGTGCAGGCTAATCTGCTGGCTGTCGCGGTTTCGCGCGCCGGTATAAAGCAGATCATCGCAAGGCGTGGTGAACGCGCCGCAATTATTGCGGATCGCCAGCATAAAGTTATCAGTGCGGATAATTTTCGTCGTCGCGCCAGCGTGAACGGTCTCTTTAACCAGCGCGTAATTTTCCGGGGCGTAATAATCACCGTGTTCAGGCGGTTGCGTCAGATGCCACGCCAGCTTGTCACCATTAATAACCAGCGTGGCTTTGCCGTTTTTACCGCCAAAGCTCGAATCAAACGTAACGATGGCGGTGTCATTTTTCACCTCGCCGCGCAGGTTATCCTGCTGTTCATCCGGGCAATCAATGCGGTTGCCGCGCTGAGTGATAAAGCAATACGATCCAGTAAGCTTGTTATTCTGCTGGGATAATTTCAGCGTTAATGTGGATTCGTTACTTTCACTGCCGTGCCACTGACCGGAAAAATCAGTTGCCGACGCGGCGCAGGCGCAGCAGGAGAGCAAGAAGCTCGCAACGACAACATAAAGCCGCTGCAGAGTTGAATGAATAGCGTGCATAACGTGCGTCTGTTCCTTTTCAGCATCACAAAAAATGAGTTGATTCTTAAGGTCCGTAAAAAAACATCAAGGTCGACAGGTCGTCCAGCTCCGCTTTCGATAACGTATTTTTTTCCATGCGATCGTATTGGTAGATAATCCCTTTCATGGGAATGGTCGATGGATGCTCTCTGGCCATGGTCATTAATGTTTCAATATCCGACGGATTTTTGAGCGCTCTGCTGAGGAATTTGAGCAGTAACGCTTCGCCCTCTTCACGGGTTAACAGATCCATGCGCATTTTCTCATACGGTTAATTCAGCAGCGAAAAACTGGTGGCTGAAATAATTACCCCCGATAACGCCATCAACGCATCTCTGTTTTGCAGCACTATTACTTGCACCTTTGGAACGTACGGTGACAGGCATGCGAATCTACTCATGCGCTTTCCAGATACCTTTTTCATCGAGAAGGATTTTATTGTTTTGTATCACGGTTAAGCTGTTATCAATTTTACTCAGCAGATAAGTGGTGGTGCCGTTTTTAAAGGTGTAGGTAATAACAGGGCAGATCAACTGTTCACAAGATTTCCGCACCGCAAAGCCATGCAAATTGACTTCGGCCCGATCATTTTTACGCACGCCGTAGTACGTTGCTTCGTCACAATGCGCGCCGTTACCACACACCGTGACCACTTTTATCTTAAATTTAGGGGTTTCAAAAAAATCGACGAAGGTCTCAGCCGTTTGAGTAATCGCGGGCGTGTTAAACGACACGTCCTGAAAGCGGCTAACCCATTGTTGCAACGCATCAGGAATGCGTTTTTCACCTGTATTGCTTTTATAGTGTGCAACCGAAGCCGCGGGCACTACCCATGCGGCAGAAAGTCGACCATCCGGATAAATAACAAATGCGGAGGCATTTTCCAGATAGAGATCTTTCAGCCAGCCTTCCACGAATAACCCGCCATCCGCAGTGTGTCGCGGTTCGCCATAGACATCGAAATTGCCTGCAAACGCAGCGTAATCTGCCCCCAAGACATTTTTTAACGACGCCTGCACCTGCTTATCCACGGTGATATTTTCGACCGTTTCGAGCGTGTCATAATGGTTAATATCAATAACCGCAGCAGCGTCAAATGAGAAAAAAGAGAACAAGCAAATGAAAAGGATCGACAAACGCACGTTGCCAGTAAAAAGATTTCGCATAAAGTTAATTCACTTCCTAATTAGCGCACTTTAAACTCAGGAACCGGGACTTCACGATGTTTGTATTTATCATAATTGTCGCGCATATCTTTTGCTAACGAGACCATTTCATGAAAATCGCTATATCGACTTAACTCGGCATGGTCGAGAATAAAACATTTTTGCACATCCCACATACTGTTATAGGGCCAAATCATGCAAATAAGATATTTATCGTCGCTTTGCAAAATAAAGAAATCGCCCTTTTCTTTATGAATAACGTTCACTTCAGCCATAACTACTCCTGATAATTCTATAAAACAGCAAAGCTGCACTCGCTAAATAACGCATTAATTATCAACTTTTCTTCACTCGAAACAAAATGGAAGTGACAACACATAATTTCTGAAGTCTAGTTGCAAAGTAATCTTTTTAAACTACCCTCGTTAATCTATTAATACATGCCTTCGGATAAGAATGTCTAACGCTCTCTGCGATCACATCCCGTTCTTGAACGTCAATCACTATACAATTATCCCATCGTTTATTTTTTTACTGAATATTGCGTCGCGGACAGCAATTGTGCAGATTAGTGCTTGGTCCTTTAATTGAAAGGATTGACCTTCACCGCGATAAATTATTTTAAGGCGAATAGCACCATAGGTTTCACCAGGAAACTCAGAAACTGAGACTTCATACCTTAATTCTTGGAATTCAATCCCGCCCTCTATTATATGACTGCGATGTATATTTAAGAATAACCAAAATTAAGCATCCAAAAATATTTAGGAATAAACAACAAAAACCCCTCCCTTTATTTAGAGATTTTCAAACCCAGCTTTTGAGAAAGACATATTGGACAAACATTGCATAAGTGAGATGATAATTTATTAATAACAACCCTATCATTCATTTTTTTATTTACACGATCTCTATCGTATAAAACAATGACGTTATTAACACCTAATTCATTTAATAATTGCTGCTCAACCAAGACATGCTGTTTTGCCATATTTTCGTCAGGCTGAACAATAGTTAACTCAACAATATCATCCACAATGATATTTCTCTCTAATGCCTCATGTATCTTCTTTGAAACAGTAGCATCGCGAGCTACTGAGTGGATTGGGCAAAATGAAAACACAGTCACCTCTTATCTTAGTAATTTTAAAAGATATTTCATCTGGGCCCCAGGTTCAGTTGGGACATCCACTCCACCACTTCTTAAAACATCGCAGACATGCGTAACACAGCTTTGCGTTTTAAGATCATAAAGTGGTCCATCTTTCTCAAGTTTCCCCCCCAAATATTTAATTGCCTCATCAGCTTTAGGCAATGGTACCTCTGCTTTTTTTGCCGCAGGAGGAAGCCATTCAAACCCACGCGTTGTTACCATTGTATGTTCTCCAGGTGCGCCAGCTTGATGAGTATGCAAACTTGTACCATTAAGCTTAATCTCAACTGAGTAATGACCAAATCTATTAGTAGTAGAGCGATTGTCATGCCAATGAATTACGGCGGTACCTGATTGATTTCGTATTGCCGAAGAAGTGTGCCCTTGCTTAGAGTTAGTATTTGAGCATTTCCTATTACTCAACCCCCACGGATCCACCCATCCCTGCGCATTCGGCGCATACTGGTAAAGATTGAGCCCACCCGCCAGCCCTATCGGGTCCTGCTGGGTAAAGCGCCCGCAGTCGGGGTCGTAATAGCGGAACAGATTGTAGTGTAAGCCGGTTTCGCGATCCAGGTACTGTCCCTGCATGCGCAGGTTCTGGGCATATTCAGGTGCGCGCAGCGGTGTCTCATGCAGCAGTTTACCCCACGCGCTATTCTGCCCTTCCCAACGCAACTCCCCTTCCGCGTCGGTGAGACGCTCCGGCGTGCCATTTGGCTGATTGTGGAACCAGTAAACGTCCGGATCGGTAATACCGTCGATGCGCGCCAGCGGGTCGAAGCTGCCCTGCTCGCTGTAAACATAGGTCAGCGGCACATCGTCGTGAATTTCCTGTAATAACCTGAAACCGTCCCAGACGAAATGCGTGGTAACGCTTTGCCCGACCGGCTGGCCAGCGCGCATCTGGCGGCGTGTTTTGCTGATGCGTCGTCCCAACGGGTCATAACGAAAACTGACCTGCACCTGCGGCTTATTACGGTCACGCGGCTGGCTGATGACCTCCGTCAGCCGGTGTTCGCCATCATAGCGATAGCGCCAGCGCGTCTGGCCGTTATCTTTCTCCACGGTGCGACCGTGGATGTCATATTGCCAGCGGATACCATGCAACTGCGTGACGCGGTTGTGACGCACGGCATGCTGCACCGTTGTATCGACAGGGTTGCTCGCCGCATCCCAGCGCCACTGCTCCTGCCCCGGCAGAGTACCGTCCTGCGTCAGCAAGCGCCCGGCATCGTCGTATTTCCAGCGATACCAGTTAAACGGATTATCGTCCCGCTCTTCGCGCACCAGATTATTGCGGTGATCGTAATCCCAGCGGCGGGACCAGCGTCGCGGTGCCGGACGCTGCGCGTTGCCGCTAAAGACGTCGCGCCGATGCAGGCGCCCAAGGCGATCGTAATCACTGCGGGCAGTGAGCAGCCCTTGTGTGCGGCTAATTTCCCGGTGCAAGGTGTCGCGGCCAAAATCACTGATCGGCAGGTTATCCAGCGCAATACTCAATAAATGCCCGCTGCCGTAATAGAACTGTTTCAGCTCACGGCCATCCGGCAACTGTAGCGAGGTGCGGTTACCCAGCGCATCGTAGCCCCAGCCGAGTGTACCGTTTTCCCCCTGCTCGCCGATCACGCGTCCCAGCGCATCGAAAGTGAAGTTCAGCTCCTGCTCCGCTTCGGCGCTCCAGCTGTTTTCATCAAGCGCGGGATGCAGGCTAATGCGTTCAGGAAATCCCGCAGCAGACCAGCGCCAGCGCGTCTGGCCTTCCGGTGTGGATCGCGCGAGCAACTGCCCAGCCGCGCTCCAGCTAAAACGGTGGGTAATCGCCTCAGGGTGCCCGGCGGCAAACGTGCGCGACAACGTGCGTCCGCAGGCATCGTAGGTATAGCGGCTGACAACACCATCCAGCCCCTGCTCTTCCAGCAACAGGGAATCCGCCCCCCAACGGAACTGGTAGGCTTCCCCGTTCTCGTTATGCAGGGCGACCAGGCGACCACGGCTATCCCAACTGCGGCGGATCTCTTCTCCAAGATGGTTACGCGTCGCCACCAGCCGTCCGGTGTTGTCATAACGAAACGCGCTGCGGCTGCCATCCGCCGCTTCATGTTCTGTCGGTAACCCCTGTTCGTTCCAGCGCAGCGTTTCCAGCCAGCCTTCTGCCCGCTCAAGCTGCACCGGGCGGCCTGCGGCATCATAGTGGTAACGGGTTTCTTCCCCGTCCGCCGTCTGTACCGCAACCAGCCAGCCGAGAGGATGGTAGTGATAACGGGTGAGATGCCCGGAACAATCTGTTTCGCGGATAACCTGACCGGCATCGTTGTACTCCATGCGACGGCTATTGCCAGCCGCATCCACTTCTTCGATAACCTGACCAAACTCGTCGCGATGCCAGACGGTGCTCTGCCCCAGCGCGTCCACCGTGCGCGCGAGGCCAAAATGTGGGTCGTAAAAAAAGCGTGTTGTACTGCCCCCGGGTTCGGTTATTACCGCTGGCAACGCGCGATTTTCCAGCCACTGGGTGGCGCGTTCATTGCCGTCGGCATCAATCTCCTGGACCCGGTTGCCCATCTCGTCATAAACGAAGGTCATGGCATTGCCGAGCGGATCGATACGGCGGGTTAATTGCTCGTTGTCGTTCCATTCGAAACGCCAGTTCTCGCCGCGTTCATCGACGAAGCGAACAATCAACCCCTGCGTATTCCAGTAGTGCTGGCGCGTCTGGCCGTCATAGTGCGTAACGGTAGTTAACCCGGCATCGAGATCGTAGGCAAAGCGGCAGCCGTCTCCGGTATTGGTGCGGTTTTCAATGACGCGCCAGTGATCAAACATCGCCCAGCGGTATTCGCTTTCCAGCCCGCCCGCGGCGCGGTGCCAGACCATCAGGCCGTCATCGTTATAACGATACTCGCGCGTCACGATCCCGCTGGCATCGGTTACTGTTGCCAGTTGACCGCGCGCGTCGTAATGCCAGCGCATTAGCGGCCAGTGGTGTTCGCCATCAAAATGGCTGGCGGACGTCACACGCTGCGAAAAACGCGCGTCATCATAAGCGAACGTCACATCAATCGCGCAGGGCGCATCGTGAAGCCGTACCAGACGCCCGTGCTCATCCCAGCCGGTTTCCAGCGCGTTGCCATATTCATCACTGAGCGAGGCAAGGCGCAGGATCGCCGGATTGGCGCGCGTGGGTTTGAATAAACGCCATACCGCGCCGTCATCATCAGCAATGGCGACATCGCCATTATCATTGCGCCGGATGATCACCCCTTCGCTGATGCTGTACATCGCCTGATCAACCGACGGCAAGGTGAAACGCAATTCACGCCCGGTTTCGTCAAACCAACAGGCTTCATCGCCCGTCAGCACCAGATAACTATCAAAAACGGTCGACCAGCCCGCACCAAACAGCCCGGCGCGTGACGTCAGGCTGTTATAGCTGCGCTGCAACCGCAGCGGAAAGCGCCCCGGCAGTGAGAAATCAAGTTCCTGCTCGTCATTAAGGACTTTCACACCGGTGGCGGCATGCACCGGGTGCGGTGAGCCAAATATCGCATTCACCGCCATGTCCGCTAACATACCGCCGCCTGCGGATGCCAGCGCACAGGGCATATTTTTTAAAATTTTGCCGGGGCGTCCGCGGATAAGCGACAACGCGATCATCGCCACCGCTAAACCGGGCAATTTGCCACTTTTGATATCGCGCACCGTCAGGGTTTCGCCGCCAATGATCACATTCGGCGAGACATTATCGGAAACGGTGCCTTCACAGGTGGTTTTGTCTTTCGCGCGTACGGCTGGCTGGCCGTTGATAAACACGCTTTTCGACCCCTGGGCCAGATATTGCGGCCCGGAGTGCTTCTTGCAGGCCACTTTGTCCTGCTCCAGCGGCGATGTCCCGGCGTCCGCCGAGCCGACGGTCGGCTGCCACATTTCGCTGCCAAAATGTTTTGCTCCGGCAAGTAGCATGCCAGCGTAATCGGCGAAACTGGCGGGCGATTGCGGCTCGGCAGGCGGTGTATCCGCCGGGGTTAAGGTTCCGGCCGCTCGCGCTGCGAGCTTATTATTGGTCAATACGTTGGCCGAGCCGGTAACGATTTTACCCGCGGGCGACGGCGGGAAAAGCGCGTCGCCAAGGCTATTCGCCATATTACTGATGTCATCGGTGATCCCGGCGACGTTAGCGAGGATGCCGCCAACAATGCCGCTTAACAGGCAACTGGAACCAATCGCCGCCACACTCGCGGCAGCAGCACCGGCGCCCAATAAAGGCGCTGCAGTCGCCGCCGCGAACGCCACCGCCGAACCAATCGCCGCATAAGCGACCCCTTCGGCAACGATACTGGTGATATCGGCGAAAACGCTCGAGTGAATGATTTCATCGCCCTGACGGGCCGCGTGTTTGTCGCTCATGCTACCGATTCCGTTATTCGTGCAGCGTCAGACTGTGTTTGATGGCGTCCCAGCGCTCGCCATCTTCATCGGTAAAGGCGCGCAGTGCCGAAAGGGTAAAGATCATCACTACCGCCGCGCCCGGCGCCTGAACGGCAAACTGTTTTTGCCAGATTTGCTGACCGTTACGGGTAAACACCGTTTCCACTTCCACCGCGCGGGTTTTGTTGTCGCGGCCAACGAGAATACGCGCGAATTCGCTCTGTGCGATATCGCCCATTTGCGTACGCAGCACGTCCCACTGGCGATAAAACTCTTTCTCAAAATCGCTGCCGTCCGGGATCGGGCCGCGACTGACGATCAGCGATAAGCCACTCTCTTCATCGCGAAGCATGGTCATACTGGTGTCCTGCCAGCCGGCAGGAAATAATGAAAAGGAACCTTCCTGGAGGGTATATTGCATAAGTTAATCCTGAAAATTCCTGAGGGTCATATTTTTTAAATAAGAGGGTTGCGCATAAGGAAAACCAAATCCAATGCCATTTCCCTTTTCATCAAGTGGTGTGATCCAGGAGAAAGTTTCATCTTTAGAACGCCCGCGCGGAACATCAATTAACTTTAATTGCGGGTAGGTTTTCCTGACGTCCTCTAACAAAATATCGGCATTCGCGACATCGTAAGAAATGATATAAACCTTACCCGGATTATGCAGATCAAGACGGACTTCCATATTTCTGATTTCAATACCGCCGTCAATCGTGAACGGTTCTGCTTTTAATCTCTCCGCAATATTGGGATTTTCACGCACAAATCTGCCGGGAATGATTGCATCCAGTTCTTCTACATCCTGGCCGATTGTGTTTTTAAGCTGTGTCGCGAATTGCCATAATGATTGTACTTTCATATTATTTTCTTCTGCGCATGAATAAAATGAGGAGAATAAAGCGAATGTCATTACGATTATTTTAGTGAGGTGCCTTACCTTGCATATAGTCATCGTACATATTCCCGTAATGGTCTTCATAAACTTCATTGGTAGTTGAACCGGATGCAACTTCACCCCTGCGGTAAATTTCTCCAATTGCTTTACTGGCTTCATCGCGGGTTATTTTTCCGCTGTCCATATCTTTAAATGCCTGGATATATTTCATCTCATTCGATGAGTCAGTCATTGAGCCAATATCTATACCGCTATTATGATAAATTTCGCGGCGGACCTGAATTTCATTCAGCGTGGCCTGCCCTTCATCTTTAAGCATGCCGTTAACAAAATTACTTTTTGAGCTGAAGTCATTTTTATAAGGGCTGGTCGCATGGCCGACTTCATGCGCTAACGTCATGACCGCTTCATTATCATCCGCCATACTTTCCGGATCTAATACCATGACTTTATTTTTCGTATCGGTCCAGCTTCCACCCCCTGGAACGTTAGGTGATATATTCCACTGATCATCCATGAGTTTTTTTAAATCGCTCTGCATTTTGGGGGAACTGTTTATTTTCTTCACGACGCCATCACTGAACGGCATGAATTGACTTTTACTCTTCTCGTTACTAAAAACATAATCCCCCTTCAGCGGCGGCGGCGCTTTGTATTTCGTCACCGGTTTTGCCGCCCCCGCCGGAGCCGCTGCCACAGGGGCCGCGTGCTGCACGTTACCCTGCGGGGAAAATTTCGCCTGTACCGCAGAGTTAATATTCCCTTTATGGTCAGCTCCTGGCGCGGTAGTCGGGGCTTTTGTTCCGGGAGCATTGAGATGCAACTTACCGCCGGTGGTAATGTGCCCATCTTCTTCGACAAAGAAGTTAAAGGATTTACCAATCAGGTTGATTTTGCCGTTCGCATTAAGCTCAATGGCGCTGTGACCGGATACCAGCCGCAGTTGCGTCCCGGAAGCCAGAATAAACTGCTCCACCACCGCATCGAGCTTGCCTTTGCCGGTAAGGATTTCCGTTTGCCCTTTCACGGCCTGCGTCTGATTCGTTTCGACGCGGTACAGCTCATTTTTACGTACATAGTGGCTGTGGTTACTGCCGATCGAGCGCGAGGCGTCGTTTTTGACGTGAACATCCATGTTTCGTTCCGCCTGGATCCACACTTGCTCTTCGCCCGCCTTGTCTTCAAAGCGCAGGGCGTTGGCGTTATCGACCGAACCATCTTTCGAGCGGCTGAGGAAACCCATCTGCGTGGCAGCAGCAGGTAATGCCCACGGCGGCATACTCGCTTCGTTATAGACGCGCCCGGTAACGATCGGCCGGTCCGGGTCGCCATTGATAAAGTCGATCACCACTTCGTCGCCCACGCGCGGGATTTGCACCCCGCCGAAGCCCTGCCCCGCCCAGGCACTCGACACCCGCACCCAGCAGGAGCTGGTGTCATCGCCTTTCGCCAGACGGTCCCAGTGGAATTTCACCTTCACCCGGCCATATTTATCCGTCCAGATGCTTTCGCCCTGCGGGCCGACCACTTTTGCCGTCTGCGGACCGTAGGTTTTCGGCCACGCCGTCACCGCCGCCGGGCGGAACACCACCGACGACGGAATGACGGTGAAATCGATGCGGTGCACCGTTTCGCCGTCGGAGCCGCTGGCATAGCGGTTTTCCTCGAAAAAGTAGTTCGCTTCGGTGGTCAGGTACTCGCCGTTATCGCTGAAAAACGGCGCGTTATACAGCGCAAAGGTGTTTCCC
>NZ_QPJR01000004.1:151425-346964 GCF_003337365.1 Kosakonia sp. AG348
CATAGCGGTTTTCCTCGAAAAAGTAGTTCGCTTCGGTGGTCAGGTACTCGCCGTTATCGCTGAAAAACGGCGCGTTATACAGCGCAAAGGTGTTTCCCGGTGCGACACCAACCGCCGTGGCGGTGCCCTGAATCTGCTGGTGCTCCACCTGCCAGCGCTCCTGGCGGATACGCGCGTAATACTCCCCGTGACCGTGCTCGACAAAGCGCCCCGGCCAGTCGTACACGTCAATGCTGCCCGGCTGCGGTGACGCCGGGTTCTGCCGCGCCTGGAACAGCCACGCGTTTGGCTTGCGGAAGTCGTAATCGTCGAGGCTGTAAATGCCCGGCGTCACGCTGTCCTCCAGCGCCCACTGGCTGATACCCTCTTCATCCGTGCTGCCGCCGGACGGCGTCTGGTGATACGGAATGGTTTCGTAGCCGCTGAAGGGCTGATGTTCGGTCGCCGCGTCGGTCAGTACCAGTACATGGCGGTCGGCTTCGTGGCGGAAATGGTAGGCGATGCCCTCAAGCTCCATCAGACGGCTGATGAAATCGAGGCTCGATTCCTGGTACTGCACGCAGTAATCCCAGGTGCGGTAGCTGCCGGTCAGCTTATCTTCCACGTTCACCTGATATTCGCCGAGCAGAGTTTTCACAATCTGCGGCGCAGTCTGGCCCTGGAAGATACGCAGGTTGCGGTCGCGTTTCATCGGCCACAAATCCGGCTCCACGGTGAGCTGATACACCGCGTAACGCGTCCCTGAAAGTTCAACGGCGCTCACCGCCACGCGGGTGATTTTGCCGTTGATATAGCGCGTGCCCGTTCCCTGGGTGGGAATATTGATGGTTGCGGATTGCCCCAGCAGCTTGCTGCGGTCTGCCCGCGCATCGGTGCCCAGTACCGTCAGCGCCAGCGTAAATGACTCCGACAGCGCTTCGCGCCCGGAGAGTTTCCAGAAAAGTAAGTCCCCGACGGGTAACGTCGCCGTGATCCTGTTCGCCATAACCATGATTCCGTAAAAAATCAATCACCGGAAAGCGCACTTGCTGTTGCCTGTGCGTTCGTTTTTTTAGGTGGAAAATTACTGTGCGTTGCGTGTGCCGTTACGGTGCCAGCATTAATACTTTGAACTGGCTTGGCACAATGCGCATACCAATGGCATTCGTGGAGTTTTGCAGGCTGACGCTGGTTAAGCGCGTTGCCGGTGTACCTTTCAGCAACACGGTGAACGCGCCGGTCAGATGGCGCGACGGCCCCATCACCGTACCGGACGCCACCCCCGTTGCCACACCGGGGTTATCGCCATTGGTCAGCGGCGTAATGGTCGCCATATTGTGCGCGGGCATGCCCATAAACAGAATATTGAGCGCGTTCGGTATCGCGGTTGGCCCCAGCGCGATATCCGGGTACGGGATTGGCGTCGGAGCTGGCATCGGCGTCAGACAGACATCCGGAAACGCGAGATCAACGCCCATCAACTGGCAGTTTGCAAACATTGAATTACCCCATATGGATCTGTTCAGAATCGACTTTAGTGATCGCTTTCGAGGTGATCACCGTGTTTTGCGCGTGCATACGCAGATAATCTTCCGCTTTCATATCCAGTTGCCCGGCGCGCACATGCTCGGTCTGGCGGGTGGTGCGAAACAGGTGCTGGCTCATCTGCGTGACCGTCTGCCAGACGGATTCCGCGCGTTTGCCAACAATGCGCGAAAGCGTAACCCATGCGGAAATCTTGTCGCCGCTGTAGTTCATCTCACTGATATGGCAATCGCCTTTCGCCGCACTGACATTCAGCGCATCGCTGCTGAGGATTAACGCGCCCTGGCTTGTGATACGCAAGTCGCCCGGCACACTCAGCTCGGTGGCGTCCTCGTTACCGCGCTCCAGCACGGCGAGTAGCCACATCTGGTTATCGACCGCGCTTATCAGCACCGTATCGCCCGCCTGCGGTGCAATCACGCAACTTACTGCCCGGCGGCAGTGCCAGCCGCGCCCGTCGCATTCGACCATCAGGCTGCCATCGTCAAAACAGTGGGTGACGCGTGCGGAAAACTGGCCGCCGGGCAGCGTGGCGAGAGTCAAAGGTTGATTGAGGTTGTTCATTGCAGGTCTCCGTAAATTCGGCTGTGGCGTTCGGCGGTCCAGGCCTCCGCCGCCAGTAACTCTTCGTCGTACTCAAGAATGCCTTTGCGATCGGCAAACCGCGCGCCCTCTTGCCGCGCGCGATGAAAACGGCTGCGCGAGAAGATCGCGCCGCGAAAATCGGCTTCGCACACCTCCGCGCCGCTGAAATCGGCATAGGTAAAATCACACAGGGTGAAATCGACCTGCCGGGCCGCAACGTGTTGCAGGATGCTCTGGAAAAAACGGCTCTGCTTAAAACTGGCCTGCTGTAATGTCGCGCCGACAAAAATCGCCTGATCGAACAGGCTGCCGTGGGCGTGCGCGCCGCTCAAATCGGCCTGCATAAACAGCGCCTGCGTGGCATTAACGTTGTTCAGTCGCGCTTGTTTGAGCGATGCGCCTTTGAAATTGCACTGGGTGAGCTGCGCCCCGCTAAAATCAGCGCCATCAAGCTGGTTATCGGTAAACTGGCAGCCGGTGAACTGATGTTGCGCATAGTTTTTGCCGCGCTGGTCGCAGTTAAAAAACACCGCCCGTTCAAACTGGCTCCCGCTGAGATCCGTATCGCGCAGATCGATGCCGTAGTACGTGGTCAGCAGGTTATGGCAATGGTTGAGTTTCGCCCCATCAAGCGGGCACTCAAACAGTGTCGAACGTTCTAAACGCGCACCGGTAAAAAGGCTTTTATTCAGCGGGCTGCGCATAAACTGGGTGCTGTCAAAAGCCGACTGCGTGAAGTCGCAGCCGTTTAATGTGCATTCGTTGAATACGCAACGCAGCAGCGAGGTATTGCTGAAATTCGCCGCGGCTACATCACACTGGTTAAACACGGTCTCTTCGAGGTGTGCCGCTGTAAGCACGGCGCCTGCGAGCTGGCATTCGGTAAAAACGCTCTCCTGCAGATTGCAGCCCTGCAGACTGGCCCCTTCGAACGACACCTCCTGAAAAATCCCGCCGGATAAATCACATCCGCGCAGATCGCAGCCATCAAGGTTGAGTTCCATAATGGCCTCGCCGCTTTTCACTTTTTGCTGCAACTCTGCGGCACTTAACTGACTCATATCACCTCCCCGTCGCGCTTCGGCAGGGTTTTCACGCGTTTGTTATAGGCACCCTCAAATTTCGTGGTGCTGTCCGCTATCGACTGGGAAAGATCGGCGCGGAACAGATTGCTGAAACTGAGATCGGCACCTTCAAGACGGCTTTTTTGCATCATCGCGCCCATTAAATTGGCGTCGGTAAAACGCACACGCCGAAAATCAGTTCGCATAAACAGACTGCCGGTTAGCGTCGCGCCGCTAAAATCCGCCCCTTCACATTGCGCCTCGCTGAGATCGCTGTTATCGAGCTTCGCACGAACGAAACGGGCGTCAGTCAGTACCGCCTGGCGTAAATTGCTCTGTTTAAGTTGCGCGCCGCTGAAATCTGCACCGCACAGCGTGCCTCCGGATGCCACCGCACAGGTGATAAGCGTGGCGTCACGAAACAGGGCTCGCTCCAGGCGGCTCTCTACCCAGGAACAGCCTTCCAGATGTGCCCCGGCAAAAGAGGCACTTTGCAGATCACACTGGATAAAACTGCTTTTATTCATTGTTGCCGCGCTAAAGTCAGGTTGCGGCAGCGTAAGTTCCATAAACACACAATTATCCAGCGTCGCGTGACGGAATACGCACTGGCTAAAGCCAGTTTTACGCAGCAGTAGTTTTTCCAGCCGTGCATGGCTGAAATCACAGGCGTCAAACAGCGCATCGGTCATTTCCGATTCTGTAAACTGCGCACCGGTGAAATTGGTCTGGTGGCACTGCGCCAGCGCAAGACTTGCTTCGGTGAAGTTGCATTCGCAAAGCGAGGCACCCTGTAAATCCGTGCGCGCCAGCATCGCATTGCTGAAATCAGCGCCGTCAAGCTGGCACTGGCTGAGGTTGGCACACTCCAGCAGTGCATTGCGGAAATTGGCGCCACGCAGATCCATTCCGGAGAAATCCGCGCCGGTCAGATCCAGCCCGCTGAAATCCCCGCCCTGCGCCATCGTTCTTTCGGCACGCTGGCGAATAATCAGCGCGATATCGCCAGTCAGTTTGATGGCAGGTGGTTGTTCGGCGGCAGACATCAGATAGAGTTTGTGCAGCGCTTCCCGGCTCTGCTTTAGCTTTTTCTCACTCATGCTGTCGGCGTTGCGCTCCAGTAAATCCTGCATGCGCATCATCGATTCCGGCCCGCGCGGCTGGTTTTCCTGCGCATTCATCTGCGGGAAACGCGCCTCCATCTCTGCTTTGCGTGTTTCGGCCTGCGCCTGCATTTGCCGGGCTTTGCGCTCCATCTCTTCGATAAACTCAGGCAAATCCTCCAGCTTCGGAAGTGCGGGCTCCTCCATCTCCTGGAGCAGATCGGCGGTATCCGCGCCCTGTGCTTCCAGCCGCGCACGATGCTGCTCGCGCAGCTGCATGGCGCGGTTTTGCTGGTTATCGCGCATCGGGCTGTGGTTTTCCTGTACCTCGCTGTCGATCCACGGGCCGATAACTTCTTCAGGTATCAAATCTTTTTCACGGAAGGCAAACAACGCGCCTTTCTCTTTATCCAGACGCTGATGGAGCACTTTGCGATAGTGGTTGACCGAGCGGGGAGCACCGATTTTTTCCAGCGCAGGCATCAGTTGCAAAACGTCTGCCGCATCGTCTTCATTGATACGCTGATTGCCCTGCCAGATAAGCACCATCTGCTCAAGATGCGGGAAAAACCACACCGTAGTGGCGCGCAGCGCGATCTCTTCAAACAGGATCTCATCGCCGCGCTGGCGCTGCATAAAGCAGCGCGCCTGCCACGGCGGCAGCGTGCCTTCCTGCAAATGCTGCTCCGGGTGCATATTCCAGATGCGCCATGCGGCCTGCGGTGGTAGCGCATCCCGCTCTTCCCACCACTGATCGGGGCTGGCGGCGTTAAATACCCGCCAGTCAATATCGGGCGCAAAACCGGGGAAATCATGCTGCAACCAGCGGGCATCGTAGTTTTTACCCATCCGGCGAAAGCGGCGAGGCCAGAGAAGATCCAGCGGGCCGAAAGAGGCTGGTTCAGGTTTTGCGCGCGGAGACGTGACACGCTGATTTAAGAGTTCAATATTAGGCAGGCGACGAAATCGGGTGCCGTTGTGGTTTTCTTCCACGGCGCCGATACCGTGCGGGTTTTCCTCAAAACCTTCGCCCCCGAAAGCGCGGCTCCAGTCGAGACGCATCTGTTCAAAAGGTTTGGCGGCGGTCGGGCGCGAACCGGCCCAGTAGCGATCGCCGGTGACGGCCAG
The DNA here is from genome assembly GCF_003337365.1 of Kosakonia sp. AG348. Classification (NCBI taxonomy): domain Bacteria; kingdom Pseudomonadati; phylum Pseudomonadota; class Gammaproteobacteria; order Enterobacterales; family Enterobacteriaceae; genus Kosakonia; species Kosakonia sp. AG348. The sequence continues at coordinate 156,830 of NZ_QPJR01000004.1, forward strand.
CGTTTTACTGAGTTCGCCGATTTCAATGCGCACCGCACACGCGGTTTTATCCTGATGATGGTGCGAATAAGCGAAGCCGATAGCGAGGAATTCGGCGCGCGCTTTCGGCATTGCCATATCCAGCACGCCGCCGCTGGTTTGCAACTCGCTGGCGGCCAACTGCCACAACTCGACTTCAGGACGTAATTTTGGTTGCGCGCTCATATCCAGCAGCGCGAGAACAGAAACACCCAGGTGATTTTGCCCCTGCAGGCGAAATGGGCGATTAAGCACACTCAGCCGCAGCGGTTTAATAATCTTCATATAACATCCTTTGGAAGATTAAGCGTATCGTTGGCGTTTTTTTAACGTCAGGAAAGAGCGCCTTACGATGAAATAATTTATGAATTTAAAATACGCGCGGAAGATTAACCTTATTGAGCGAAGGATCGCTGCGCAAATAAATGACCGGAACGGTTTCGCCCGCTTTATAGTTAAGCATCTCCATCGTTTTCACCACGGTAACCACATTTTGTTGTGTGAAAACCTTGCCGGTATGATCGTTAAATTCATAATCCAGTGTGACATTGACGATGCCATTTGGCGCGGGCGTTCCTGCCACGGCCTGAGTTATTCGCGCATTGACATGCACAGGATCGCTGGCGATGCGCTTTTTTATTCGGTTGTTTTTTATATCGCGAATCGCGATTTTAATAAAAACAACAATTACCAGCGAGGGAAAGAGATAAGCCAGATATTTAAAATAGTCCATTACGTTTCCTGAAATGATTCATCAAAAACAATATCGGCGACAGCGATTTTCTTTGTAAGCAACCCTTGATATTTAATGAGCAACTTAAGGCTCGACTTTAACCTTTCGATATCACTAGCATTAATTAAAGCCGCTGCTTTTTTTTTGCGTTTTCCGGTCAATCACAATGATGAAATGGAATAGAAAATATTCGCCTTTTGGCGTTGATTTTAAGGGTGCCCATGTTTCCAGCACGCCCTCTTTTTCAGAGCCATACCAGTCACGTAACGTTGCACGATACTGGATTAATTTCGCATCGTCGGTAGGCTCACGCAGACCTTTAATGAAAAGGTAAATAAAAATAGCCATTATAGACCATGAAAAGAGCGTGAGGTTTTTTGCAATCAGGTCCGTCATGAATGGCAATACCTTATCTTCGCTAAAACTCAATTTTAATGACCGCTAAGCGGCCTTCGCTTCCTTTCTTCACTCTGATTCGCAGTCCAGGCTGGATCAATGGCATCTGAGAAATGTTCACCAGGGTTTTAGCAGTGTAGAGTTGATTATCGCCCGGCAGGTGAAAGCGAATATTATAAAAGAAGTCATTATCCAGTAGTTAAAAACAGTGTCTCCCCCCTTTAATTTATTAGCACCCAAGCAATACTCTCAAACCATTTCGCAGCAAATGAGCTATTCGACCGTTCCTGAACACCATTACGACTAAACAATAGTGAGCATTAGTCTGTTTTTTATTATACATATTTTATTTTTCAAAAATGAAAACAAAATGTTTATCATCGACATACATGATTTTTATATGCATACCAGGTTGCATCTGTGGAGCGTAGAAGGTATCAATCTTTTCACGACCTTCAATTTTACGCCCTTCCACATTTAAAACATAAGATACAGTTGTATTCCCAGAGTCATCCGTGGAAACGGGCCTGATATTTTCAATCACGGCCATAATCGGGCGACCTTCACGAATTATTTTCTCCGTTTTATTAACAGAAATGAAACACATAATAACAACCACAGCAATTATGCCAATCGCTAATAAAATCCCCATCATATTGCTCATTCCTTTTTTCATAAATACATAGTCAATTGTGCAGACATATTCATCTACTGTGGCCGTGCGCTTCGCACGATAGTGGAATGAGATATCATCGGTGACATCATCGCGACCTAACCATAATTGTCATTACTTTATCCGGCTTTCTGATTCAAGTATTAGCCATATCTTTTTAGGATTTTCTTTCTTGTAGTAAATATCCACTTTGCGTTCTCGCTCGAGAGGCATCATATCTAACACAGTAACGACCTGTGTTTTTTCCAGACTTATATCGTGACCATCTTGGGTAGTAAAAGAAAGCGTAAAGACACATTTTGGCGAACCAGTACCTGAAGTGGATATTTGCTTGATATTATTTATCTTAGCAACTGTCCTTATACCGTTCTTTTTAAAATCATCATGAACCATCCCTGTATGGAATACCAAATAAATGAGGAAGCATGGTGCTACAATGCTTAATATCAGGCCAACATTATCGCCAGTGAACATTATAACCTCTTAAGATTTATATTTATCGATAAGATGGCTTTAAATGAATAACTTCAACTAGCTAAAATGTAATACCAAAGGAAATTATATGCATATGATACCAATTCAAAAGTATCTTTATTCATCTTTTGAAAAAAGCGGTATAGATTTTATTTATAATTGATAGCCATCACTGCTATACGTGGTGGATTATCAGCATTACATTTTATTATTAGAGTTAAACCTTTCTGAATCTTATGTATCTCATTAGGTCTAACCAGACCTTTTGCGACATATTTTTTCCTTGTGTCATTAATAGTAGCCGTAAAAGTAAAATCGTATAAAAAATCATTGCCGTACTTGGTATCTGTTTGATGCCACGATTCAAGTGACGTCTCAATAATTTGACCACTCCACTTTTCTCTGGATGACCAGTCACGCAGAGTGGTAACTTCATCTTTATTCGGCTTTAATGTTGAAAAGGCCAGTATAATCCCCAGGATAGATACGATAACGCCGATTATTAAGGGAGTTTCTGTAAAAACACTCATATTCACTGTTATGTAAATAAAAAATTGGACTAACAACAAAAATTTCGATTCGTGAATGGTATGGTGACAATAGAGATTCACCTGATCAACACACCATCTTTCCCTTCATTCAGAAAATGTTTTTCAGGATTAGTACGTAAATAGACAACCGGAACGGCACTACCGATCTGATATTCGACAAGGTTAATTGTTTTAATTATTGTCAGTACGTTCTTGCGCGAGTAGTTCGCTCCAGTTAAATCTTTAAATTCATAATCGATTGTTAAGTTAACCAATCCGTTTGATGACGGCGTTCCTGGCATAACGGCTGAGATAGTCGCATGGGTATAGACCGGATTTCTAAGAATGATTTTTTTCATCACCCCCCAAACTATGTCCCTGCAGATCAAATAAATAATAAGACCTGCTACCAGCCCAACCAAAATGATATGCAGGACCTTCAAATAATCCATGGAGAGATTTCCTTGATTAATATATATATATCGATCTGACGACACTGAAAACGAATAAACAGCCAAACCTGACTTAATACACCATCAAACACACTACCCTTTAAAGATTTTTGTTAATAGTTTTGATAATCTTCGTAATAAAACTGCTCAGGCATGTTACGATTGACTCTGATTTTGATAATTTGCCCAGGAATAATCTTTTCTTTTTCAGTAATCAAGAAAGAAAAGCCTCTTTTGGAAACAAAAATTTTATCACTGTAATTATATTTGACTGACGCTACCACCACAAAATAATTGTTTATCCTTTGAATCTTATCATAAACTACATCTGATATTTCAGCATCGAGGCTAACGCCATGCTCTTTAATATAAGCATCCTGAGCATCACGCTGCCTGTTCTTATAAACAACATACCCGACAAAAAGCAATATGCACAGTGGTATAAACCAGGCAAGCTTAGGCATAATATACGATAAATAACTCATTGTCCCTCGGTTATAAAAAATGTTGACGCCGTCATTAATTAATGGTTGCAGCCTACTACTCACTATTATTAGGTTTACACATCACCATCGCCACCGATAACAGAATAAGTATTTGTGCATATACCGTTTACCGATATTCAACTTCGACGAATAAAATCGATAACCACTACGACATACATATACAGGCCTGCAATCACCGAGTATTCGGTGCCTCACAGGCCTGGCATATGTTTTTAATTACTTTTTAAAAACAAACATATAATCTTCATCATTGATATACATAATTTTTATCTGCATCCCTGGCTGAAATTGTGGCGAAAAAAACGTGTCAATTTTTTCTTTCCCCTTAACATGCCGACCTTCTATATTGAGCGTATAAACAATTGTTGTATTACCAGCATCATCAGAACTGACGGGCGTGACATTTTCTATAGTCGCCATAACAGGTCGCCCGTCACGCATCAATCTGTCATGCCTGGCGGTACCTTTATAAATGATGATAAGAAATACAGCCGCCATCGCAATTAGCAGTAAGTAATCCATTAGACAGATACCCAAGTTTAGATAATTCAATGCAAGGTTTATTATTTAAAACTCAAGGATTATCAGAAATAGTATTCTTTATTCAAACAGCATTATTTATCCAGTGGAGACGGGATGTTAATCTTTATATTCTCAGGTTCTTTTTTTGAGTAAGTCACTGGCACCTTTACTCCCTTTTGATACTCAGGGATCTTAACTACATCAATAACCGCCTTCCCTTCAGTGTTGACGATTTTATGATCGGCGGTAATAAACCGTACCTGAATGATCACATTAATAAAAGCGGAATTCTCGCCACTTGAGCTACGGATATTAACAATCTCACCCTGCGCCTGTCCCGCATCAGTCGGGTCAATTTTAACCGCCCCTCTACCTGCCATGATGATGTTATAGACAAAGAAAACAAACATGCCAAAGAAGACAACTAGCAAGGGATAAGTAACAAAGTAAGAAATTGCCATTTGGACCTTTTTATTATGCCGTGTAGTTGTTATTAACGCTTTGATTTTTTTTTGAAATGCAACCCGATAGCATAACCAGTCACGCACCACTAAAAAAGCCAGTTAACTTATTTCATTTCGCCCGGCATAAGAAGCACTTGTTGAGGATCCTGAGGGAGATAGTAAAGCACAACAGTGTTGTTCCTCATGATTTTTATTAAATCCTCAGGCGTAAAGTATCTTTTAGTTGTAACGGTTACAGTTTCATTTTTAGTTGTAAACTCGACAACCATGCGAAATCGAGTATTTCCAGTGCCAGAGGCGCCAATTTTTTCTTTGCTTAAAACTTTCGCCTCTGTTCTAACTCCTTCTTTTTTAAATTTATCGTGAACAACACCTGTATAGTAACAGTATAAAAGGATGCCAATGCAAACAATAAAAATAAGTGAGATGATAAAAACAGGAGAGTCAAACACGATAGCCGCCATGGTTTAAATAATTAAAACAATATAATTTGTATTTTTCACAGTCAAAAATGGTTGACTTACTGAAAAACCGTTAGTTTTACAACCTCCAACCTTCAAAAAAAGACAACGAGGATTATCTTTGCAACTGGCCGATTCGAGTCACCATTCACAATGGTGGCTATTCCATATCTTGAGGGACCAAATAAATCTGTTGAGGATTTTCTGGCAGATAAAATAGTTGTACAGTATTTTTCCTCATTACCTTGATCAAGTCCTCAGGTGTAAAATATCTTTTAGCCTGTGCTCTGACGACACCATCTTTTGTTTCAAATTCTACTTTTACTTTAAATTTAACATTACCTGTGCCGGACACGCCGATATTTTTCTTATCAAGAATCTTAGCCTCTACTTTAATGCCCTTAGCTCTAAACCTGTCATCATCATAACCGGCCTTCATAATCCCATAAATAAGCCAAGCTATAATTAACACAACGATTACAATAGACCACATAGTTGAATCTGACATCTATCAACCTTAAACAAGAACTGTTAACTTATTGAATTTATATCTTAGGGCTGACATATTCACGTGTACAAAAAAATGATTGGCAAATATTATATATGGTTATTGATGTTGATTACTTACGCAATCAACATCATATGTTTGATAATTATCACACACTTCTATTCTTAATTATCTTCAAAATTCACTTCAACTACAGCCAGCCTATTTTTACTGCCTTTTTTTACTTTAATTTTCAATCCTTCTTTCATTAAGTGCATTTGGCTAGGACGGACAAGTGTTTGTGCAGTATATAATTTTTCATCATTAAGTCGAAAGCTTATATCGTAAAAAAAATCATTGCCATATCGCGCATTAGTTTGCTGCCAAGATTCAATGCGCGAATCTATAAATTCCCCTTGCCACTGGGAGCTACTTAAATAATTTTTCATACCCGCCACATCCGTTTTATCTCCCCGAAACATAAAATAAAAAACCACACTAAGCAGAAGAGAAAAAGCAATTCCACCATAAAGAAAATACTTTGAGTAATATTCAATTCCCATTTCAACACCTTTTCACTAAGTAAATATATAAAGAGCATTATTGGTGATGTTTAGCGTCCTGTTACTAATATTAGTTACTTCATAGTTTATAACAACACCATTCGCCTCTTTCTTAAACAGGGTCTTAGAAAGATCTTTCAGTTTAAAACCAATAGACATACCATTTGCTGATAAAGCAATCCCCGTTGCACTTGATGTCATTCCTGTTCCGGATGCGCTATGTCCTACAAAACTTTCACTAAATGCCGTCACGCTTAGAGTATGGAATTTAGGCTTAAACACTGCCTCTGGTGCATCCATGACAATTTGCTCTTTGCTGGAAATTCTTATCATGTTAGGGCTACTGATAGTTATCGTCCCACCATTGACATTTTGCGTCCAGTTACCGCTATTAACATCGACAGTCAGCCCCCCTTCAATAGTCGTCATCTGACCACTATCAAATTTCTCCGTCACCAGCCCCGTAACGTGATGTGACTCAGTACCTTCCACCTCAGTGATGCGCCCCTCTTTCACAGTCACAACATCACCGCCGCTGGTGATATTCAGCGTACGCCCATTCTTGATAGTTTCCGTCTGGCTGTTGTTGAAGGTGGTGGTTTCCGCTTCATCTACCGTGGTCGTGCGCTTCGCGCGATAGTAAAACGAGGCGTCGCCGGTGACATCGTCTTTCTGCTCTTTCAGAATGGTCGTCGTGCGATTACCGTCAATGTTGACCGTCTTGTCATTTTCCACCGAGACTTTCATATCTTTTTCGGAATGCAACTCAACAGCTTCACTCCCGGCGCGATCCTCAAAAAACAGGTAGCTGGCGTTGTCTTTGCTGCCGTCTTTACTGCGGGTCATAAAGCCCATGCGCGTTGAATCATCCGGCAGTGTCCACGGCGGCATGCTGGATTCATTATAGACACGCCCGGTAACGATCGGCCGGTCCGGGTCGCCGTTGATAAAGTCGATCACCACTTCGTCGCCCACGCGCGGGATTTGCACCCCGCCGAAGCCCTGCCCCGCCCAGGCACTCGACACACGCACCCAGCAGGAGCTGGTGTCATCGCCTTTTGCCAGACGATCCCAGTGGAATTTCACCTTCACCCGGCCATATTTATCCGTCCAGATGCTTTCGCCCTGCGGGCCGACCACTTTCGCCGTCTGCGGACCGTAGGTTTTCGGCCACGCCGTCACCGCCGCCGGGCGGAACACCACCGACGACGGAATGACGGTGAAATCAATGCGGTGCACCGTTTCGCCGTCGGAGCCGCTGGCGTAGCGGTTTTCCTCGAAAAAGTAGTTCGCTTCGGTGGTCAGGTACTCGCCGTTATCGCTGAAAAACGGCGCGTTATACAGCGCAAAGGTGTTTCCCGGTGCGACACCAACCGCCGTGGCGGTGCCCTGAATCTGCTGGTGCTCCACCTGCCAGCGCTCCTGGCGGATACGCGCGTAATACTCCCCGTGACCGTGCTCGACAAAACGCCCCGGCCAGTCATACACGTCAATGCTGCCCGGCTGCGGTGATGCCGGGTTCTGCCGCGCCTGGAACAGCCACGCGTTCGGCTTGCGGAAGTCGTAATCGTCGAGGCTGTAAATACCCGGCGTCACGCTGTCCTCCAGCGCCCACTGGCTGATACCCTCTTCATCCGTGCTGCCGCCGGACGGCGTCTGGTGATAGGGAATGGTTTCGTAGCCGCTGAAGGGTTGATGTTCGGTCGCCGCGTCGGTCAGCACCAGCACATGGCGGTCGGCTTCGTGGCGGAAATGGTAGGCGATGCCCTCAAGCTCCATCAGACGGCTGATGAAATCGAGGCTCGATTCCTGGTACTGCACGCAGTAATCCCAGGTGCGGTAACTGCCGGTCAGCTTATCTTCCACGTTCACCTGATATTCGCCGAGCAGCGTTTTCACAATCTGCGGCGCAGTCTGGCCCTGGAAGATACGCAGGTTGCGGTCGCGTTTCATCGGCCACAAATCCGGCTCCACGGTGAGCTGGTACACCGCGTAACGCGTCCCCGAAAGTTCAACGGCGCTCACCGCCACGCGGGTGATTTTGCCGTTGATATAGCGCGTACCCGTTCCCTGGGTGGGAATATTGATGGTTGCGGATTGCCCCAGCAGCTTGCTGCGGTCTGCCCGCGCATCGGTGCCCAGCACCGTCAGCGCCAGCGTAAATGACTCGGACAGCGCTTCGCGCCCGGCAAGTTTCCAGAAAAGTAAGCCCCCGACGGGTAACGTCGCCGTGATTCTGTTCTGCATAACGAGAGATCCCTACTCAATGTCTGTCAACGGCAATCAGCGCACGGTAAAACCTGCACGCTATTTTGCGCGATGAAATTTAATACTCTGGATGATTTGTTGATATTGCTTTTGATGTTCTTCGCTGAATTCGCCAGGGCAGGTGCCCACGTAGCTCACCATTTTTTTCCCGGCGGGATCGTCGAGCAAAATTAACGTCTGGCGCTGGAAGATAACGTGGTTGTCATTTTTAAACTGGTAGAAGAGCTCCACGGCGGGATAACCATCAACTTCCAGCATTTCCGACGATTCAAGATGAAAATCGATGAGCGTCATCTCCAGCTCACGCGTTTTTCGGGCAGCGAGGGCGTGAACTTTATCGTCAGCTTTTGCATTACTTCGCGATACGACAAACGTAAATTCACCGCCACCCTGATTGCTGTGTGTTAATAAATTCATAGTTCTGTCTTTTTAATATAACGAGCGAGACGAGCGTTGTTATTGCAACAAGAAGACATTGCATCAACATGCAATGTGAAAAGTGACGCGCGCGGGAATGGCTTCCCGCGCGCTGCCGGGCGCTAGCCCGGAGGAACCACCACTATTGTGCTTGCGGGTTGATAAGCCAGGTGCCTGGCTGCCCAATAGTAATGGTCTGGCTGCGGGTCTGACCGTTGCCCTGCAGTACCAGGTTGTAACGCCCCGGTTGCAGCTTCAACGAGGCAAAACCGTTGGTGGCCGGAGAAACAGACTGCGCTTCGCCGTTCAACGTCAGTTTTTCACCCTCGTTCATACGCACAAAAATCTGCGCTACCGGCTCCTGTACCGCAGGCGCAGTGGTCTGACTTTGTGCCTGCGTCTGCGTGGTTTGCGAAGGCGTTGCCGCAGGCGCAGTGGTTGTCTCCTGCTCGCTCTGGCGCGGCGGTTCAGCGGCCTGCTGCGTGGTCTGCTGCTGATCGCTGTTACTGGCGTTCTGCGTCGCCGCAGTGTCCGACGAGGAATTCCCGCCAAACAGCACCGCCCCTGCAATCACCCCAACGATCACGCCAGCGGCCACCAGCCCCGGCACTTTGTAACGCTTCACGCTACTCAGCGCATCGGTTTTTTCCGTCGTTTCTTCCACCGGCACCAGCATGGTACCCGGCTGTTTTACGCTCATGACGTCGTCGATCCCGGCGACCGGCATTTCAATCAGCGCGGCGAATTCATCCACCGTTTGCGGACGGTCTTCCATTTTCAGCGACAGCGCGCGATCCACCGCCTGCAACAGCGTATGCGAATACCCCGGCAAACCACGCTGCGTCAGCGGAACATAGGTGTCCTGAATGCTGCGCACCACGCTTACCGGCGGCGGTGAGCCAATAATCAGCGTGTGCAGTACCGCGCCAAGGGCGTAAATATCGGTCCACGGCCCCTGCTCGCTTTCATTGTCGTCGGTGTATTGCTCAATCGGCGCATAGCCCGGACGCAGCATGGTTTCGGTTTCATCGGATACCGAACCAATACTGCGACGCGCAGAGCCGAAATCGAGCAACACCGGCAGGCCGTTATCCTGAATCTGGATGTTATCCAGTGAGATATCGCGGTGCAGATAGCCTTCGTCATGAATGGTTTTGATAGCACCCAGCAGCATCGGCAGCATGCGGCGGATCCACGCTTCATTAATCAGCGTCGGGTTCTTTTCACGCAGGCGGGAAAGCGTGGTGCCGCTGTAAAACACCGTTCCCATGTAGGCGGTGTCGTTCTGCACCCAGAAGCGCAGCACATGCAGCAGATTCGGGTGGTTGAAGCGCGCCAGCAGACGCGCCTCCTGAATAAAACTGTTCAGCCCGGCGGTAAATGCTTTACTGAAGCGCTCGCTACGCAGCACCAGCGTCATGTCATCATTACGTACCGCCAGCGACGACGGCATAAACTCTTTAATCGCGATGGTTCGCTCAAGCTGGTGATCCTTGGCGCGATAGACGATGCCAAAACCACCGCCGCCGATCACTTCTAAAATTTCAAACTCGTTGAAGCGATATCCCGGTGGCAGTGCATTCGGTACACTCCGGTTGTTATCGTGATCCGTCATATTGGAAAACTCTCTTGATAATGGCTTTACGCCGCAAACTGACAGTGAAACTCACCCTGCTCAAACGTGACCCGTAAGCGCTTATATTGCTCGTCGCGCGCGCTGGCGTCGAGTAATAGCTGGCTCATCAGCGGCAGCAGTGTATTAGTAAGGATGGCGTCCACCATACGGCCGCCTGATTCGACTTCCGTGCAGCGGGCAACAATTTGTTCCACCACGCTGTCGTCCACTTCCGACACAATCCCGTGGTTGTCCGCCAGACGGCGCTGAATGCGTTTAAGCTGCAGGCGCACAATCATCGCCAGCATCTCGTCGCTGAGCGGGTAGTACGGCACCACCAGCAAACGGCCCAGCAGCGCGGGCGGGAAAACCTGCAACAGCGGCGGGCGCAGCGCGTCGCGCAGGGCGTCCGGTTCCGGCATCAGTTCCGGATCGGCGCACATGCCGGTAATCAGCTCAGTCCCGACGTTGGAGGTGAGAATAATAATGGTGTTACGGAAATCAATATGGCGGCCTTCGCCATCTTCCATCCAGCCTTTATCGAACACCTGGAAGAAGATTTCATGCACATCCGGGTGAGCTTTTTCGATCTCATCGAGCAGCACCACGCTGTAAGGACGGCGGCGCACCGCTTCGGTTAACACACCGCCTTCGCCGTAACCCACATAGCCCGGAGGCGCACCTTTCAGCGTGGAAACCGTATGTGCTTCCTGGAACTCACTCATGTTGATGGTGATAACGTTCTGCTCGCCGCCGTACAGCGACTCCGCCAGCGCCAGCGCGGTTTCGGTTTTACCGACACCGGACGGGCCGCACAGCATAAAGACGCCCACCGGTTTGTTCGGATCGTCCAGGCGCGCACGCGAGGTCTGTACCCGTTTGGCAATCAGTTCCAGGCCGTGGCGCTGTCCAATTACGCGTTCGTTCAGGGTATCGGCCAGTTTTAACACCGCGTCGATTTCGTTTTTCACCATCCGGCCCAGCGGGATGCCGGTCCAGTCGGAAACCACGGCGGCGACCACGTTGGCATCCACCGAGGTAAACAGCAGTGGCGCGTCGCCCTGTAGCGCACGCAGTTCGGCCTGCTGTTGCGTCAGCGTGGCGCGTATATCGGCCTGCGCCTCTTCCGGCGAAGTATGCAGCTGCGCGCGCAGCGCAATAATCGCGTCAACCAGCGCTTGCTCCTGCTCCCAGCGCGCCGTCAGTTCGTCGCGTTGTTGCGCCAGTTTTTCCAGCTCGACCTGCAATTTTTCCACGCGATCGCTTTCACCGGTCGCCATTTTCGCTTCACGGTTGGCTATCTCAACTTCCACGTCCAGCGCGGCGATGCGGTGCAGGCAATCTTCCAGCTGCGGCGGCGGAGAACTTTGGCTTACCGCGACGCGCGCACAGGCGGTATCGAGCAGCGCAACGGCTTTATCCGGTAACTGGCGCGCCGGAATGTAGCGGTGCGAGAGTTTCACCGCCGCGACAACCGCTTCATCGAGCAGCAGCACGCGGTGGTGTTTTTCCAGGGCGGAAACGGTGCTGCGCAGCATCAGAACGGCTTTTTCTTCGTCTGGTTCCGCGACTTGTACGGTCTGGAAACGGCGGGTCAGCGCCGGATCTTTCTCAATGTATTTTTTGTATTCCGCCCAGGTGGTCGCGCCGATGGTGCGAAGCTGACCACGCGCCAGCGCCGGTTTCAGCAGGTTGGCGGCATCGCCCGTGCCCTGCTGGCCGCCGGCGCCAATCAGCGTGTGAATTTCGTCGATAAACAGAATGATCGGCGTCGGGCTGGATTGCACTTCGTTAATCAGCGACTGTAAACGCGCTTCAAATTCGCCCTTCATTCCCGCGCCCGCCTGCAACATGCCAATATCCAGCAGCCACAGTTGCACATCCACCAGCGGTTCCGGCACATCACCTGCGGCAATGCGCAGCGCCAGTCCTTCAACCACCGCGGTTTTACCGACGCCCGCTTCACCGGTCAGCAACGGGTTGTTCTGGCGGCGACGCATCAGGATATCGACCATCTGGCGGATCTCTTCATCGCGCCCCACTACCGGGTCGATTTTGCCGTCGCGCGCCCGGGCGGTCAGATCCTGACCATACTGCGCCAGCGTGCCCTGCTGCTGCGGTACGCCCGCTCCTGCGTCATCGTTCAGCGCCACGGTGACCTGCTGGCTCTCTTTGCTGTTAGCGAAAATGGCGTCGAAGTTATCCAGCAACGCATCGGCGCTGATACGCTCAAACTGCGGCGAAATGCCTTTCAGCACGTTCGCCAGACTCCAGGTTTTCAGGATCCCGGCCAGCAGATGGCCGCCACGAATGCGCGTCACGCCATATTTTAACGAGCCATATACCCACGCGCGTTCAACGGCGGTATCAATGTGTTCTGACAAGTCGGAAACCGAACTTGCGCCGCGCGGCAGTTTGTCCAGCGCCGCGACGATATCGCGCGTCAGCGCCTCTTCATCCAGCGAAAAGTGGCGAATAACCTGTTGCAGATCGCCGTCCGTCTGTTGCATCAGTTGATGCAGCCAGTGAACCAGCTCCACATACGGGTTGCCACGCAGCTTGCAAAAGGCGGTGGCGCTTTCCAGCGAGGTAAATAACAGCGTATCGAGTTTGCCGAACAGAACGGCGCGGCTGATTTCTGACATGAGTTCATCCATTATTCATAATTAGTGTGCAGTCATCCTTACAAGCCAGCTCGTCGCGCGATACGACATGCAGGATGTGTGCGTACGTCAGACCAGGAAACTAACAACGGAGGTTACCCCTCCGGGCTGAAAACCAAATCTCCTCGCGCTTGTGGCCTGGGCTGTGTACCAAGCCAGGCGCTGTAACCCAGACGCCCGGCTCCACCAAGCGTGGCACCAGCGACATCTTCACTGCGCAAAATCACTTTCACCGCCCACTGGTACTCAATGCCCAGATACTGGCGCACCCAGTCGCGTAGCGCGGTAACCCACTTTTCACCCGGCATAAAGCGCCGGTAGGTATCGACGTTAAGCGGGCCAATTTCGATGCGAAACTTATGGCACACATCGCGTACAGCTTCGCCAAGAAACGCCGATTGCCCGAGGCGCGGCGCGTGTCGCCCGCCCTGTAAGCGCGCGCGTTCACGTTCACTGAGCGGCATCCACTGCGGCACGTTTTCGACAATGGTGACCGGCACGTTGAAATAGCTGCGCAGGATCTTCGCCAGCCCTTCCGGGTCGCGCCCGTTGCGGGTCAGATGCCCGGCAAGGGCAAAACGCGCGTGCGGGCTTAAGCTGCCTTTTTCCAGTTGTCCTGGCTGCCCCATGCCGATCAGCGAGGCGATGTACTGCTCAAAACGTTTGTTATCCTGGCGATCCAGCGAAACAGTCGGCTGCGCATCGGCCCAGGCGCGGTAAAACAGCAGCGCCAGGCGGTGATGAAAAAGATCGGCGAAGGCGCTCAGGCTGTCATCCTGGTGGTGCGCGATACGTTCGCTGGCGTATTCAGTCAGGTGAACCGGCAGCGGGCCGTTGGGGCCAAACAGGCCAAAACTGAGAATCGAGACGTCATACAGCGACGAGTTTTCGCGTTGGCGCACGCTTGACAGCGTCGACGGCGCAAAGCCAAGTGAGGGGGTTTGACCAATGCGCAACGGCTCAAAACGCGGCAGCGGCGCGCGACCCAGCGGGTAACGCTCACCGCCACGCGCATCGACGCGGCGCAGCAGCGTAAACAGATCGTAGCGCCACGGCGTCGCCATTACGTTTTGCCAGAATGCCTCCGGCAGCGCACTGGCGCGCGTAATGACCGGCGCGCTGCTCAACGTTTCGGTCATATCAGCGCCCTCTTGCCCATGCGCGGCGGCCAGTAACCCACTTCCCCGCGCTGCTGGCTCTTAAGCGTGAACTCGGTAAAGCTGTTCATGCCCACCAGACGGGCAAAAACGCGCTCCAGCACGCTGCCAAACAGGTACGGACTGAAGCCGGAGAACGCCTGCTCATCGACCGTCAGGGTAATGCCAATACCGCGCGCGAAAACAATCGGTCCCGGTTCCGGCACGCGGCGATGTACCGGTTCGAGCACGCAGTGACGTACGCCTTCAATCTGACGCGCGACCGGCGCTTCCGCCAGCCGGGTATAAAGCCCCAGCAACTGGCGCAGCGCCGCAGCGCCTTCGCCGTCTTCGCCATCCATCAGGCTTAAATAGTTCATCTGCAACTGGCTGATCAGCCGCCAGGTGCTCAACCCTTCTGCCAGCGCCGGACGCGGCGGTGTCGGGCCTTTGCGCAGTTGTAATGTTTTAACCGGCAGCGAATCCGGCAGCACAAACTGACCAATCTCCTGCTGCAACATCAGCGGCAGATCGCGGCTGGTGCACAGCACTTCGGCGGTGATGTAGCGTAACTCTTCCCGCCACGGCGCATGCTGTTCATCCACCAGCGAGGCGAACACTTCCGAACCGATGTAGCCGGTACGCGTGCCGTAACGCTGCGCATGTTCCGATAACGCACGCTGTTCGCGACGCAGCGAAAAGTAAGCGCCATAATTGCCCTCGTCCTGACTCCAACTGCTCCAGAACGGGCGAAAAGTTTCCTCATCACGCTGACCATCAATGCTGGCGTGAATTTTGGTAACGGCGTAAATCTCGTAATCCAGCGGACGAATGTTATCGACCACCAGATGGTACTCATGCAGGCTGTCGCTCAGCTTCTGACGTTCCGCCACTTTCGGGAACAGGTTAATCACCGGCGTGCAGTGCAGCGCGAGGTGGCTTTTATCCACCACCCGTTCAAGCTGCGCATCGGCTTTGTCGAGCAGAATGATGATATCGAAGGACTTCGCTTCGCCGCTTTGCGCCAGCATTGTGCGCAAGCCATGCAGGCTGATAAACAGGAAACGCGACGGAAAAGCAAAATACTCCTGTAACAGACGGTAGCCGTCAAAGTTGCGCAGATCGTCCGGCAGCAGAGCCTGGTCTGCGCTGAACCCTTCCTGGCGCAACGCATCGTCGGCCAGCACCAGCGGCGGGGTTTTCTGCCCGTTCGCCTGGCACAGAATACCGACCTGATGCTCCATCACCAGCTCGAGGAGCTTCAGCGCCTGCATATCCGGGCCGCTTAAGAAGAACTCCAGACGGTCGAAATCAAGATGGCTGAGGTTTACCGGGCCGTCGCAACTCAGGCGAATACGCAGTGCGCTTTGCGCCCCGCGCTGGCTTAAACCGACCTGCGCCAGCGGCAGATCGGCGGGCACACCGCCCAGTTCCACCTGGCTGATTTTCAGCGGCAGCAGCGTGACATCATGCGCGGTGGTGTAACTACAGGTGACGCCGTTCTTTTTCATCACCTGGCTGTCCATCATGGTGCCGCGCGGCACCACAAAACCGTTGCTCAAATCGCCTTTCGCGCTGTCCGGTTGCAGTTCGGCAATCGCCATGGACGGCGTGGGCGCAAGGTAATTCGGCGCGACCATTTCCAGCAAACGCTGGGAGAAACGCGGGAACTCGGCGTCCATTTTTAACTGCACGCGCGAGGTCAGAAAGGCAAAACCTTCCATCAGGCGTTCGACATACGGGTCAGAGACGTCCATGCCGCGCATACCCAGACGCCCAGCAACTTTCGGGTAGCGTGCGGCGAATTCCTGACCCATTTCGCGCAGCCAGGCCAGTTCGCGGTTGTAATATTCGAGTAATTTGCTGTCCATCGTTACCCCGCGTCTTTCAGCTCGAAATGCCCGTTTTCCAGATCCACATCGGTACGAAACAGGAACTCCAGCGGATAAGGCACGCACCACAGGCGGCCTTTGATCTCAATCGACAGGACGTTATGCAGATCCAGCGACTTAGTATCGGAGATGCAGCGCACCTGCAATCCTTGCGGAAGAATGCGCGGTTCAAAATGCAAAATCGCGTCGGTCAGTTTGCGCTGGATATCCTGCCATTCGATATCCGACATGCGCTTGCCCGCCAGCGGCGACACGCCAAAGTTCACCACCGAACGCCGCACCTGGTCAAAACCGGAGAGATCCTGTTGCGCTTCGTTATTAATGGTGTTGAACAGCCACTGCAAATCGCGCAGCACATGGCGGCGCAGCGCGGAGTGCGAAACCAGATTGTTGTTCACCGGCTCCTGCACTTTATCCGGCGCGTCATCCGTCAGGCGATCGAGCAGCGAAGGCTGCATTTTATCGCGCGCGCCAACGGTATCTTTCCCGCGCCGCGAGCGCCAGCCGCTACGCAGCAGGTCGCTCTCTTCATCATGCGCAGAGTTACTCATCTGCGGCTTCCACGTTAAAGCTGACGGTGGCGAGATCCAGCAGCGAATATTCGGCGCTGTCGTTAAGCCACACTTTTTGCCCCTGCCCGATATAGTGCGGCGCATCGCCTGGCAACGGCTGCCATTCGGTGACGCGACACAGCTTAAAGCGGTCATCGGCATTCGCATCCAGCGGGTAGCGCGCAGGGATCTGGCACACCTGTTCGCTGCCATCCTGCAAGCGCACCAGCGTGTGACGCCATACTAAATCGGTGACGCTGGCCGGGGGCTGGAACTGCATGGCGGAAATGGCGCTGAACGGCAGCCAGAAATAACGGCCATTGACGATAGCTTCGCAGACCGGGCCAAAGCGGCAATCGCCATCCATCAGCCAGTCAAAGTTCAGCGTTTGACCGTCCTGCGTCGTCAACTGCCCGGGGTTAGCGTCGGCCATTTCCAGCGCGGCTTCACGATCTGCGCTGGCATTCGCCGCTTCCGGCTCCAGCGCGCTGACCATTGATGCCAGCCACGGCCATTGTTGATCCGGCGTAACCGGACGCGCGCGACCGGCCATCACGTCCGCACGCTGGCGTTCGCCTTCAATGGCTTGTTCCAGCAGCGTAACGGTTGGCTGTGCCTGCGGTTTTAACGCCTGCCAGCTTTTTAACTGCGCCAGCGCGCGCGACCAGTTGCCATCAAGGCACAACAGTTGGGCGAACGCGGCGCGCAGATCGGCGTCGCCCGGCTGCGTGCGGATACGGCTTTCGAGCTGCGCCAGGCTTTCCCGCAACGATTCGCCCGCCAGTTGTTGAAACAACGTGTTCATCGCCGCTCCTTAATTAACCGTTTTATAGGTGCCAACCGCCGGGTTGCGCAGCTGCGGATGCAGCGAGTCAATCAGCAAAATATTCAGGTGCGTACCCGGTTCAAACCACGGCATCCACGCTTTGCGCACTTCTTCAATACGCGCCTGTAAACGCGCCGGATCATTTGCCACGTCGCGGGAGATTTCCACCGCCACGGTGCCATTCGCCTGCCAGCCATTCAGGCTGTCAATATACGGCAGGATCATCCAGCTCTGCGCCAGCGTACCTTCGCTGACCACCATACGTTCGTTGTTGACGGTGGTAATCAACAGGCGATCCGCATCCACACTGGCATTCAGGCCACTGACCGGGAAACCGTGTACGAAGGTCATGGTGATTTTCTTTTCCACGCCGTTGCTGAGTTGCGTCACCACGCTGCGACCGTTCAGCCAGCCGCCCTTCTCACACTTGCCATCTTCTTTGGCGGGAATAAACAGCGCAGGCGTACCGGCGCCGCCCTGCCAGAAGGTGCGCAGGTGGCAGCCATCCTGCAAGGTGAACTCCTGCCACGGCGCACGGCTGGCGGGTGGAGAGAGATCTTCGGCGCGTCCGGTAGGGGCAACCAGCCCGGCGCTCGGGGTTGCGGCAGGCGCGGTAGTCGCACCGGTTGAGGTGACTACCGGATCCCACTCTTTGGCTTTATCGGCGGTGCCTTCAGCCAGCGTCGTGCCTTGTGGGTCGGTCAGTTTCCAGCGCACCTGCGTCAGCGTGCCGCACTGGTTTTCCAGCAGCGCGCCAAGACGCGGTAAAAAGCTATTCAGTACCGAGGGTTTTTTATCGCCGCTGGCGACAATGCGCAGCGGCAGCGTCTTCGCACACCAGCTTTTTGGCGTGTTATCGGCGACGTTATCGATCCAGACATCCAGTTTTTGCGAAGGCGATTGCACGATGCGGTAGTTTTCTGCCTGCACGCTGCCACACACTGCCAGCAGGGCCAAACCCGGTAGCCAAAGTTTCATAAAAGTCCTTGTAAGCTGTATCAATCACGAAGAGGGAAAAACTGCGCGGCTTCAGAGAGCGTATGCAAAAGCGTCGTCTCCTGAGGCGTGCCCATCCACACCGCTACGGCGCTATAGTTGTCCTGCTGGGTCTGCGCCCCGACACCGTTTTTCAGCAGGATTTGATTCATCAACGTCAGCCACTCATCCGGCGTGTTTACCATGTGCAGCGACTGTTGCATCTGCTCCTCGGTGACGCCGTGCCAGAAACCATCCGTGCACAGCAAAAAAGCATCGCCATCTTCAATCGGCACCACATCACTGTAGCTCGGTTCACGCTCATCCTCGCCCAACCCCAGCGCGAAATAGAGCAAGTTACCGTTGATACCTTCGGTCTGGTGCCCGGCGTCTTTCATCTGCTGGACGAGGCTGTGATCGGTGGTGACGTGGTAAAGCCAGCCGCGACGAAACAGATATAACCGGCTGTCACCCGCGTGCGCCCAGTAGGCGAGCTGGTAATCGCGATCGATAAACAGGCTCACCATGGTGGTGCCCATGCGGTGATAATCCTGCACCGCTTTTTGCTCTTCGCGGATGGCGCGGTTCGCGCCATTCACGTACTGACGAATGTACTGGGCATTGAGGTGCTCGTCACCGTCGAACCGGGTGATAATGGCGTTTCGCGCCAGTTTCGCCGCCACGTCACCGCCGGGTAAACCGGCGATGCCGTCGCAGACCACAAAGCAGGCGGCGCGCTCGCCGATGGTTTCCCCGGTCTGATCCTGATTACTGGCACGTTCGCCCTGTCGCGAAATAGAGGCCGTGCTGATATTCATTCTTCCGATCCGCTTTGTGAGTCTTTGTACTGGTTGACTTCCATGTCGTAAGCGTGGAGGAACGCTTCGCCAAACAGAGTGTGGAAGTCATCGTCAATCTCACCGGCCGTCTGGGCGTAAGTACGAACGTAGTAATCCCATAACGCGGCTTTACGGTTGGAGAGCACGCCAAGCCGCGCGGTTGCGCCGTCGCGTTTGGCGTCATCTTCCAGTTGCTCCGGATTAAACTGCTGCAACATGGCGGCGATAATGGCGCGAATACCGGAGATCATCCCCAGCTGGTGCGCCTGTAAATCGATCAGTGCGTCACGCACCGATTTTTTCGGCGGCATAAAACCAGGCATACGCGTGCCGAACATCTGCATTAATACGGTTTTACCCGACGGCAGCAGTTTGAACGGGTTGTTGGCGTCATCCAGCACCATGGTCATGTCCGCTTTTACACCGCGTTTCAGAATAGAACGCGACGACAACAGCGCAACCGTGCCCTGCGAGAACATGCTCAGCATCTGACCGAACTGGCGCATGTTTTCTTTATCGAACTGCGGCACCGGCTGCATGTCGCTCAGTCCCATGCCTTCAAGCAGCGCATCAAGCAGCTCCCCCTTCAGCACATCACCGCTGTCGCCGGTGCTGACTGATGGCGTGCTCTTCGTGCCATTGCTCTGGACCGGATCGATACGCAGACGCCCTTTCGGCGTTTGCGCCGCGCTGCGCTGCACCGCCTGCGGTGTTGGCAGCGTGATACCAGCGTAATCCTGCTGCTCCTGCACCTCTTCCGGCGCGGAGAGCGGCGCGTCGTCGGCAAATAGCGGCGTCGAACTTAAATCTTCCGGGCGCAGCTCGGTAATAATCGGCTGAGCGGTTGGCGGCGGTTCCGGCGTGTTGAGATCGGTAATGATCGGCTGCGGTTCAGCCGGTTTCTGCGCCGCCAGTTCATCGGCATGCGCCAGCGGCACCGCGCCGCTCAGCAGGCCAAGCGGATCGTCGCTGCGGGTTTGCTTCGTGCTACCGCTACCGCCAAACAGCGCCAGCGGATCGAGCTCGTCGCTATCCGGCGCGTGCGATTTTTGTGTCGGTTCAACCGGCGGCACCAGCGCAGAAGGCGTGGAATCGTTGAAGATGCTGTCGTTTTTAAACAACTGTTCGTCATTAAACAGCTGATCCGAGGCCAGCGATTTCGGCGTCACCAGCGGTTCATTGTTATTGAGCAGCGACAGCGGATCTTCCGGGTTGCGCTCCGGCCCTTTCGGCGCGGCGAACGGGTTAAGATTTTGCGCTTCCTGCGGTTTCGCACGGCTGCTGGAGATGCTGTCGGAGATGGAAAACTCCTGCATCAGGCTGTCCCAGATTTCCGTCGGCACGGACGCCGGTGCGCCTTCTGGCGCGTTTTTCTGCGCCGGAGCAGGTGCCGGTTTCGCCACCTGCGGCTGCGCTGGCTTCGGATACATCTCTTCCGCCATACGGGTGACAGGACGGGTATCCTGGATCAGATCGGTGACTTCAATACGGTATTCATCGATGCCAAGAATATCGCCATCCTGCAGCTCAACCTGACGCCCACGTTCAAGGGGGATGTCATTCAGTACGACGCGGGTCACGTTGCCACGGTTGGTGACGCGGCACTCGCCATTGCCGGCGATATGGACAATCGCCTGCAAACGTGAAATGGAACGGTCGTTGTCCGGCAGCACCAGATTGTTGTCCGTGCCGCGGCCAATGGTGCCGCCCGGGGGATAAAAGTCGCAGCTACTTTGTGGCGGCTGATGACCGGGTTTACTGGTAATAATAGTGAATCGCATCGCGTATTCCTGCTGGAGTTATGTGCACTCAAACGGTGCCGCTTTAGCTAAAACGGCTGCGTTTGAAGACAAGCGAAAAGAAGGTCGACGTTCGCGAACCCGGCGCAGCCACCGGATAAGTCTCTTGTTTTACTGGATTTTACTGACCAATTCAAAGGTCCGTTCTTGCATCGATTTTGTTAAGCAGGCGGCGTCTGTCTGGCACTGGTTGCGTTTTTTAAGCCAGTCGCGCTGCGCCGCTTTCATGCCCGCCAACGTGGCTTTATCCGCCGGGTCAATTTCTTGCTGTTGCTGCAACTGAATAGTGTAGGCATCGGTCACGCTGCGATCCCAGGCCGCCAGTTCATTGTCACCACAAATCGCTTGCTCGGTGGCGCTTAGCTTAGCGTTACAGGAAAAACGGGGCGTAATTTTTTCATCAGCCGTCACGCGTTTCAGCACAAAATAGCTGTTGTCATTCCCGTACATCAGCAGCTTATCGGCAGATAACAACGCTACCCAGTTACCAATGGATTCGCCATCCGGCCCCAGGTGCCCTTGCTGGCATTGCAACACAATTGGGGTGATTTTCTGCATGCCTTGCCCGTTCAAACCGAAATCTTCTGCAACAGGAATTTTGGGCGGAAAACGGCGCTCGCCGGAGGTTTTTACTATCGCTTCATTAAGCGTCATCGGCGATTGCTGAAGGTATGCGGGTTGCTGGCAATCAATGTTCAGCGCCGCGTCGCCACTTACCGCGTGGTTATCAAAACGAACCACGCGGCCAACATAGCTGGGATCGTTGACTTTCGTATAGAAGGAGATGGTGGCTTGCGTATCCGTTGAATTGGCAATAATACGCCAGGGCCCCGAAATAGAGGCTGGCGCTTCTGCTGCGCTGGCAGCGCAGTGACTCAACGAAACCAGTGCGGCTAAGGCGACACACTTTACGCGCGCCGGGGTGAACCGAATGATGCTTCCTGTCATGTTTTTCCCTGCCATCTCATCCAGTGGCGTACATGCAATACCGACAACGTCTTACTGCTTAGCAGGGATGGCAGCCCGCCATCCCCTTATGACACGACTCAGACCCCATCCAGGCTGTGCGCCAGCGTTTCCAGACGATCGTTCATCGATTTTTTCAGGCATTGCACATCGCCATTGCAGCTATTGCGCTGGCTTAGCCAGGCTTTCTGTTGCGATTGCAGTTTGTTTTCCAGATCGTTATTGCCAAGCGAGGCGGCTTCTTTACGAAACGCTTTGTACGAACGGGCAACGCTGTTATCCAGTGCCGCCAGCTCGCGATCGCCGCAAATCGCTTTTTCCGGCGCGGAAGCGGCTTTTGCACAATCAAACGATGCCTGCGGTTTGCTGTTTTTATCCACCGGCTTGAGCAAAAGGATGGTGCCATCCGTCCAGTTCAGCAGTAAGCGCTGGTTGACGAACGCCAGGCTGGCATCGCTGCCCGCATCACCGTTGGCAAAGTGACCGGATGCGCAGGTAATGTTCTCGACCTGCGTTTTCGCGCTCCCGTCTAATCCCAGCTCATAGGTTTTCGCCGCGTCTTTCTCCGGGATGGACTGCGTGGCAGCAACCCAGGCATCCAGCGTGCTGCTGCTTTCTTTCATCGCGGGTGACTGGCAATTCGAGCCGCCCGGCAGCGTAGTGCTGATGCCTTGCGGTGTCACGCTCAGAAAGCGCCCGACAAGGCGATCATCATTGAACTGAT
The DNA here is from genome assembly GCF_003337365.1 of Kosakonia sp. AG348. Lineage (NCBI taxonomy): Bacteria > Pseudomonadati > Pseudomonadota > Gammaproteobacteria > Enterobacterales > Enterobacteriaceae > Kosakonia > Kosakonia sp. AG348. Next base: position 179,780 of record NZ_QPJR01000004.1, read on the forward strand.
AGTTCAGGGTGCGTTCTGTTTCGGTATTAATAAACGCTTTCTCAACCTGCCACTCGCCCTGTACCGGTGAATTGCCCGCCTGCACCGCCGAAGAGAACAACGCCAGGCAAGTCATGGTTGCCGCTACGATCTGTTTAGTGTGAGTCGTCATGGATCAATTTGTCCCGTAGTCGCCGTTTAAGAAAAGATTCACTTCAAAATTACGACGATTAATCAAACCCTTCATAACTTTGTGTTTACTGGTATTCGCGCGTTTAATTTCCGTCATCGCATCAGAGATCTGCCCGCGATTGATAAAACCAAACACGTTGTTCAGCCGCCCACCAGGGTTATACGCAAAGGAGACCAGCGCGTCGAATTCATACTGCTTCAGCGGCACAAAAATACCATTTCTCACCGCGTTAACGTACGGCGGAACGGTGGCACGCAGTAAATTTGTCTCCTGATCGGCGGTAAGACGCACCAGTTTCGCGTTATCGGCGACAAACTGGCTGGCCTGGTCATCATGCAATCTGGCGGCTTTACTGATTTTTTCCGCGGTTATCGCATCAATGCCGATTTCAATCATTTTCGCTTTGATAGATTGCTCTGAGCGCTCTTTCATGTCGTAGCCCGGCCCGAGCGTCACGCCGCTTGCGCCGCCTGGCCAGTGCAGGTAACAACTTTTGTTTGCCCAGGCTTCGCGATGAAAAATAAATGTCATGCCACTGGCGGAGATATCCATCGCACCGACAGCCTGTCGCCCGGCGCTGCCGGAAATCGGCGGCTGTGGCGCGCGGGTGGTGACCGGTTTTCCCAGTGCAGCAAGGGTGCGTCGCCCGACAATTCCATCGACGTGTAAATTCTGTTTCGCCTGGAATTGTTTGACAGCCATTTCGGTTTTTAAGCCGAAAATACCATCTTCACCGACTTTCGCTCCCGATTTATTCAGCAGCTGCTGTAGCTCTTTAACATTCGTACCACGATCACCCTTGCGCATAACACTCATTCGTTCATCCTCAAATCATTCTTTAATTTTTATACGCACTCAAAAGAAACAGCTTTCATAAAAGCGGCTGCGTTTGAGTAGCAAATTATTTTGTTGGGGATAACGCGACTAACCCGATATAAAAAAGAGAGAAAAAATTAATAATTAAATCGTCATTTGCCAGAAAAAAAACAAGGTGAGCCCTTGCGGGCTCACCACAGCGATTACGCTTCTTTGTTTTCTTTGATGTTCCAGCCAGCGGTGGTTTCAGCACCTTTACCGCCGGAGGAGGACTGCTCCCAGTACTGCTGTTTCACTTTCGCAGCCTGGAATGCATAGGTCACACCTACGGTGTCGCCGTTGTCAGCACCGGTGTACTGAACGGAAGTCACCAGCACATCTTCCAGCGTGATGCGCGCATACTCAACCTGCTGGCCGCCTGCTTTGCAGACAGACAGCTCAACTTTGGTCAAGTGTTTGCCGCTGGCGCAATGTTTCAGGATAGCCGTCGTGGATTTATCAATGAGTGCGTTAACATGCAGGTCATTAAAATTGACTTTACCGGCACCGCCGCCACCGCCAACGCTCATGTTCCCAGGTTGTGAAGCACCCCAGGAAAAAGATGTGATATCAGTCCAGCCGGTGTGGTTAGAGTCTTTAGATTCACCCGTAACTCCATCGACCTTCAGAAACATATCAATAGCCATAATATTTACTCTTCGTTAATGATAAATATTGCTTTCGAAAAAGCGCTTATATGGCAAACGGGTAAGCATGGGGCCGAATAAAACCGTCCATATTTTACCTCTGCCTCTTTACATCCTGGAAAGATATATTTCTTTCCAGAAGTTCCTTTTCTACCCAGGCGGGTAGAAATTAAATCATTTAATTAATTACGCATGGGCTACTTTAATTCCCAGAACCACACTTCTTTGGAGTCGGTATGGCATCCACTGTTGCACTGAAACATATTATTACTCAGTGGTTCAAGCAGGTCGATATGACCGCCTCCATAACCTGCGATTCTGTGAAAATAAACGACACCTTTACGGTTACGCAATTTTCTGCCCGCTTCGTGAATATCAGTGTAGACTTCAGCTTTTCCAAACACGCTGTCTTTATAAAGTTGATCGGCAAGAAGCTTCGCGCCTGGTTCTATCTTTTTACCTTTACAAGGGCCGTCTTTAATAATAAATCGGCCAGTAAAATCAATATTATTTTTAAGCAAGGCTAAACTCATTCGTACACCACAAGTATTCTCATAATTCGGATTACTTGCTTTAAGTGCCTGATAGTCATAGCCAATCTCTTTAAATAGTTCTTCCGGTGATAAAAAGCCAGGCTGATACTTCAGAGAGGAACGATGGTAACGTTTTAACTGCTCGTATAATGGCCTCATTTATTGTTCCCCTTTTTGCATGGCATCAACTCTGTCATCGCATCGCTTATTACTTTGGATGCACGCAGTTTTCCTTTTTCCGCCGTTAGATTTTCAAAGTAGGAATATAAATTTTCATGAATAGATGACGGCAGAAGACGGTTATAACCGCACCATGTTTTTCCTTCTGTCGTATCAAGTACGCCTAACAGATACATATCTGCTTTAATCCGCTCACGCTCATTCGTTTTAGAGAACCAGGCGTCAGCAAAACGTTGGGCGCTCATATTTACATCGAAGCCATTTAGCAAAGCAGGATCCCGCATAAGATTTAAAACAGAATCTTCGGGTAACGGAGACGCTTGTGGGTATGAATAGGTCTTCGTCTCCGCACTTATCATTGTGGAGAACATGACCAAAAAGCCCGCAAGTCCAATACGCATTTTCATCACATATCCTTCTGTTTGCGAAAATGTTTCCAGGGCCGCAAACCTCTAAAGCTTGCGGCCTGTCTGGCTTACGCCTCTTTGGTTTTCAGCGACGGCAGTTTGGATACCAGACGCAGAGAAACGGTCAGACCTTCCAGCTGGTAGTGCGGACGCAGGAAGAATTTCGCCGCGTAGTAACCAGGGTTATCTTCGATTTCCTGCACCTGCACTTCTGCCGCAGCCAGCGGTTTACGCGCTTTGGTTTCCTGCGAGGAGTTCGCCGGGTCGCCGTCGACGTAGTTCATCACCCAGTCGTTCAGCCAGCGTTCCATTTCGTCACGCTCGCGGAATGAGCCGATTTTGTCGCGCACAATGCACTTCAGGTAGTGCGCAAAACGGCAGCAGGCGAACAGATACGGCAGACGCGAGGCGAGACGTGCGTTAGCGGTCGCGTCGGCGTCGTGGTACTCCATCGGTTTTTGCAGCGACTGTGCGCCAATAAAGGCGGCGAAGTCGGAGTTTTTACGGTGGATAAGCGGCATAAAGCCGTTTTTCGCCAGTTCTGCTTCGCGACGGTCGCTGATGGCGATCTCGGTCGGGCACTTCATGTCCACGCCGCCGTCATCGCTCGGGAAGGTATGGCATGGCAGGTTTTCTACCGCACCACCGGATTCCACACCGCGAATCGAGGTACACCAGCCGTACTCTTTGAAGGAACGGTTGATGTTGGTCGCCATCGCGTAGGCCGCGTTCGCCCACGAATAGTTGTTGTGGTTCGCGCCATCGGTCTCTTCTTCGAAATCGAAGCTGTCAACCGGGTTGGTGCGGATACCGTACGGCAGACGCGACAGGAAGCGCGGCATGACCAGGCCAAGGTAACGGGCATCTTCAGATTCACGCAGTGAACGCCAGGCGGCATATTCGGTGTTCTGGAAGATTTTTGTCAGATCGCGCGGGTTCGCCAGCTCCTGCCAGGACTCCATCTGCATCACGCTTGGTGCAGTACCGGTAATGAACGGGCAGTGTGCCGCCGCGCCGATGCGCGCCATTTCGCCCAGCAGTTCGACATCCTGCGGGCTGTGGTCGAAGTAGTAGTCGCCAACCAGGCAGCCAAACGGTTCGCCGCCGAACTGGCCATACTCTTCTTCATAGATTTTTTTGAACAGCGGGCTCTGGTCCCAGCCCACGCCTTTGTAGCGTTTCAGGTTACGGCCCAGTTCCTGCTTGGAGATGCTCATAAAGCGAATTTTCAGCATCTCGTCGGTTTCGGTGTTGTTCACCAGATGGCTCAGACCGCGCCACGCGCTTTCCAGTTTCTGGAAATCTTCGTGGTGGATGATCTGGTTAATCTGCTGCGACAGCTTTTCATCAATCCCGGCAATCAGGTTCTGAATGGTGCGATAGGTATCGCTGGAGAAGGTGACGGTGTTTTCCAGCGCCTGTTGCGCCAGCGTTTTCACCGCGCTTTCTACCGCTGAACGCGCCTGATCCGTTTTCGGACGGAACTCTTTGCTGAGCAGCGCGCTGAATTCATCCTGGCTGAAGGCCTGTGCGCCCTGCTGCAGTTCTTGCTGTTGAGAAGGGTTGCTCATGGTTTACTCCTCTTTACCTTGCGCACTGTCTTCACTGTTCGGTAACTGGCTGAGCGATTTCAGCAGGGTTGGATCCTGCAACACTTTGGCAATCAACTCTTCCGCGCCGTTTTTGCCGTCCATGTAGGTCAGCAGGTTGGAGAGCTGAGTACGCGCTTCCAGCAGCTTGTTCAGCGGCTCAACTTTGCGCGCCACCGCGTCCGGCAGGAAGTCATCCATGCTGTCGAAAGTTAAATCGACGTTCAGACGGCCTTCGCCGGTCAGGGTGTTGTCGACGTTGAACGCCACGCGCGGTTTCAGCGCTTTCATGCGTTCGTCGAAGTTGTCGACGTCGATTTCGAGGAATTTACGATCCTCAATAGAAGGTAAGTTCTCCACCGGTTTCCCTACCAGATCCGCCATTACGCCCATCACAAACGGAAGCTGGATTTTGCGCTCCGCGCCGTACACTTCCACGTCGTACTCAATCTGAACGCGGGGGGCACGGTTGCGGGCGATAAATTTCTGACCACTGTTACTTATTGCCATGATGTTCTCCATCGAATATGCGCGGTGAAGGTTTGACGACCGGCAACGCGCCTGCCGTCATAACTCGGTACGCGTCAGTCCTGACGCCCAAAGATGTTTTGCAGTTGATTCACGCCATCGGGCGCCAGATCGCGAATAATCTCCATAAAGTCCAGTTCGATTAGCCGCTGTACGCGGTCAATCATCAACGGCGCGGGGTGGCTCGGCTCGTGCTGGGTGAAATACTGCTTCACTTTTTCCAGCATCAGTTGCGCATCGGCACGCGTGGTGACCTGTGCGGTTCGCCAGTCGGTATGCGCCGCAAGCGGTGTCGCGACAACCGGTTGCGGTGCGCTATCCGCAGGTGCCGTTTGTTCTGTCGCCTGTTGCTCTTCCGTGCGGTTAGCGCGGCTGACGCCGGCGATTAACCCGACCGTTTTGAGTAACTGTTCCATTTCCGGCACCCCGCTTTCGCCCAGTTGTTCGAGCAACCATGTACGGATCGTTTGCAGACGCCCTTCGATTTGGCAGATAGCCTCAATGCCAGGCTGACCGCCGCGCGTGAGTTCATCAATCAGACGCACCCGACCGCCAGGATAGCCTGCACATTCCGTTTTGCTGCCGTCAAGCAACGCCTGCGCGTCGCGCACGTTTAGCTCATCACCGTTGCTGCGCAGCAGCGTCGACTGGCGCAGCGTGGTGGTCAGCGAAGATTTATCGCTTAACCCCGCCAGCGCATTAATGCGATAAAACGGGTCGAATTCACCGCCGTCAGTCAGCGAAGGCCAGAGTTGATCCCAGTACAGCGCCAGCGCCTGACCTAACAGCATTAAACCATCAGCATAGCCTTCAAGCCCGCGACGTCGAGTCCACGCATGGGTTAACGCCATCATCACGCGGATATCTTTGGTGCGCGCCAGCAGCCCGGTGGCCAGTTTTTCCACCCGCGTCCAGTCTGCCGGTTCGGCGGGAATAATGGTGCTGCCAAACTGCTGCTCGGCTTTGCCGAGGCTCGCCTGCTCCATCGCCTGGAAATCGGCGTCGTACTCCAGATTCTCACCGCAAGGCTGCTCCGGGCTGACCGGAGCGAGTAACGATTCTATAGTCATCCGCAACCTGCTTATTCTTCAAACATCGGTGGGTAGAGGCCATGGCGACCGGGTCTTGCGCCACCCGCCGGCTCAAACAACAGCGTGAATAACTGGCCGGTAAAATTGCCGCTGTGCACATGGGTGTAGAGCGGGTAGCCATCGCTGCGGTTGGTCCACCAGAAACTGATCTGGCGCAGCGGATCAAAACATTCGGCGGCCTGTCGCCAGCCGATGGTGGATTCGCCGTCGCCGTCATAACCAATCACATCCAGAATTTCCGAGCGCGTTTCCGGCTCCACCAGTTGTACGGGTGGAATGGAGAGCAGCGCTTGGTCGAGCTGTTCGGGTGAAAACCCATTGCGCACGGCATGCAGCATGGTGCGCCCGAGTTGTTCATACCAGTCGCCCGCCTTCGCTAAATGGCGTGGCGACCACTCCAGCGGGTTGATCGCCATCAACGCACACAGTGGATACTGACGACCAACGCTGTCGCGCCCTGGCAGCAGACACCCCATTTGCACCTGCTGCCCGCCGAGCATCGGCGGCACAACAAAATTCCAGATCGGCGCATTGCTGAACTGCCGGTCGTTTGTACGCTGTTCTTCTTTCTGCCAGTTCATCAGCCCCACCTGAAACCAGTGGGACCACTGACGCTGAAGCGCATCAGGAAAGCGGCGTTGTAAAAAATCGCCCGCACTGGGCAGTTTGCCATACCAGCTAATTGCAGAAGTCGTAGTCATTAGGCGTTCCTTTGCAGTTCAAGGACATGCGAAACGTGGAAGCTGGAACGGGTTGCGGATGCTGTTCGGCGCGAATTCCAGCGTCACCTGATGTCCGTCAACCGTGAATGTCGCCTGGCGGCTCAGGCTACTGCTGCCGGGGCTGACGCGCGCTTTATCGAAAAAGCGGTTCAGCGCCCAGGCGCCGTTGGTCACCAGCGTAGCGGTTGTACCGTTGGCCAGCCCTAACTGCATCCGCACCTGGTTGGTGCCGCCGGAACCCGGCCAGCTAACGATTTGCACCGCCTGCGGGCCGTGGCTGTAGCGAAGGATTTGTCCGTCTACATCCAGCGTCATATTCAGGATGGTGTTATCCATGCGCACCGTACGCACCGTGGTGCGAAACGACGGTGTTGCGCTGCCGTTGGCAAAGAACGCGTCACGAATCGATTGCGCTTGCTGAAACGGCACCAGCACCCCTTCGCTGCCCGGCAGGGTTTTGCCATCGATGCCCGGCATAAAACGCCATGTCGCCTGAGTGGTATCGACTTTGTTGGTCAGGTTGTCGCGAAAAAAGACATCCATCAGGCCAGTACCAGGGGCAAACATGCGTGCCAGATCGTCGGGGGTAACTTCGCTGCTGGCGGAACGCACTAACGGGTAGCGTCCGGCAATCGCCTGGCGGCAAAAGCTGCCCACTTCCACGCTGATGCGCTTGCGCACGTTTTCCATATCCCGGCGCTGGGTATCACTGCTCGCGCCAACCGCCATGTTGCTGAACATGGTTTGCAGCCCGCCAGGTAAACGCCCGGCACTGGCCTGCAAACGGCTGATTGCTTCGCCGCCCGGCGGTGGCATACCGCTGTTGGCGGCATCCTGCACGGCAGTCAGGTAACGATATAGCTCATCAACCTGTTTGAGAAAATCATCAAACACAATGGTCTTGCCGCCCTTTTCCAGCGGCTGCGCCAGTTCGATGATCGGCGCGAAATGTTCGGTGACACGCTGTTCCGGCGTCTGGCTGGCGGCGGCGTTTGCCGTCGCTGACGCGCCGTCATGGTTGCTGAACAGCGTTTCGAGCATCTGCGTACCACGGTTGCTGCTCTCCGGCGCTTTCTCTTTACCATCCGCCACGTCATCACGGCTGAGTTTCAACTGCTGGCTGAGATTGATAACCAGCCGGCGCAGCGGTGAGTTGTTTCCGGAAAGCAGACGCGCGGTATTGATGCGCTGGTTCAGATCCGCGCTGTTATTAAGCTGAATGTCACTTAAGAAGTTATCCCAGATGGCGATAAAATCCCGTGCATACAACTGGCGCACCGCGTTATCGGTTTGCTGTTTGTCTTCCGCTTGCGTGGTGGAGCCAAGCACCCAGACATCATCTTCATGCAGCGAGGCGGTGACCGGCGCGATTTGCGCATTGAAACTGTTCCAGTACCCATCCGGGGTATACAACCCCGGCAGCCCTTCACCGACCGGCTTACCGCTTTTGCGGGAAAAAACCAGTTCACTCTGCGGGCCGCCAAGCGACGCCAGCGAAACCTGCTTCAGGTTTTCATCGCGCTCCAGCAGGCGTTTCAGCCGTCCGTAAACGCGGGTGGAGAGCGGTTGCTGGTTAATTAACGCCTGTTCGCGGCTAATCAGCGCCTCGTCTTTGGCATACGGCGACGACTGAATTTGCGGCTCCAGCAGTTGCGTCAGGTGCCACTCAAGCTGGCTTAACTGCGCTTTGGTAACGTTCTGCGGCAGGTTACGTTGCAGATTGAGCATCACCCACGAGTGCAGGAACTTACCGTCGTAATGCTTCGGCTGATACAGCATCTGATAGGCTTTCAGCGCTTCATAGCTGTATTCCACATCGCTGCCGTTGTCGTTACGCAACCAGGTAGTGATGCGCATCGCCACTTCCGGCAGCAGCATCTGTTGCAGCGCTTTCTGGTACAGGGTTTGCGAGGCGTCCGCCACATCGTTACCGCGATAGAGCCCCATACGGCGGGTGATCGGCGGGTTATTGACGTCAAACTTCTCGCTTTCCGGCAGCGCAGAGAGGCCATTAAGCAGCGGCAGCAAGGCAAAGAGATCGCCCTGCTGGCGGTTACGCAGCGCTTTGATCTGCTGGTCAAGGGCCGGTACTTTGGTCTGCACTTCATCCAGATAATCACGGTTGTTGCCGTAGCTGGTAAACCACAAGGCGCTGATAATAATCAGCAGCGCCAGCAGCGCCGCATAACCGGACCAGATCACCGCCCGGCTGCGCAGTTCCCACCAGCGGTTTTGCCCGGCGATACCGGCTTCCTGGAAGATCACGTTTTGCAGCAGATGCTTGATAAAGAAGCTCTGCCCTTTCCCGCCCGGCACCGGTTCCTCTTTGCTGACCGAATCCCAGTTATCGCCTGATTTGCCCTGCGGCAGCGACAGCGCGCGGTTCAGTTCACCCATCACGCGGTCAAACGGCAGGCCTTCCTGCGTACCGCTGGCAAAATAGATGCCGCGCGGGGAGAACTCGGTTTCAAAGTTAGAGCGGGCAAAAATGGTGTTCAGGTAATCTGCCAGCAGCGGACGCAGCGCGGCGAACTCCTGCGGGAACAGGAAACATTCCGCGCGGGCTTGCGCATCGCTTTCACGCAGTAGCGTATCCGGCAGGGCCGCGTCCAGACGCTGTTGCAGCAGCGCGAATTCCTGAATAAAACTGCCCTGCAGGTCGAAATCCGCCAGTTTGGCTTTTTCCCACGGGAAGGTGAAACCCCAGATTTGATCGCGCTGCGCTTTATCAAAGCCAGCAAAATACGCGCGAAAACCTTTCAGCAAGTCCGCTTTGGTCACCAGCACATACACCGGGAAACGGATCCCCAGTTGTTCATGCAACTCGGTCAAACGCTGGCGCAGGTTAAGCGCCTGTTCGCGCGATGCCTCGGCTGACTGGGTGAGCAGATCGGCAATGCTGACCGTCACAATCACGCCGTTGATCGGCTGACGGCGGCGATACTTTTGCAGCAGGCCAAGAAACTTCAGCCATTCGCTCGCATCCTGAACCTGCTCGCTCTCCTGCGTGGTATAACGCCCGGCGGTATCGAGCAGCACAGCCTCGTTGGTAAACCACCAGTCACAGTTACGCGTACCGCCAATACCGCGCAGCGCGGTTTTACCGAAGCGATCCGCCAGGGGGAATTGCAGGCCAGAGTTGACCAGCGCAGTGGTTTTACCGGAACCCGGCGCACCGATAATCACATACCATGGCAGTTGATACAGATACTGGGTGCTGAAGCGCTGCGCCCACTGTCCGCGCTGACCTGGCTGGTTGAAGTGCGCTTTTTTCAGTACCTGCGCGGCTTCTTCGAAACGCTCGTTCAGCACCTGATCTTCGTTATTGAGGCGTTTGCGCTCAACCGGATCTTTTGCCTCTTCGCTTTTCAGGTTGTCCATCAGCTTGCGGTTGAGCCAGGCGTTGTAAAGACGCGGCACAATGTGGCTGTGAACCCAAATCAGGTACATCACCGCAATGGTGATCATGCGGTTTTGCTCAGACTCAAGCGGGCGGGAATCCACGACGGAGAGCAGCGGGCCAATCATCCAGATAACCGCGGCCAGCCCCGTTACGCCAAGGAAACCCCACAAAATGCGGTTGGTCAGCAATGAAAGCAACATATTCATCCTTTAGTTTCCTTGCGGCAATCCGTTCAGCTCGGCGGCCGTATTTCCCGGCGACACCAGCAAAGTAATCTCTACGCGGCGGTTACGGGCGCGGTTTTCAGCCGAGTTGTTCGGCGCTATCGGGTTCATCTCCCCTCGCCCTTCCGCTTTCACACGCGCCGGTTGCGACAGGTGTTTTTGCAGCAGCGACTGCACAGAACGCGCGCGCTCAAGCGACAGCTCGTAGTTCGAGGCGAAACGCGCACTGCGGATCGGCACGTTGTCACTGAAACCCACCACCAGAATTTTGCCGCTGACGTTATTCATCGCCTGCGCAACACGATCGATAACCGGTTCATAGCTTTCGCGTGCCACCGTCGATCCCGAGGCAAACAGCCCATCGCCTTTGAGTGTTACCACGCTGCGATCGGCTTCATCGCGCACCGCCACCAGGCCTGCCTGAATTTCCGGGCGCAGAAACGCGCGCAGGTTAAGTACCGGCTGCACGTTTTGTACCGGCTGCTCAATGGCCGCTTCCGGCAACTGGGTTTGGTAAATTTTCGCCAGCACCGGGTTGGTGCTGTCACCCAGACGCCAGTTGAGCACGATATAGAACAGGCAGGCGAGAAATCCCGCCAGCCCGACACACGCCCACAGCGGAATAACCGGCCGCCACAATTTGCGCATGACCGGTTGATCTTCCGGGTGCGGCGACAGCGGCGGCGGATAGTTGCCACGCACACCGCGAATCATCTGCCACAAGCGCTGTTTGATGGTTTCCAGTTGCGTGCGGCCGTTGTCCATCACCCGGTAACGTCCTTCAAAACCGAGTAACAGGCAGAAGTTGATCAGTTCCAGCAGCGCGATATGTTCGCGCGGGTTTTGCGACAAGCGTGCCAGCAGCTGGAAGAATTTCTCCCCGCCCCAGGTTTCGTTGTGGAACGTCACCAGCAGACCGCTACCGGACCAGACGCCACGGCTTCCCCACGGCGTGAGCGCCGCCGCTTCATCCAGCGCGGTGCATAAACAGTAACGGGCGCCGACGATCACTTCGTAGGCCAGCCCGGATTGCTGGCAGCGCACTTCAAAACGGCGAATTTCATCAATCAGGTGCTGGCGCAGACCGCTTTGATCATCATGAGAAACGGAATAGCGGATCTGCGGTATCGCGTTAAGTAGCGGGTTGGCGGCCGCGACCAAAGGATTGTTGCCACTTGCTCCTGCCAGAGCGGCATCGCTGCCGGAGGCTTGTTGTTCCTGCATATTGTGCGCTCGCTGTATTATTCAGTCGGGCTACGGATGGCCCAAAACTCCATATCAAGACCCGGGAATTCACCTGCCAGATGCAGCGCGAAAGCCCCCGATTTTTCCATTTCGTTCCACAGCTCGCCGCCCTTTTCCAGTTCGAAATAGTTGTAACCGGCATGCCACGGAATTTGCGGCGGCGCGACCGGCATGGTGCGCAGCTTCATACCCGGCAGTTGCAACTGCACCAGGTCGCGGATTTTGGTGACCGGCGCGACTTTCATCTGGGCCGGGAAATGGGTTTGCAGGATTTCGCCAGGGACGCTGGCTTTCACTGCCAGCACGAAACCAAACTCGCGCGCCATGGTGGTGGTCGGCAAGGTGGCGATATTCAACCCGTGCGTGCGTTCGGTGAGCGGCAACTGGATGGCGTGCTCTTCCATCACCAGAGACAACCCATTGCGCAGCATCAGTTGTAACTTGCCAAAACACCCGGCCAGATCGTCATGGTCGTAAACCGGCAGCGTCTCTTCCGGCGAGCGTGACGCGGTCCAGGTGGTCAGCTCGGTGGCAAACGCCAGCCAGCTGCGCCACAACTCTTCCGGGTGGATCATCGGCAGCGTTTTCAGATGGGAAACCTGGCCGACATGGTGGTTAATCAAGGCCAGCAGCGTGAATTCCACCATTTCAGAGGTATTAAAACGCCCCGGCTGGCGCAGACGCTGGCCAATCTGCTGGCTACGCTGCATCAGCAAACTTTGCAGATCGTTGATAATGGCGTAAATCGCCGGGTTGTTAACCGCATTCAGCATCGGCGGAATATAACGGCTATCAATTCGAACGTGGTTATCGTTACGTTTTTCTACGACATGCGCGACACCGATCGCCGTCCACTCTGCCGAGAGATCTTTTTCCAGCATCAGTTTCAGACGCAGACGGCCAAACTGCACCGCCGCCGGCCCGACGGACATGGCGTTATCGTCATCGACTTCGCTTTCCCAGGTGACATAACGCGCCAGCGAATCTTTCTCTTCGCTAAAGATCACCTCATCACGCCCGCCGCGACGGGCAGGCAGCGCCAGCACCACGCGCTCATTGTTGATGTTGTCAGGGATAGCCAGCGGTGTGGGCGCCTGGCGAGCATCGTGGAATGAGAAGAACGTGCCATCCGGCAGTAAACCGCTGGCATAACTCAGGGCAATACAGCCCTGGCGCAGCATGGCATCGTCGAGCTCGATATCAAGGTAGCCCCAAAGATACGGGCGCTGCAGTGTCCCCCACTCGCGAATATGGTGTTGCAGATAGCTTTCCGCTCGCTGAAAGTGATGAGGGCGCAGAAACATACCTTCGGTCCACACGACCTTTTCTGCTTTGTTCATACGGTTTTCCTGTTAAGACTGGCGCTATTTGGAAACCACACGGATGCCATTGACGTCGAGGAAGATGTTGGCTTCCAGTTCGTCTGACGACGATTTCCAGAATTCGTAGAAGTGCGTCTCTCCCTGCACCGGGAGCGGTAAGGACATCCGCCATTTTTTGCCATCCAGCGCCTGATACTCCGCCATCACGCCGATGTAACGCGCGTCGGGCGCGCTTTTACCGCTCAGCGTTTTCGACAACTGGCCGGGCATCAGGAAAAATTCATCACTGTTCAGCAGGTTGGCGCCAAGTACGCTATCTGCGTTGTTTTGCAGCGACCAGAAATCGGCGGACATAAATGTCGCGTCCGATTTCAACAGCAACACCCTGACTTTAAGGGGAGCGGACTCATTGATTTGCGGATGAGCCCTGAACTGAAGGTTATAGCTGGTAGGTACGCTGTGTGAAGAGGAGCCACAACCGCTGGCCAGGGTGGCCAGCACAAAGAAAAACACCAGGCTAATCTGGCGTACAACCGAATTATTATTCATACCAGGTACTCGTCACGGCTGGATTAATTGATGATCCACGTTCCGGAGTTGGCGTTTTTGCAAGCCTTACCGCTGCCATCGACAGTCACGCAGGTCTGTTTTTTACGTTTCAGTTTGCGTGCGTCATCACGCAGGGTTTTTTCGTACAGCTCGCTTTTCACGACGGCACGCATCGGTACATAACCAATCAGCTCTTCCTGACCTTCATCGGCCAGCGCCATCCAGAAGTGTTCAACCTGCCCCAGAACCACATAGGTTTTACCGGCTTGCAGCTGGCGAATCACTTTGCCGCCGAAATCCGGTGTGCTCATCACCGACGCCGGGTAAAGCGCGCGATAGTCTTGTTTGATAGGCTGGAATTCCTTCGGCGGAATAACCGCGTAGCGGTGTGTCAGCGTGACACCGTTCACTTCGCTGGTGACGATGGTGTCATCGGTTGGGGCGGGTTTAGGTGGCGCTTTACAAGCCGAAACGCCAAAGACAAAAAGAAGAGCCAATACCATTCGCATGTTCATAACGTTTTTTTCCATTGCAAATATATTACTGTGTTGACCTGGAGCGTTTTGGAAAGGGTATTTAAATCGCTCTAAATGACGCAAATCCATGTCCAGTTAAACGCTCAGATAATGAATAAAAGGCATAGCTACCGCACGAGTCTGTCGCAGGGACAGGCCGCAATAATATTACTTTTCATTGACTATCGTGACACAATTTTACAGATCAGATTATTCAATTCAATATGATCTCCGACCTGTTGAAATACTATTATTTAATTTTTTTGCAAATTAGGACAATTCTCAAGAAAGAATTTCACTTTAGATGATAATCCGTAAAGATGCCAACCCACCCATTTTGTAACGGTGCGCAATCTTTGCATAAATCGCTGATTATTAATCAATATTAGTGACAACAAGGCAATAGCATATATTTTAAAATGCGAGATAGGATGAATCCTAAAAACTAATTTAATGTGATAAACCCTACAATATTTAGTAGTGAAATTACCTGAATAAAAGTGCGGATTAACGTACAAGATAAGCAACGGCGTTATTTTGGCTTTGATAGGCAAAATATATTGAACAAATAAACATTATTTCCACAGCACGATAGTCAAGTGTGTAACAGTCCCTGGCAGGAAACATTCTTTACTTTCATATGAAATTTCAACCCACCTTAAATTGTGTAGTCAGACTTAATTTTTGTGAATCGACAATAAACGAACCCATTCAGCAAAATTGATACAGCGCACTATTTACCCATTTCGGGCCCTGTCGCAAATAAATAAAAAGCCCCTGACGGACAGGTATGCAGCCGGTGCTGATTATTCGTGCAGCGAGAGCATAAAATCCGTCCCCTGCTCTACCAGCCAGACGGGGAAATTGTCTGGAATCGTGCAAAATGCCAAACGCGACACACGATTTGTTTCAGATTCGACTATGGTTTTGTGCAAGGTTGATTGCGGCAGCACCGCTGTGCACCCGCTAAGGAGAATAATCGATGACAAGACCTGTTCTACACCGACCGCGCGCTCTGCTGCTGGTCATGCAAATCGCGTTAGGCGGCGCGTTACTCGCCACAGCTACCCACTCTTTCGCCGCTGAGGCGCAAAATACGCCGCAGCCACCGGATGTTCTGCTCGGTCCGCTGTTCAGCGATGTGCAAACCGCTAAGCTCTTTCCCGATCAAAAAACCTTTGCCGATGCCGTGCCGAAAGGCGACCCGCTGATGATCCTCGCGGATTACCGCATGCAGCGCACGCAAACCAGTTTCGATTTACGCCACTTTGTCGATGTGAACTTTACGTTGCCCAAAGAGGGGGAAAAGTATGTTCCGCCTGAAGGACAAAACCTGCGTGAGCATATTGACGGGCTGTGGCCGGTGTTAACACGCACCACCGACAGCGCAGGGAAATGGGATTCGCTGCTGCCGCTGCCAAAACCTTATGTCGTGCCGGGTGGACGTTTTCGCGAAGTCTATTACTGGGATAGTTATTTCACGATGCTCGGCCTCGCCGAGAGCGGCCACTGGGACAAGATTGAAGACATGATCAGCAACTTTGGCCATGAAATCGATACGTGGGGCCATATTCCTAACGGCAACCGCAGCTACTACCTGAGCCGCTCGCAGCCGCCCTTCTTCTCATTGATGGTGGAATTGCTGGCCACGCACGACGGTGACGAAGCGCTGAAAACCTGGCTGCCGCAAATGGAAAAAGAGTACCAGTACTGGATGGAAGGTGCAGATACGCTGCAGCCAGGCCAGGCCAATAAGCGCGTGGTTAAGCTCAGCGATGGCAGCATCCTGAACCGCTACTGGGACGAGCGCGATACGCCGCGCCCGGAGTCGTGGCTGGATGATGTAACAACGGCCAAAAATAACCCCAATCGTCCGGCAACCGAGATTTACCGCGATTTGCGTTCTGCCGCCGCGTCGGGCTGGGATTTTAGCTCCCGCTGGATGGACGATCCCAATCAGCTTGGCACCATTCGTACCACCAGCATTGTGCCGGTTGATCTGAATGCGCTGATGTTCAAGATGGAAAAAATGCTCGCCCGTGGTTATCAGGCAGCTGGCGATAGCGCGAAAGCAAGTCAGTACGATGCGCTGGCGAACGCGCGTCAGAAAGGTATCGAGGCCAATCTGTGGAATGAAAAAGAGGGCTGGTACGCGGATTACGATCTGAAGACGAAGAAGGTGCGTAATCAGCTGACAGCCGCAGCGCTTTACCCGTTGTTTGTTAATGCCGCCGCCAAAGATCGCGCCGATAAAGTGGCCAGCGCGGCCAAAGAACGGTTGCTGAAGCCGGGGGGTATCGCTACCACTACGGTGAAGAGCGGTCAGCAATGGGATGCGCCGAACGGTTGGGCACCGCTGCAATGGGTGGCAACAGCGGGCCTGCAAAATTACGATCAGCAGAAACTGGCAATGGAAGTGAGCTGGCGTTTTCTGACTAATGTGCAGCACACTTACGATCGTGAGAAAAAACTGGTCGAGAAATATGATGTCAGTACCACCGGCACCGGTGGCGGCGGTGGCGAATATCCGCTGCAGGACGGTTTCGGCTGGACCAACGGTGTGACGCTGAAAATGCTCGATCTGATCTGCCCGAAAGAGAAACCGTGCGACAGCGTACCGCAAACGCAGCCCGCACAGCAGGCTGCCGCGAAGGTTGAACCAACGACTCAGCCACAAAAACAGCAGCAAGCCGTCGCGCAGTAACGCGCACAGTAAAAAGCCGCAACAATCATGTTGCGGCTTTTTTGTCTCAAAAAACGGATGAACTGGCGGTTAATTCCGTCTGAACAACCGGAAAATGGCCAGCACGACAATCGAACCCAGCACCGCGATCAGGAAACTGTGCCAGTTGAAGCCGGTAATATCTCCGCCATAACCAAATTGTGTCGCGAGCCAGCCGCCGACAACGGCCCCGACGATCCCAAGTATACAAGTCAGAATGAAACCGCCTCCATCCCGTCCTGGCATAATCAACTTAGCAATAACGCCAGCAATCAGGCCAAAAACGATCCACGCGAGAATGCCCATGTTTCTCTCTCCTTCTGTTAGTCTTGTTGACGCGCACATACCACTTCGGCGACGCGTTAGCTACAGTATAGATGTCGGTGATAAAACATTTTCATCTCACAGACTTAATTCAAACGGATTACGAAAATAATTACGTTATTTGTATTAAGTTCTTGCCGGGAATGCCGATAAAGCAACGAAGGTGTGTCAGCCATCAAGGAGCCATTCGGCGTGAGCAATTACAGTGAGCAGTTCCTGAAACAAAATCCTCTGGCCGTGCTGGGCGTTTTACGCGACCTGCAAAAGAACCAGGTGCCCGTTTGCATCACCTGGGGCAGCGGTCAGTTCATCAGCAAGATACTGGAAGTGAATCCAGAAGAGCTGGTCATGGATTTTGGCAGCCAGGAGTACGAGAACAACGCAGTACAGCGTGCGGGAAAGGTTACCGTGACCGCTGAAACACATGGCGCCAAAGTCGAATTCACACTGACAAAGCTTTCTGCAGGCGATTTTCAGGCTTTACCTGCTTTTATTACTCCGCTTCCGGAAACGCTGTGGTTTATTCAGCGCCGTGAATATTTTCGCATCAGCGCCCCGCTCCACCCGGCCTATTTTTGTAAGGCATTTATGCCGGATAAAAGCGAGATTCGCTTTCGTCTGTTCGACCTGTCATTAGGCGGCATGGGCGCGCTGCTGGATGGCGAAGCGCCTGCCGCGTTGCAACCGGGCATGCGTTTTTCCAAAGTGGAACTGGATATGGCGTCGTGGGGGCAGTTCTATTTTGACGCGCAGCTGATCGCGATTGGCGAGCGTAAAGTCGTTGATGGCAAGAATGAAACCATTGTCACGCCGCGTCTGAGTTTTCGCTTTTTGAATGTCAGCCCGGGCGTGGAACGCGAGCTCCAGCGCATTATTTTTGCCCTGGAGCGCGAGGCGCGCGAACGCGCCAGCCGGGTACGCTAATTACATCGCATCCATCGCTTTTTGCACTTTCCAGATATAGCGCGGCGCCTGCGGCGCGGGGTGGTTTTCCGCCACATGCTTCATAAACGCGTCTGCGCTTAACTCGTTTATCTCTTCAATGGCTTCGCTTCTGTCGGACGAGAAAGTCCGCAGTAGCGCGCCTGCGCCATTCACATACGAGACCACCAGCGCGTACTGCATCACTTTCGGATCGCGGATGCCTGCCAGCGCCCCGTGCTCAAGAATACTCAAATAAGCCGCCCCCATGGAGATGTTGCGCTCCGGGTTTTTGAGTTCGCTGGTGGACGGTTGCCCGCTCCAGCCCATATGACGGTAAACTTCGCGCCCGGCGGTGGAGGCTTTAAGCTGCATCAGGCCAACGGCGTTGGATTTGCTGACCAGATTCGGGTTACCGCCGGATTCCACGGCGATCATCGCGGTGATCAATTGCGGGCTGACGCCCCAGGCTGCACCGGCTTTTTCGGTGATGGGCATCCACTGCATTGCGCGTTTTACCGGCACTTCCGGGTTCCAGTCCGGGTTACGATAATCCTGTTTTGAACTACATCCGGCGAGCAGTACCACTAAAAAAGCAAACCATCTCAATTTCACGCAAGCTAATCCTTCTATAAGTGTCATCGGCTACGGATGACAACGACACAGGTTAGCGGCATGATAACTGTTTCCCTATAGATGTCAGCAAGGAATTGCCATGTCCACCTTCCATCTGATTGCCCCTTCCGGCTATTGCATTAACCAGCACGCCGCAGCGCTTGGCGTCGAACGTCTCACTTCGCAAGGCCATCAGGTTAACAATCAGCACGTCATCACCCGCCGTCATGAGCGTTTCGCAGGACATGACGAAGAGCGCCTGGCGGATATCAACGCACTGGCGCAATTGCCGGGCGACAACATTATCGTGATGCCGGTGCGCGGGGGGTACGGCGTCAGCCGTCTGCTCGCGGATATTGACTGGCAGGCGCTGGTGGCGCGCCAGCAGCATCAACCGTTGCTGATCTGCGGCCATAGCGATTTCACCGCCATTCAACTGGGGTTGCTGGCATACGGAAAAGTCATCACGTTTAGCGGGCCAATGCTGGCGGGTAATTTCGGTGCCGAAACGCTGGACACCTTTACGGCAGAGCACTTCTGGCGCGCCATCAGCAATGAAACCTTTACCATTGAGTGGGACGGTGAAGGCCCGCAATGTGACGTGGCAGGCACGGTGTGGGGTGGAAACCTGGCGATGTTAACCTCGCTGATTGGTACGCCCTGGCTGCCGTCCATACCCGGCGGCATTCTGGTGGTGGAAGACATTAATGAACATCCCTACCGCGTGGAACGCATGCTGTTGCAGCTGTTGCACTCAGGTATTCTGGCGCAGCAGCGGGCGCTGATCCTCGGCAGTTTCTCGCTGGCGCAACCCAACGACTACGATGCGGGCTACAATCTTAATAAGATGATCGACTATCTGCGCGCGCAATTGACGATCCCGGTGGTCAGCGGGCTGGCGTTTGGTCATGAACCGCAGACCGTCACACTGCCGCTCGGTGCGCATGCCCGGTTGCAACATGCTGAAAAGACGCAACTGACCTTAACGGGTCATCCCACGATCTTGAGGTAAAAAAAGCGCTTTATGCTCTTATTAAAGCCTTGTTTCTGCCGTTATTATATGACGCACTAATCAACCCGGCCGGTTACTGCCGCCCGGGATCCCCCACGGTGAGGATTAAGGAGAAGCACACCATTGGACGCTGAGGCGATAATCAGTCTGTTTATTCTGGGTTCAGTTCTTGTAACCTGCAGTATTTTATTAAGTTCTTTCTCCTCCCGCCTTGGTATTCCCATTCTGGTTATCTTTCTGGCAATCGGTATGTTGGCCGGTGTTGACGGTATCGGCGGTATTCCGTTCGATAACTACCCTTTTGCTTACATGGTCAGTAACCTCGCGCTGGCGATCATTTTACTCGATGGCGGCATGCGTACCCGCGCCAGCTCGTTTCGCGTCGCGCTTGGCCCCGCGCTTTCCCTGGCGACTATTGGTGTGCTGGTCACTTCCGGTTTAACCGGGATGATGGCCGCCTGGCTGTTCAAGCTCAACATTATGGAAGGCTTTTTGATCGGCGCGATTGTTGGCTCCACCGATGCCGCCGCGGTGTTCTCGCTGCTCGGCGGTAAAGGGCTGAACGAGCGTGTCGGTTCTACCCTTGAAATCGAATCCGGCAGCAACGATCCGATGGCGGTGTTTCTTACCATCACGCTGATTGAGATGATCCAGAAGCACACGGCCGACATCGACATCATGTTCCTCGTGCATATTGTGCGGGAGTTTGGCCTCGGTATTCTGCTCGGCGGCCTGGGCGGCTATCTGTTGCAGCAGATGATTAACCGCATCTCTCTGCCGCCGGGCCTTTATCCGCTGCTGGCACTGAGCGGCGGGATTCTGGTTTTCGCCTTAACCACAGCCCTGCACGGGAGCGGCATTCTGGCGGTCTATCTGTGTGGTTTTGTGCTGGGCAACCGCCCTATCCGCAACCGTTACGGTATCCTGCAAAATTTCGATGGCCTGGCCTGGCTGGCACAAATCGCCATGTTCCTAGTGCTGGGTCTGTTAGTCACACCGTCTGATCTGTTGCCGATTGCGGTTTCCGCACTCATCCTCTCGGCGTGGATGATTTTTGTTGCTCGTCCTCTGTCCGTGTTTGCCAGCCTGTTACCGTTTCGCGGTTTTAACCTGCGCGAACGCATTTTTATCAGTTGGGTGGGGTTGCGCGGCGCGGTGCCGATTATTCTCGCCACCTTCCCGATGATGGCCGGGCTTGATCACGCGCGCCTGTTCTTTAATGTCGCCTTCTTCGTGGTGTTAATCTCGCTGCTTTTTCAGGGAACGTCGCTCTCGTGGGCGGCGAAAAAAGCCAAAGTTGTCGTGCCACCGGTTGGCTGGCCGGTCTCCCGCGTCGGTCTGGATATTCACCCGGACAATCCGTTTGAGCAGTTTGTTTATCAACTCAGTGCGGATAAATGGTGCGTGGGGGCTGCGCTGCGTGATTTACACATGCCTGCGGATACGCGTATTGCCGCACTGTTTCGTGACAACAGCCTTCTGCACCCGACCGGCAGTACCCGGCTGCGTGAAGGCGATGTGTTATGCGTGATTGGTCGCGAAAGCGATCTCCCCGCGCTCGGGAAACTGTTTAGCCAGTCTCCGCCGGTGGCGCTGGATCAGCGCTTCTTCGGTGATTTTATTCTTGAAGCGGATGCTAAATTTGCCGATGTGGCGCTGATTTACGGTCTGGAAGAGGGGCTGGAGTATCGTGAAAGCCAGCAAACGCTGGGCGATATTGTGCAGCAACTGCTGGGTGCCGCGCCGGTCGTGGGGGATCAGGTAGAGTTCGCCGGGATGATCTGGACGGTGGCGGAAAAAGCCGATAATGCGGTACTGAAAGTCGGCGTTCGCGTGGCGGAAGACGAGGCGGAATAACCGCCTCGCGTTAAGTTACACCGTCACAACAGGCACGCGCGGCGCCAGGGCGCACATCAATTCGTACCCTACTGTTCCGGCCGCCGCCGCCACTTCATCGATTTTTATCTCGTTACCCCATAGCTCAACCGGCGTACCAATCCCGGCCTGCGGGCACGGGGTTAAATCCACCGTCAGCATATCCATTGAGATCGCGCCAACAATGCCGGTACGAATGCCATCCACCAGCACTGGCGTGCCGGAAGGCGCGATGCGCGGATAGCCGTCGGCATACCCGCAGGCGACAACACCGATACGCTGCTCGCTCTGCGCGCGGTAACGACAACCGTAGCCCACCGTTTCACCGGCTTTCAGCGTCTGCACGGCAATGATCTCACTGCTCAGCGTCATTACCGGGCGGATCCCGCTGTTGGCGACATCCTGCCACGCGCCCGATGGCGAAGCGCCATACAGCACCACGCCGGGGCGCACCCAGTCATAGTGCGTTTCCGGATGCCACAACGTGGCGGCGGAGTTAGCCAGTGAGCGCGGCGCGTTAATGCCTTCCGCCGCCTGCTCAATACGCGCCAGCGGCGCGGCGATACCGTCTGCCCGCTCCGCTTCAGCAAAATGGGACATCAGCGTCACGGTTGCCACATTGGTTAAGGCATTGAGTTGCTGGTACACGGTGTGCACGCGTTCAGGCATAAAGCCGAGACGATTCATCCCGCTGTTGATCTTCAGATAAACGTCGAGCGGCGCTTGCAGACGCGCGTCCTGCAAGGCTTTGATCTGCCAGTTGCTGTGCAGGCTGGTCGTCAGGCGATATTTATCAAACAGCGGCAGTTCGTCGGCATGGAAAAACCCTTCCAGCATCAGAATCGGCCCTTTCCAGCCGCGTTCGCGTAGCAAAATGGCTTCTTCAAGATTGAGCATCGCGAAGCCATCTGTGCTGTTGAGCGCGCGCCAGATGCGATCCAGACCGTGACCATAGGCGTTCGCCTTTACAACCGACCAGACTTTTGCGGCAGGTGCCGCGCGGCGCATAACCTGTAAATTATTGCTCAGCGCCGTTAAATCAAGCGTGGCGAGAACCGGACGAGACATTCCTATTCCTTCTTCGAATCAGTTATGAGCACCGTGTAAATGGTGCGCGCGCACAGGGGTAAAGCCAGGCGAATAACGCGCCACGCTTAAATCATCAGCAGCAATCGCAGGAGTACTGCCGGACATCAGGTCGCTTAACAGCTGGCCGGAACCGCAAGCCATCGTCCAGCCAAGGGTACCGTGCCCGGTGTTCAGCCACAGGTTTTTATACGGCGTGCGTCCGACAACGGGCGTACCGTCTGGTGTCATGGGGCGCAGGCCGGTCCAGAAAGTTGCTTGCTCGACAAATCCGCCACGCGGGAAGAGATCGCGCACCACCATCTCCAGCGTTTCGCGGCGTGGTTTCAGCAGTTCCGTATTAAAGCCAACGATTTCCGCCATGCCGCCGACGCGAATACGCTGATCAAAGCGGGTAATGGCAATTTTGTAGGTTTCATCCAGGATCGTTGAAACCGGTGCGCCGTCTTCTTCGGCAATCGGGATCGTTAATGAATAACCTTTCAGCGGGTATACCGGGATATCGACGATGTTTTTCAGTAAGCCGGTAGACCACGAGCCAAATGCCATCACGTACGCGTCGGCTTTGACCACCTCTTCTCCGCACTTCACACCGTAGATGTTTTCGCCTTCGTACAGCAGGCGATCCACCGGGGTGTTAAAACGAAACTCCACGCCCGCCTGCGCCGCCATTTGCGCCAGTTGCTGGGTGAAAAGCTGACAGTCGCCGGTTTCATCATTTGGCAGACGCAAACCGCCGGTCAGTTTGTGTGCAACTTCCGCCAGCGCGGGTTCGACTTCCGCCAGCCGCGCAGACTCCAGCAGCTGATAAGGCACGCCGGCATCCTGTAATACGGCAATATCACGCGTGGCGTTTTCGTACTGCTCGGCGGTGCGAAACAGCTGCAATGTACCGCCTTGCCGCCCTTCATACTGAATACCGGTAGTTTCGCGCAGCAGTTTCAGGCAATCACGGCTGTATTCCGCCAGACGCACCATGCGGCCTTTATTTTCCATATAGTGGCGCGTGTCGCAGTTGCGCAGCATCTGCCACATCCATTTCAGTTGCGATGAGGTGCCGTCGAGGCTGATTGCGAGCGGCGCATGGCGCTGGAACATCCATTTAATGGCTTTTAACGGCACACCTGGCGCCGCCCAGGGCGCAGCGTAGCCTGGTGAGATCTGCCCGGCGTTACCGGCGCTGGTTTCCTGCGCGGGACCCGGCTGGCGATCAATCACCGTGACGTCATGCCCGGCCTGGCGTAAATACCAGGCGCTGGTGACACCCACCACGCCACTTCCTAACACAACAACTCGCATATCCCTCTCCTGTGAGTAAAGCACGATCATCTGATTACAAATTGATAACCCAGATGAAAATATTATTCAACATATGGCTTTTTTATGGTGAGCTTCCTCACAGCTTCGCCGTATGACAAGGGTTTCTGTTATTTAGCATCTCCTGCTGCGCGACTTTTCGCCGCAGCATAATATTTCGAAACACTTGCTATTTACGCCGTTGATATGATGAAAAATCGCGAAGAAAAATTTATGGCTTAGGTACAGATTTAATTGCGTGTTCTATGCTTGAAATGAGACGCTCCATACAGAGAGTGTCGTTAACAACGAGGGCGCGCTAATGGCTACGATTGACTCAATGAATAAGGATTCTATTCGTCTGAGCGATGGACCCGACTGGACTTTCGAACTGCTGGATGATTACCTGGCGGAGATTGACCGGGTGGCGAAACTTTATCGGCTGGATACCTATCCGCACCAAATCGAAGTGATCACCTCAGAGCAGATGATGGACGCTTACTCCAGCGTCGGCATGCCGATCAATTACCCTCACTGGTCGTTCGGGAAGAAATTTATCGAAACCGAGCGGCTTTATAAGCATGGGCAACAAGGGCTGGCCTACGAGATAGTCATCAACTCTAACCCCTGCATCGCTTATCTGATGGAAGAGAACACCATTACCATGCAGGCGCTGGTGATGGCGCACGCCTGCTATGGACATAACTCTTTCTTTAAAAACAATTATTTATTCAAAAGCTGGACCGATGCCAGCTCAATCGTCGACTACCTGATTTTCGCGCGTAAATACATCACCGATTGCGAAGAACGCTACGGTGTGGACGAAGTGGAAAAGTTACTCGACTCGTGCCACGCGCTGATGAACTACGGCGTCGATCGCTACAAACGTCCGCAGAAAATCTCGTTGCAGGAGGAGAAAGCACGGCAGAAAAGCCGTGAAGAGTATCTGCAAAGCCAGGTGAATATGCTGTGGCGTACGCTGCCCAAACGCGAAGAAGAAATAACCATCGCGCAGGCGCGTCGCTACCCGGCGGAGCCGCAGGAAAACTTGCTCTACTTTATGGAAAAAAATGCGCCGTTACTGGAGTCGTGGCAACGCGAGATCCTGCGCATCGTGCGTAAAGTGAGCCAGTACTTCTATCCGCAAAAACAGACGCAGGTGATGAACGAAGGATGGGCGACGTTCTGGCACTACACCATCCTTAACCACCTGTATGACGAGGGCAAAGTGACCGACCGCTTTATGCTGGAATTTTTGCACAGCCACACCAACGTGGTGTTCCAGCCGCCCTATAACAGCCCGTGGTACAGCGGCATTAACCCGTATGCGCTGGGCTTTGCGATGTTCCAGGATATTAAGCGTATTTGCCAGTCGCCAACGGATGAAGACCGTTACTGGTTCCCGGATATTGCCGGTTCGGACTGGCTGGAAACGCTGCATTTCGCGATGCGCGATTTCAAAGATGAGAGTTTTATCAGCCAGTTTATGTCGCCGAAGATCATGCGTGATTTCCGCTTCTTTACCGTGCTGGATGATGACCGTAACAATTATCTTGAGATTGCCGCTATCCATAATGAAGAGGGTTACCGGGAGATCCGCTCGAAACTCTCCTCGCAATACAATCTCAGCAACCTTGAGCCAAACATCCAGGTGTGGAATGTGGATCTGCGCGGCGACCGTTCACTGACGCTGCGCTATATTCCGCACAACCGTGCGCCGCTGGATAAGGGGCGCCGCGAAGTGCTGAAACATGTGCATCGTTTATGGGGTTTTGATGTGTTGCTGGAACAGCAAAACGAAGATGGCAGTGTGGAGTTACTGGAGCGTTGTCCGCCGCGCGCCAACAGCCTGTAATGAAAAACCCCTCTGCTGAGGGGTTTTCTTTGCTTATCGGCTTTGTAAGGCTAAATCACCCGGCATCGTTTTCTGCATCCGATGCCAGATCTCACCACTATCATGACCATAGCGGCGCACAACTTCGTAGACTTTGTCATGCTGCGCCTGTTCGCACACTTGCGCCAGCTGGTGGTAGAAACCGAGCGCCAGGCTGCGGGCTTCCGGGCTTGAGAAATAGTGGCGACCAATTCGCGTATACAACCCTTTCATGCCGTTAAGGATCAAACCATAAATTGGGTTACCGGACGCAAATGCCAGACCGCGGAAAATGTTGTAATCGAGGTCAGCGAAGGCATCAGCATGATCTTCAACTTCACGCGCGCTGGCCAGTACTTTCAGCGCGTCTTCCGGATGCTGACGAAACGCGGTGCGAATAAAAATCGTGGAAATGTTGGTACGCACTGAAAGCAGATTATCGATCAGTTGCGGAACACTCTCGTGATCCAGACGCGCCAGCGTTTCCAGAATATTCAGCCCGGAGGTTTCCCAGAAGTTGTTCACTTTCGTCGGCTTGCCGTGCTGAATTGTCAGCCAGCCATCACGGGCGAGGCGCTGTAAAACTTCACGCAATGTGGTACGAGTGACGCCAATCAGTTCAGAGAGTTCGCGTTCAGCCGGAAGAATCGACCCCGGAGGGAAGCGACTATTCCAGATACTTTCAATGATGTACTCTTCCGCGAAACCCGCCGGGCTCTGCGCCTTAATGACCATAGAGAGATTTCCATTACACAGCTAAGCAAAGGACATTCATCATACCAGACCGCACCCGGTGCAGGTAGCGTACCTCATGAAGAAAAAAGGGGATCGGGGATCCATTTTGGCGATTTAACAACACTTATCCGTAAAAGTAACAGGGCTTTGATGCGCAATATTTACCCCGCAGCACGGAGGATATTTTGTTGCGTAAATGGCAGCACTTTGTTGCCAGGTTTGACTTTTCGCATGATAAACATTCGATTACGCATTATTTTCTTGCCCGCTAGTGGCCTGCGCAATGATTTCGTTTACACTGCTTTGTCTACGCATCTCCCAGGGAAATGATTATGTTGCGATATTTAAACGGGTGCTCACGCGGGCGCGGCGCCTGGCTTTTGATGGCGCTAACAGCGTTTGCGCTGGAAATGGTCGCATTGTGGTTCCAGCATGTCATGCTGCTTAAACCTTGCGTCCTGTGCATTTATGAACGCAGTGCGCTCTTTGGCGTAATGGGCGCGGGTATTGTCGGAGCCATTGCGCCGAAAACACCATTACGTTATGTCGCTCTGGCTATCTGGATCTACAGCGCGTGGCGTGGCATCCAGCTGGCCTGGGAACATACCATGATCCAGTTACATCCTTCGCCGTTTATGACCTGCGATTTTGCCGCTCGTTTTCCGGGCTGGCTGCCGCTGGATAAATGGCTGCCGCAGGTGTTTGTTGCTTCTGGTGACTGTGCCGAGCGCCAGTGGTCATTCCTGACGCTGGAAATGCCACAATGGTTGCTGGGCATTTTTGTCGCCTATCTGGTTGTTGCACTGCTGGTGCTGATTGCCCAGCCGTTCAAACCAAAAAAACGCGACCTGTTTGGTCGCTAACAGAACGCTCCTTCGGGAGCGTTTTTTTGACTGATTCAGGATCAAGGCAACATCCGCAAAGATGAATACTGGCAGGGAAAAGGACGATTCGGGTGGCTGGAGTTATCGCACTTATTGACTTCGCTTCAGGTACGCTCTTTTTTACGCAAAAGATAAGGCTGTTCGCCATTGTCTCTTCTTTTATTCTCTATATTGCTCTGCTTATCGCGGCCGCCAGTACGCTTCTTAGCGGGCTGTTGCTGGCCTCTTTGCTCATCACGTTCGTCATCTTACTGACCCTGAAGCGCCCGCGTGACAAGAAGGCGGTTCTTCACTTTTCCCTGCCCTGCTGGCTCCTGACTGTACCGGTTATGCATGACGTTTTTGTTAGTCAGCCCATTCCGGTTTATTTAGAATATGCTCCTGCCAGTCGCGGACTTCTGACTCTTTCACCGCAATGTGGCGCACCGAAATACGCTCGGCATGCATGGCGGCTTTCGAGCCTGTACGCAACGGGTGCCACAGCGGCAACGCCTTTCCTTCCGCCAGCAGGCGATAAGCGCAGCTTGGCGGCAGCCATTCGAAAGTGGGGAGATTTTCACGGGTCAGCTTGATGCAGTCCGGCTCATACTCGAAGCGGCGTTCGTAGTTGCGGCACTGGCAGGTTTTTATGTTTAGCTGGCGACAGGCAACGTTGGTGAAATAGATTTCGTCAGTGTCTTCATCCATTAACTTATGCAGGCAGCACTGCCCGCAGCCATCGCACAGCGACTCCCACTCCGCGTCCGTCATTTGCTCAAGGGTTTTGCTTTGCCAGAAAGGAGTGTCGCTCATGATGAAATCCGCCGTTGAAATCCAGGGTGCACCTTATAACCAGTCTGGCATGCGGATGCAAGTTTTGCCGCCAGGAAAGGCGGCAAACTGCTTTAAAGGACGCGAGTCGTCAACGAAAGCCCGTCGAAACTCACTTCCAGCTCATCACCACTGTTCAATGGCCCTACCCCTTCTGGCGTGCCGGTCAGAATGACATCGCCGGCTTTTAAGGTAAAGAAGCGGCTCATATAGGCAATCAGCGGAATAATTTTATGGATCATATCCGCCGTGGTGCCTTGCTGGCGCACTTCGCCGTTGATTTTCAGCCCAAGCGTGGTGTTTTGCGGATCGCTCTGGAATTCCGCCGCCGGGATAAAACCTGAAATGGGGCAGGAATTATCAAACCCTTTCGCTTTTTCCCATGGTTGCCCGGCTTTTTTCATTTTGCCTTGCAGATCGCGCAGCGTCAGATCGAGCGCGACACCATAACCGGCAATCGCTTTTTTCACATGCTCTTCCGTCGCCTGACGCAGCGTTGCACCAATCAGCACCGCCAGCTCAACTTCATGGTGAACCGACCCAAAATCCTGCGGCAACGCCAGCGGCTGGCGAAGATCGCACAACGCCGTTTCGGGCTTAATAAACAGTACCGGCTCTTCCGGGGTAGCGCTCCCCATCTCTTTAATATGTTTCGCATAGTTGCTGCCAACGCAAACCACTTTACTCACCGGGAAATCCAGCAGAGCGCCCTGCCAGTTATGATGTTGATACATGGTGTACGACCTCCGGTAACACATTGAACATGAGCGAAAAATGACTATCCGCGCCACCCGGCGGTTTGTCAAATGCCAATATGTTACGGCGATACAATAGCCATAATTAAGAAACGGCGGAGCGATCCGCCGTTATTGTCGTAGGATTATTCTTTACCCTGAGCGGCGAGATGCTGCTTCAATAAATTTTCCTGCGGCGGAGGAAGTTGCAAATAATAGCCCTGCGAAATTAACGCCTCTTTTACTTTTTCTAAATCTGCGCCGACTAATTTTTTACGGCCATCGAGCGGCAGAATCATTGCCAACTGAGGCTGACCGAAACTTTGCATTAATGCTTCCGGCACGCGGGAAAAATCGTCTCTTTTTTCGACGTACAGATAAGTCTGATCGCGTCGGGCACTTCGGTAGATCACACAAAACATACTTTTACTCGGAATTATCGGGAGGTTACTTGCCTGAAAATAATAGTGACTATAACATGCCTGATAGTCTTCGGAATATCACTCAAGATGCGGGTGATAATAGCAAAATGAGTAAGGTCAGGATGTCAAATACGCCCATCGAGCTAAAAGGCAGTAGTTTTACCTTATCAGTGGTTCACTTGCATGATGCAAAACCCGAGGTTATTCGTCAGGCGTTAGAAGACAAAATCGCTCAGGCTCCCGCTTTTTTGCTGCACGCTCCTATTGTTGTCAATGTTTCCGCGCTGGAAGGCGCTGTTAACTGGCCCGCGCTGTTGCAGGCTATTACCACGACAGATTTACATGTGGTTGGCATTAGCGGTTGCAAAGATCCAGAACTGAAGGCTGAAGTTGAACGCGCCGGTCTTCCGCTGCTGACGGAAGGAAAAGAGAAAGCAGCGCGTAACGAGCGCGCACCGGAACCGACGCCGGTTGCGGCGCCGATCACAAAAACACGCTTAATTGACGCGCCGGTGCGTTCCGGCCAGCGCATTTATGCGCCAAATTGTGATTTGATTGTGACCAGCCACGTCAGCGCGGGTGCAGAGCTTATCGCCGATGGCAATATTCATGTCTATGGCATGATGCGCGGCCGGGCGCTGGCAGGCGCCAGTGGCGATAAAGACGCCCAAATATTCTGTTCTCATCTCACGCCGGAGCTGGTCTCCATTGCGGGGGAATACTGGCTGAGCGATCAGATCCCGGCCGAATTTTATGGCAAAGCGGCGCGTTTGCAGTTGGCCAACGACGCTTTGACAATTCAACCCTTAAATTAAGCCCTTTTAACAAGGAACTCCTATGGCACGCATTATTGTTGTTACTTCGGGTAAAGGGGGCGTTGGCAAGACCACCTCCAGCGCGGCCATCGCTACTGGTTTAGCCCAGAAGGGCAAAAAGACCGTCGTTATCGACTTCGATATCGGCCTGCGTAACCTCGACCTGATTATGGGCTGTGAGCGCCGCGTGGTTTATGATTTCGTTAACGTTATTCAGGGCGATGCCACACTCAATCAGGCGTTAATCAAAGATAAACGCACTGAAAACCTCTACATTCTCCCGGCATCGCAAACGCGTGATAAAGACGCTCTGACTCGCGAAGGCGTCGATAAAGTGCTGGAAGACCTGAAGAAAATGGACTTCGATTTTATCGTCTGCGACTCCCCGGCAGGCATTGAGACAGGCGCATTGATGGCGCTCTACTTCGCTGATGAAGCGATTATTACCACCAACCCGGAAGTCTCTTCCGTGCGCGACTCTGACCGAATTCTCGGTATTCTGGCGTCGAAATCCCGCCGCGCGGAAAATGGCGAAGAGCCGATTAAAGAGCACCTGCTGCTCACCCGTTATAACCCGGGTCGCGTAAACCGTGGTGACATGCTCAGTATGGAAGATG
Organism: Kosakonia sp. AG348; assembly: GCF_003337365.1. Taxonomy (NCBI): domain Bacteria; kingdom Pseudomonadati; phylum Pseudomonadota; class Gammaproteobacteria; order Enterobacterales; family Enterobacteriaceae; genus Kosakonia; species Kosakonia sp. AG348. The sequence goes on from NZ_QPJR01000004.1 coordinate 210,503, forward strand.
TACTGGAAATCCTGCGTATCAAACTGATTGGCGTGATCCCGGAAGATCAGTCGGTGTTACGTGCGTCGAACCAGGGTGAGCCGGTTATTTTGGATACCAATGCTGACGCCGGCAAAGCTTATGCCGATGCCGTGGAACGTCTGCTGGGAGAAGATCGTCCTTTCCGCTTCATTGAAGAAGAGAAGAAAGGTTTCCTCAAACGCCTGTTCGGAGGATAAGTTATGGCATTACTCGACTTTTTTCTCTCCAGAAAAAAGAACACCGCTAGCATTGCGAAAGAGCGTCTGCAGATAATTGTTGCTGAACGCCGCCGCAGCGATGCTGAACCGCATTATTTACCGCAGTTGAAGCGGGACATTCTGGAAGTGATCTGCAAATACGTGCAAATCGATCCGGAAATGGTGTCGGTGCAACTGGAGCAAAAAGGGGATGATATTTCCATTCTGGAACTGAACGTCACCCTACCGGAAACCGAAGAGACAAAATAGATTTCCCAGGTACCGGGATAAAAAAAGGCAGAATATTTTCTGCCTTTTTTATTTTATTTCCGCAAATAAGCTGTATTTATTTACAGTATTTAACGCGGGTATTCCGCAAGTAATATTTTCAGCTGATCGGCCATCAATTCCCCACGCCAGCCGCTAATTAATTCCGGCAACGAATTTTGCGGTTTCAATTTCCAGTGCCAGTTGAGTAATTGATTAATCTGCCGGCGTGATGCCAGCAGCTCAGCGCTAATACCCTGACTCTCGCTGATGGTCTGCACCAGCGCTTTGATAGCTTTGAACGCTTTACGATAACCCGGCATATCCATCAGATTAAGCAGCGGCTCTGGCAGCGCCTCTTCCGGCAATGCCTGCGCCTGCGCAACCAGCGCCAGCAGCGTTTTGCCATGGAAGCGGATTTCGCTCCCGGAAAGACCAATACTGTCCAGTTCGCCCATACTGCCAGGCATATAACGCGCCACGGCCCACAGGTTCTCTTCACGCACCACAAAGTTAACGGCTAAATCGCGCTCACGCGCTTTGCGCAGCCGCCAGTCGGCAAGTAAGCGCAGACAGGCAAGCTGGCGCGTACGTAATTGCCATGCGTTGGTAATCTCGCGCCACGCCTCTTCCGGGGCTAACACTTCCTGGCGGCGTTGCATCATCAGGCGGCACTCATCCAGCGCGGCATCGAGTCTTCCCGCTTGATCGGTTTCCGCCAGCAATTTACCGGCGATAGGCAGCAGGTACCACACATCGGCGGCGGCGTAATCGCACTGGCGTTCGGTCAGCGGACGCGCCAGCCAGTCAGTACGGGATTCGCTCTTATCAATCACCAGCCCGGTAAACTCTTCCACCATCGCTGCAAAGCCCCACGACAGCGGGCGGCCGCAGAACGCGGCGAGGATCTGCGTGTCAATCATCGGCTGTGGCTGTACGCCAAACGCATTGAGGAACACTTCCAGATCTTCACTTCCCGCATGCAAATATTTGGTCACGGCGGTGTTGATGAGCAAATCGCGAAACGGCGTCCAGTCGGTGATGGTCAGCGGATCAATCAGCGCCACATGTTCACCGTCATACAACTGGATCAACCCCAGTTGCGGATAATAGGTGCGGGTGCGGACAAACTCGGTGTCCAGGGCAATCGCTGGAAATGCGCGGGCGGCTTCACATACTGCTGCCAGCGCATCGTTCGTCGTTATCATCTGGTAATTCACGTCATTTTCTCTTTAGTTGCGCCCATAAAAAACGCCGGCTTAACCGGCGTTAGGGGACTCACGCATAGCTCAGGCTTTATTGTCCACTTTGCCACGCGCTTCGTCACGCAATTCTCGCCTTAAAATCTTACCGACATTCGATTTTGGCAGTTCATTGCGAAATTCAACCAGCTTCGGCACTTTATATCCGGTCAGTTGACGGCGACAGAAAGCGATCAACGCCTCTTCGCTCAGCGAGGCGTCCTTTTTCACCACGAAAATCTTCACCGCTTCGCCGCTGTTTTCCGACGGTACGCCGACAGCCGCCACTTCCTGCACGCCGGCATGTTGCATCACCACATCCTCGATTTCATTCGGATAGACATTAAAACCGGAAACCAGAATCATATCTTTTTTGCGATCGACGATGCGCAGGAAGCCTTCGTCATCCATCACCGCAATATCGCCAGTGTGCAGCCAGCCGTCACGCAGGATCTCATCCGTGGCGTCCGGGCGCTGCCAGTATCCCAGCATCACCTGCGGCCCTTTCACGCACAACTCGCCCGGTTCGCCAGGTGAGACTTCATTGTTGTCGTCATCGACCAGTTTGGCTTCCGTTGAGGGAACCGGCAGGCCAATGCTGCCGCTGTGGTAGTCAATATCATGCGGGTTCACACTGACCAGCGGCGCACATTCGGTCAGACCGTAACCTTCCAGCAGATACTGCCCGGTTAATTTCACCCACCGATCGGCAACCGCCTGCTGAACAGGCATCCCGCCACCGGCGGACAGGTGCAGCGAGGAGAAGTCCAGCTTGCGGAAATCGTCGTTATTGAGCAAGGCATTGAACAGCGTATTCACGCCGGTCATGGCCGTAAACGGATATTTGCCAAGCTCCTTCACCAGCCCCGGAATATCGCGCGGGTTGGTGATCAATAAGTTTTGCCCGCCGAGCTCAATAAACAGCAGGCAGTTCATGGTCAGGGCGAAAATGTGGTACAGCGGCAGCGCAGTGACCACCAGCTCTTTCCCGCGATGCAGCAACGGCCCGTAAGTCGCGTTCACCTGTTCAAGGTTTGCCAGCATATTGCGGTGCGTCAGCATTGCCCCTTTTGCCACGCCGGTTGTGCCGCCAGTGTATTGCAGAAAGGCGAGATCGTCGGCGACCACTTCCGGTTTGATGTACTGCATGCGGTAACCGGTCTGCAGCGCCCGACGGAAGGAGATGGCGTCCGGCAGATGATACTTGGGCACCAGCCGTTTCACGTATTTCACCACGAAGTTCACCAGCGTCCCTTTTGCCGGGGAAAGCTGGTCGCCCATGCGCGTCAAAATGACATGCCGCACCTGCGTTTTATCAACGATCTTTTCCAGCGTATGGGCGAAATTCGACACAATAACAATCGCGGCAGCCCCGCTGTCATTAAGCTGGTGTTCCAGTTCACGCGGCGTATAAAGCGGGTTGACGTTCACCACGATCATCCCGGCGCGCAAGATACCAAACAGCGCCACCGGGTATTGCAACAGGTTCGGCATCATCAACGCGACGCGATCGCCTTTTTGCAGCCCCAGCCCCTGCTGTAAGTAAGCCGCAAACGCCCGGCTGCGCTCTTCAAGTTTACGGAACGTCATGACCTCGCCCATGTTGATAAACGCAGGCTGGTCGGCGTAACGCGCCGTGGAGTGTTCAAATAATTCAACCAGGGATTGATAACGGTCAGGATTGATCTCCGCCGGAACATCGGCGGGATACCGGTTTAGCCAAACCTTCTTCAATGCATCACCTCTAAAATGAGTATTCTTGGTCATCACAACCCCAGTTAATAAACAAGTCGTTAACATAATATTAACTCAGCGTACCAGTTTATTAATTAAGCGGATTGAAGGTTGCGAAGCGCGTCACTAAATATTTTTCTTATACAAAGCCCAATATAAAAAACAGCGGCTTAGCCGCTGTTTCGTTTTCCTGATAAAACAAGAAATTACTCTGTTACGACCGTCTCAACTCGTGCAGGTTCAGGGGGGAACCAGCCCCATCCACCGTACCCGCCGTGCCACGCACGCGGATGCGGCCCCGGCCCCCAGTACCACGGGTCGATTGGCTGCGGCGGTAACATCACCTGCTGGGTTAACCGCCAGCGTTTGTAACCATTTGCCTGCATCACCATAAATTTATACGGCGCGTTGCCAATTTTGCCGTCTGCCGTGCCGGTTATCGGGCCAACCACGGTGACCAGCTGATTGCGGAAATCGACCGGATCGAGAAAACCGTTCACATCAGCAAAAATTCGCCCAACGGATGGCTCGCCCAGAACCGGACGCGCGCCGCTGTCGAGCGGTACGGCAGCGATCTCAAGCCGGGTTTTGCCCTGCTGATTCTGAATATCCACCACTTTGCCACCGAAACGGGCTTCCTGGCCGACATACAGCGACGGCGCACTCATCACGCGCACTAAATCATCCTGCGGCGTGGGACTGGTTCCTTTAATCGCGTCAGGCACAGAAACACAACCGCTTAATACCGCAATTGCCAGCCCTGCCAGCAACCTGCGCACAACCTTTTTTTGACCCGCCATGATGCGACTCCTTACCCCAGTGGATACTACTGAGATTCATTCCCGGCCAGGAAGTTTCTTCCATGCCACTTCGTTACGCAAATAAACCGGCTCGGCATGCTCGACGGCGACGGTTTTCTGCGCAGCCAACAGTTGACGAGAGATGGGCAGCATATCTTCCGCGGCGGGCAATAAGATCTCACCATCACGCAGGGTTGCCGTACTGTTGTTGCCCATCTCAGGCCATGCGGGCCAGCCAGTGCCGACCATCGCCCACTCGCCATCCAGCTGCTGCAAACGTTCAGTGACGGCTTGCGGTTTTAATACCGCTTCCGTCTCTTCGCCGTGCCAGACGCCATTTTCATCGCGCTGATATTCTGCCCAATAGACTTCGCCCATGCGTGCGTCAATCGCCGCCAGCACGCGGGACGAGCCCGTTTTGCGCCACGCGCCCTGCGCCATCGTCGCCAGCGTTGAAACGCCAATCATCGGCAGGTCAGCGCCGAGCGCCAGCCCCTGCGCAATGCCAATGCCGATGCGCACGCCGGTAAAACTTCCCGGACCACGACCAAACGCCAGTGCGTCCAGTTGCGTCAGGTTAAGTTCAGCGTCGCCAAGCACATCCCTGACCAGTGGCAGGATGCGTTGCGTGTGTTCGCGTGGGCAAAGTTCGAAGTGAGCGAAGGTGGTTCCATCGTTCCATAAGGCGACAGAACAAGCCTCTGTGGCAGTATCAATAGCCAGAATGCGCATGGGTATAGCGGTCCATGAAAAACAAAATGGCGCGCATCTTAACACAGTCCACAGAAAATTACTGCGCCGGGGGAGAGGCGAGGAATTCAACCGCGCGGCGAATATCACGGGTTCGCGGCGCAGGCGGCAAACTGGCGAGAAACACCGCGCCATAGGGGCGCATCACCAGACGGTTATCGCAAATGACCAGCACGCCGCGATCGTCAATATCACGTATCAGGCGCCCGACGCCTTGTTTCAGGGTAATAACCGCGTCCGGCAGTTGAACTTCATCAAACGGATCGCCTCCACGAAGACGGCAATCTTCCATCCGCGCTTTTAACAACGGATCTTCCGGAGACGTAAACGGCAGCTTATCAATAATGACCAGCGATAACGTGTCACCACGCACGTCCACCCCTTCCCAGAAACTGCTGGTTGCCACCAGTAACGCGTTACCGGCATTCACAAATTGCTGCAACAGTTGCCCTTTGCTGGTTTCTCCCTGCAGCAAGACCGGCAGGCTCATGGTGGCGCGAAATTGCTCGGCGAGGTCACGCATCATGGCGTGCGAGGTGCACAGCATAAAGCAGCGGCCATTGTTGGCTTCGATCATCGGTCTGAGCATCGCTGCCAGCTGGCGTGCAGCGCCTGGCTGATTGGTCTGCGGAAGATTGCGCGGTACGCACAGCAATGCCTGGCGCTCATAATCAAAGGGGCTGGGCAGCAACAGCGATTGCGCCCCTTCAATGCCAAGCCGCGCGGTAAAGTGGTGCAGATCGTCATTCACGGAAAGCGTTGCAGAGGTGAAAATCCAGCTGCCCTTTTTCTGCGCCATTACCTCGGTAAACTTATCCGCTACGGTCAGCGGCGTTAACGCCAGCGTGAAGTTACGTGAAGTACATTCATACCAGTAGCTGTAACCTGGCTGGTTGATCTCTTTGAGCCGTTTCAGCCTGGCACGATATGTCGTCGCGCGTTCGAACGCGGCATCCAGCAGTGCGGAGCGGCCCAGCGACAGCTTCGCCACGTCGTAACAGAGTTCCAGCGCATCATCGAGCAGCAACAGCGCACGTTGAATATGCGCATCTGCCAGTAGCTCGCGCAGGTTACCGCGATAACCCGGCTCACCTAACTGCAAGCGAAAATCCTGCGTGCTCTGCGCCAGACGATCGGCGCACTTCTGTAACTGCGCGGTATCTTTCAGTTCGGTGCGGTAGGCAATGGTGAAATCTTTAGCGAGATCAAGAAGCTGGCGGCTGGAGAGTGACTGACCAAAATACTGGCTGGCAATATCAGGAAGCTGATGCGCTTCGTCAAAGATCATCACTTCGGCTTCCGGGATCAGCTCCCCGAAGCCGCTCTCTTTCACCACCATATCGGCAAGAAACAGGTGATGGTTGACCACCACCACGTCGGCATCCATCGCTTTTTTGCGCGCTTTGACCACGAAACAGTCTTTATACATCGGGCAATCGCTACCCAGACAGTTATCGTTGGTACTGGTCACCAGCGGCCACGCCTGCGAATCCTCCGCCACACTGACGCAGGTACTGATGTCACCATCGGTGGTTTGATTCGACCAGGAGCGCAGCAAAATCACATCGCTTAACGTTTGTACCGGCAGATCGCCACCGGCCAGCGCTTGCTGCTCCAGACGTTCAATACAGAGGTAGTTGGAGCGCCCTTTCAGCAGCGCCGTGCGCCCGGTGAACTCAAGCGCCTTGGCGACGGTAGGTAAATCGCGGCTGTAAAGCTGATCCTGCAAGGCTTTCGAACCGGTGGAGATGATCACTTTTTTCCCGGCGCGCAGCGCAGGCGCGAGGTAGGCGTAGGTTTTACCGGTACCGGTGCCCGCTTCCACCACCAGCGGCTGCGTATTCTCAATCGCCTGTGTGACGGCTTGCGCCATCTGGCGCTGCGGTTCACGCGGTTTGAATCCCGCAATGGCTTTGGCTAACTGGCCGTCTGTTGCAAAATCGTCCGTCACACTACCCCCTGGTTAAATCGCCAGTGATTATGTCAGGGTGAGCGGATTTACGCCAGCCAGGTTTTTATGGCACTCTTGCCCACGAATTCATGGCCAATAAGAAGGAAAAGACAATGACAATTGTGCGTATTGATGCGGCAGACCGCTGGTCTGATGTGGTTATCCACAATCAGACGCTTTACTACACTGGCGTGCCGGAAAACCTCGATGCCGATGCGTTTGAACAGACGGCCAACACGCTGGCGCAAATTGATGCGGTTCTGCTCAAGCAAGGCAGCGATAAAACGCGCATTCTTGATGCCACCATTTTTCTGGCCGATGGCGACGACTTCGCCGCCATGAATAGAGCGTGGGATGCCTGGGTTGTTGCGGGCCATGCACCGGTGCGTTGCACCGTGCAGGCAAAACTGATGAACCCGCGTTATAAAGTGGAAATCAAAATCATCGCCGCGGTGTAATTACTCGTCATCGTCATCTTCAAAGCGCGCCACGATCCGTTCGCCGGTATGGCTGGCGCGTAACTCTTCAGCAACCTGCGCAATCGCCTGCCCGCTGCTCATGCCACCGGACATTAATTCCTGGATACGCTCTACCGCTTTTTGCTGCTGCTCGTGGCTGAGGGAAGGTAAACCTGCAAACATTGTCAACTCCTGCTAAATTGTTGGCGCTAATTATTCCATGCGTCGGCCCGCTTCACCAGCGCAGACGCACATGAGTCAGGATCAATGAAGACGTTATCCCCCGCCGTTATTTCGCTGCCGTGGCGCCAGGACGCCGCCGAACACTACTTTGCGCCACTCAGCCACCAGCCCTGGGCCATGCTGTTGCATTCTGGCCATGCTGAACATCCGCATAATCGTTTTGATATTGTGGTTGCCGATCCGCTGGAGACACTAACGACACATGGCGAGGCCACTACCCTTAATGGTAGCGAGATATCGCAGGAAGATCCGCTACACCTGCTGCAACAACGTCTGGATGCTTACCCGTTTCGATGCGAACCTCATGCCGATCAGCCGTTTCAGGGCGGTGCACTGGGGCTGTTTGGCTATGATTTAGGCCGTCGTTTCGAAAAGCTGCCCGCGATTGCCGAACAGGACATTCGCATCGCGGATATGGCGGTCGGAATTTATGACTGGGCGCTGATTGTCGATCATCAGTTGCAGCGTGTGACATTGCTCAGCCATAGCGATGTTAACGCCAGGCTGGCATGGTTACAGGCGCAAAGTGAACCGCAGCGCCAACCGTTTCGGCTGACTTCCGCCTGGCAGGCCAATATGACGCGTGGCGAATATGGCGAAAAATTCCGCCAGGTTCAGGCATGGTTACACAGCGGCGACTGCTACCAGGTCAATCTGGCGCAACGTTTTGCTGCCGACTATTGCGGGGATGAGTGGCTGGCGTTTAGCCAACTCAATCGCGAAAACCGCGCGCCGTTCAGCGCTTTTCTACGCCTTGAACACGGCGTGATCCTGAGCCTGTCGCCGGAGCGTTTTATTCGCCTTGAACGCGACAATATCGAAACACGGCCGATTAAAGGCACGTTGCCAAGGCTTGCCGACCCGCAGGCCGATGCGCAGCAGGCACAGAAACTCGCCGCCTCACCGAAAGATCAGGCCGAAAACCTGATGATTGTTGATTTGATGCGCAACGATATCGGTCGCGTGGCGACACCGGGGTCGGTGCGCGTGCCGGAACTGTTCGTGGTCGAACCTTTTCCTGCCGTGCACCATCTGGTCAGCACTGTAACGGCGAAATTGCCCGCCGGACGCCATGCCAGCGATCTGCTGCGCGCGGCGTTTCCGGGCGGCTCGATCACCGGCGCACCGAAAGTGCGGGCGATGGAAATTATCGATGAGCTTGAACCGCAGCGGCGTAACGCCTGGTGCGGTTCGATTGGTTATCTCAGTTTCTGCGGGAACATGGATACCAGCATCACCATTCGCACGCTCAGCGCCTGTGCGGGGAAAATTTACTGTTCCGCAGGCGGCGGTATTGTGGCCGACAGCCAGGAAGAGGCGGAGTATCAGGAAACTTTTGATAAAGTTAACCGTATCCTGCGGCAACTGGAGAGATGATTCGTGGAGCAACCGGCTTTAACTCTGGATGATTTTTTATCGCGCTTTCAGCTTTTACGCCCGCAACTCAACCCGGCGGTGGCAAATACACGTCAGGCGGCGGTACTGGTGCCGGTAGTGCGCCGTGAGCAGCCCGGCTTATTACTGACGCAACGCTCGCCTCTGCTTCGCAAGCATGCCGGTCAGGTAGCGTTCCCCGGGGGCGCGGTTGACAGCACGGATGCGTCGCTAATCGCTGCGGCACTGCGCGAAGCGCAGGAAGAGGTCGCCATTCCGCCTGAGGCCGTCGAGGTGATTGGCGTTTTGCCGCCGGTTGATAGCGTGACCGGTTTTCAGGTTACGCCGGTGGTCGGCATTATCCCGCCGGATTTGCCCTATCACGCCAGTGAAGATGAAGTGGCGGCGGTGTTTGAAATGCCGCTCGCCGAAGCGCTGCGTCTTGGCCGCTATCATCCGCTGGATATCCACCGCCACGGCAATGCGCATCGGGTGTGGTTATCCTGGTATCAGCATTATTTTGTCTGGGGCATGACGGCAGGAATTATTCGCTCGCTGGCGCTGCAGATTGGGCGCAGACCTTGACTATACTTTACATATAGCACTTTTGTGACAGCGTACGCGCTATTAGTAAAATCAGGGTTAGCCATTAGTTTAATTCATGTGAATAGTTAAGCTGATGATGCCCTTCCCTCTTACACTATGCGCAGTTATTACATCGTTACTGGAACCGCCGGTAACCCTGTCAGGAGCGTTAATGTGATTAGTCTATTCGACATGTTTAAGGTGGGGATTGGTCCCTCATCTTCCCACACTGTAGGCCCGATGAAGGCCGGTAAGCAGTTCGTCGATGATCTGGTCGAAAAAGGATTGCTGGATGACGTCACCCGCGTGGTAGTGGATGTGTACGGCTCGCTCTCCCTTACCGGGAAAGGCCACCATACCGATATCGCGATCATTATGGGACTGGCGGGTAACGAGCCGGCCACAGTCGATATCGATGCAATTCCGGGTTTTATCCGTGATGTGGAAAATCGCGGTCGTCTGTTGCTGGCGCAGGGGCGTCATGAAGTCGATTTCCCGAAAGATGACGGGATGCGTTTTCACAGCGATAACCTGTCGTTGCATGAGAATGGCATGCGTATCACCGCGCTGAATGGCGAAAGCGTCATTTACAGCAAAACCTATTATTCCATCGGCGGGGGCTTTATCGTCGATGAAGAGCATTTTGGTAAAGAGACCACCAGCTCGGTCGATGTCCCTTATCCGTTCAATTCCGCTACCCAGATGCTGGAGTATTGCAAAGAAACCGGCTTGTCGCTTTCTGGCATGGTTATGCAGAACGAACTGGCATTGCACTCGAAAAAAGAGATTGAAGAGTACTTCGGTAATGTCTGGTCCACCATGCGCGCCTGTATCGATCGCGGCATGAATACGGAAGGCGTATTACCGGGGCCGCTGCGCGTTCCGCGCCGTGCTTCCGCACTGCGCCGCATGTTGGTTGCCAGCGATAAGCTCTCCAGCGATCCAATGAACGTTATCGACTGGGTGAACATGTTTGCGCTGGCGGTTAACGAAGAAAACGCCGCCGGTGGCCGCGTGGTAACCGCACCAACTAACGGTGCCTGCGGTATCGTTCCGGCGGTGCTGGCCTATTACGACCACTTTATCGAATCCGTCAGCCCGGATATTTATATCCGCTATTTTCTCGCCGCTGGCGCTATCGGCGCTTTGTATAAAATGAACGCTTCCATTTCTGGTGCCGAAGTTGGCTGCCAGGGCGAGGTGGGCGTTGCCTGTTCGATGGCTGCGGCGGGTCTGGCAGAACTGCTGGGCGCCAGCCCGGAGCAGGTCTGCGTGGCGGCGGAAATTGGCATGGAACACAACCTTGGCCTGACCTGCGACCCGGTGGCCGGGCAAGTCCAGGTGCCGTGCATTGAGCGTAACGCTATTGCTTCAGTGAAAGCGATTAACGCCTCACGCATGGCAATGCGCCGAACCAGCGCGCCGCGCGTTTCGCTCGATAAAGTGATCGAAACGATGTATGAGACCGGTAAAGATATGAACGCCAAATACCGTGAAACATCGCGTGGCGGGCTGGCCATCAAAGTACAGTGTGATTAATTCTTGCTTATCAACGCCGTTCAGCCGAACGGCGTTTTTTCATGTTTACTGCAGTAAAGTGAGCTTTCACCGATTTATCGTCGCTCCGGTAATTCCCCACTACACTTTGAGTGTTCTGGCATGGAAATCAGGCCAGGGATTTTACAGGCGGCAGCGGCATGCAGACGGCTCAACGGATCATTAAAAGTTACCGACGACGGCGCGCCATTGTTTGCGTGCTGGTTGGCGCTGTCGCACTATTTTTAACCCTCACGTTTCGCTTTATTTCGGAGCGTAATTTAAATCATCAGCGTATTTACGCCTTTACCAACCACGCGGTTAAAACCCTTGAGCGATTGATGCTGCCGCTGGAGGCGGGTCGCAGTGTGCTGGTGCCGCTGGTTGGCATTCCCTGTAGCGATATTCACCTGCAGCTTCGCAAGCTGGCAGCAAGCCTGCAAACCGTGCGCTCTATTGGCCTGATTCAGAACGGAACGCTCTACTGTTCGAGTATCTTTGGCCAGCGCGATGTTGCCATTCACCAGCTTCAGCCCTCGCTGCCTTCACGTTCGCAAAAGCTGGTGCTCACCACCGATCAGTCACTGCTAAAAGATCGCCCTATCTTGATCATGTGGTATCCCACCAGTGAGGACGGACAAAGTGGCGTGATGGAGGCGGTAAATATTGAGCTGCTGAGTAATTTAATGCTGGAGCCGCAAGCGCCATTGATTACCAGCGTCAGCCTCAGCGTCGGCGGCAAACATCTGGTTGAGGGCAAAGGTGTGCTGGATAACTTGCCGCCGCTGGAAAACGAAAAGCGCTACCAGCGTACTTCTGCCCATTTTCCTTTTACCATTAGCGTAACCGGGCCGGGTTCTACGCGACTGGCGCTGTGGCATTTGCCTTCGCAGTTACCGCTGGCGCTGATGATGAGTTTATTGACCGGTTTTATTGCCTGGTTTGCCACCGCCAGCCGGATGAGTTTTTCCCGCGAGATAAACCTCGGGCTTGCCGGGCATGAGTTTGAGCTGTTTTGCCAGCCATTACTCAATGCACACAATATGCAGTGTGCGGGCGTCGAAATTTTGTTGCGCTGGCACAATCCGCGTCAGGGCTGGATCCCGCCGGAGATATTTATCCCGATTGCCGAAGAGCAGCATCTGATTGCCCCACTGACACGTTATGTGCTGGCTGAAACCCAGCGTCAACTGGCGCTCTTTCCTGATGATCCTCACTTTCATATCGGCATCAACGCCGCACCAAGCCATTTGCGCCACGGTGAGTTGTTAAAAGATCTCGTCCAGCTCTGGTTTAACAAAAATCCTGCCCAGCAGTTAACCATTGAACTCACGGAGCGCGATGCGTTGCTGGATGTCGAATCACGCATGCTGCGCGAGCTTCATCGCCATGGCGCGAAGATTGCCATTGATGATTTCGGTACGGGTAATAGTTCGCTTTCGTGGCTGGAGAAATTACACCCGGACATCCTGAAAATTGATAAGTCTTATACCGCGGCTATTGGTACGGATGCGGTGAACTCGACGGTGACCGATATGATTATCGCGCTCGGCCAACGGCTGAATATTGAGCTGGTCGCGGAAGGAGTGGAGACAACGCAACAAGCGCTGTATTTACGTCAACAGGGTGTACATATGTTGCAGGGTTTTCTTTTTGCAGCACCGATGCCGGTGAAGGATTTTCCGGCCTGGCTGGCGGGGAATATCTCCCCGCCGCCGGAACGGCATAACGGCCATGTCGCGCCGTTAATGCCGGGGTAAAGATTACTCTTCTTCGTCGTGAGCAGGTTGCTCTTTAACAATACGGACCAGATCAACACGGTAATCGTTGGCTTCCATCACGGTGATATGCAACGGTGCCATTTCGAAGGTTTCGCCCACTGGCGGGATTTGCCCTCGCGCGGCAATCACCAGACCCGCCACGGTGGCAATGTCTTCATCTTCATCGATGAAGTTGTCCAGGCCCAGCGTGTGTTGCAGCGCATGCAAGTCTGTGGTGCCTTTCACCAGCCAGCCGTCACCATCGGCAACGATTTCTGGCGTTTCATCCGCGTCCGGGAATTCACCGGCGATAGCTTCCAGCACGTCCAGCGGCGTAACCAGGCCTTGCACGACCCCAAACTCATTGGTGACGATAACAAAACTCCCGCGTGCCCGGCGCAATACGGCCAGCAGCTTAATCGGATCCAGCGTCTCCGGCACCACAATCGCCGGTGTTGCCGAAGCGATCGCCGCAACATCCACGCCCTCTTCCAGCGCCACCAGTATCTCTTTCGCGCGCACAATGCCAATGACTTCATCCAGCTCACCACGGCAAACCGGGAACAAGCTGTGCGGCGAGGACAGCAGTTGCTGGCGGATCTGTTCAACACCGAGGTTGGCATCCACCCAACTGATATCACCGCGCGGCGTCATAATGCTGCGAAGCGAGCGTGAGGCCAGCGTTAATACGCCGTTAATCATATAACGCTCTTCTTCCGCAAACGCCCCTTCCGGCACCGGTACAGAAGCCTGGCTATCAGCTTCAATTTGCGGGTTCGACTGACGGCGACCGCCCATTAAACGCAGAATGGCATCAGCCGTACGGGCGCGCAGCGGCAGATGCGACTGATGGCGAATAAAGTTGCGGCGCGCAATCTGGTTAAAGAACTCAATGATGATGGAGAAACCAATCGCCGCGTACAGGTAACCTTTTGGAATATGGAAGCCAAAACCTTCAGCCACCAGGCTCAAACCAATCATCAGCAGGAAGCTCAGACAGAGCACGACCACCGTGGGATGTTGGTTCACAAAACGCGTCAGCGGTTTTGACGCCAGTAACATCATTGCCATCGCAATAACGACAGCCGCCATCATTACCGGCAGGTGATTGACCATGCCTACTGCGGTGATGACCGCATCGAGTGAGAAGACGGCGTCAAGAATAACGATCTGCACGACCACTACCCAGAAACTGGCGTAGCCTTTGCCATGCCCGCTGTCATGCTCGCGGTTTTCCAGCCGTTCGTGCAGCTCCGTCGTCGCCTTAAATAACAGGAACACACCGCCGAATAACATAATCAGATCGCGCCCGGAGAAGGTGAAATCCCAGACGGAAAAAAGCGGTTGTGTCAGCGTGACCATCCACGAGATCAGCGATAACAGCCCCAGTCGCATCACCAACGCGAGCGACAGACCAATGAGACGCGCTTTATCACGCTGTTTCGGCGGCAGTTTGTCGGCAAGGATGGCAATAAACACCAGGTTGTCGATACCGAGAACAATTTCCAGAACAACCAGCGTCAATAATCCCGCCCAAATCGAGGGATCCATTAAGAATTCCATGACAGGCTCCTGAGAAGAGATGCGTTATTCAGTGTGCACAAACGCACAAATGTGACATTGAACGTCGATGGGAAATGGCGGAAAACGCCGGGCTGCGTGGCACGAGAAGGCCAAAAAATGAACTGACGTCGGTGACGATCCATACGGTGGGCTGCTGCCCTATACTCCTGACTCATTAAACGGAGGATAAACATATCAGAGAGACTTTGGCATTTGCAAAGATTTACCGGAATTTGCAATTTGTGTGGATATTTTGCGCTTCGAAATTTCACGAAGAGGAAACCTAAATTACGGATCTTCATCACATAAATTATTTTTTCGCTATCTAAAATAATTCCCGAAAGTCATAGGTGTTCTCTTTAACCCTTATCTGAATCGATTCGGTTTACCGTTACCGGGACAGATTCACAATACATCAATTAATGGTGTGTTAACGACAAGAAGAAGGAGGTAGCAAGTGACCATTGCTATTGTTATAGGCACACATGGTTGGGCTGCGGAACAGTTGCTCAAAACCGCCGAGATGCTGCTGGGCGAGCAGGAGAACGTCGGTTGGATTGATTTTGTTCCCGGTGAAAATGCGGAAACGTTGATCGAAAAGTACAACGCACAGCTGGCGAAGCTGGATACCGGCAAAGGTGTGCTGTTTCTCGTTGATACATGGGGCGGCAGTCCGTTTAACGCTGCCAGCCGTATTGTCGTCGATAAAGAGCATTATGAAGTTATTGCTGGCGTCAATATTCCGATGCTGGTGGAAACACTGATGGCCCGGGATGACAACCCAACCTTTGACGAACTGGTGGCGCTGGCGGTGGAGACCGGACGCGAAGGCGTGAAAGCGCTGAAAGCACAACCGGTGGCAAAACCCACACCGGCTCCTGTGGCACCGAAAGCGGCAGCACCGGCCAAACCTATGGGGCCTAATGATTATATGGTTATCGGCCTTGCCCGTATCGATGACCGTCTGATCCATGGCCAGGTTGCTACCCGCTGGACAAAAGAGACTAACGTTACGCGTATTATCGTCGTGAGCGACGAAGTGGCAGCAGATAATGTCCGTAAAACCCTGCTGACTCAGGTTGCGCCTCCAGGTGTGACGGCGCATGTCGTTGATGTCGCCAAAATGGTGCGTGTGTACAACAACCCTAAATACGCGGGCGAGCGCGTGATGCTGTTGTTCACCAATCCGACTGACGTGCTGCGCGTCGTTGAAGAAGGGGTAAAAATCACCTCCGTCAACATTGGCGGTATGGCTTATCGTCAGGGTAAAACCCAGGTGAATAACGCAGTTTCGGTGGACGAGAAAGATATTGCCGCCTTCAGGAAATTGAACGAACGCAATATTGAGCTGGAAGTCCGCAAAGTTTCAAACGATCCGAAACTGAAAATGATGGATTTAATCAGCAAAGTGGCGAAATAACCGCGGCGGCCTGATTGACTCAGTTTTCACACTTACGTCTGATTTAGCTATAGGAGAAGTACAATGGAGATTACCACTCTTCAGATTGTGCTGGTGTTCGTCGTCGCGTGTATTGCCGGTATGGAGTCGATACTCGATGAATTCCAGTTCCACCGTCCGTTGGTGGCATGTACGCTGGTGGGCATCGTTCTGGGTGATATGAAAACCGGTATTATTATCGGCGGTACGCTGGAAATGATTGCTCTGGGCTGGATGAACATCGGTGCGGCGGTCGCTCCCGATGCGGCGCTGGCGTCGATTATCTCGACCATTCTGGTCATTGGCGGTCATCAGAGCATCGGTGCTGGTATCGCGCTGGCCATTCCGCTGGCGGCAGCAGGCCAGGTTCTGACCATTATTGTTCGTACCATTACGGTCGGCTTCCAGCATGCCGCGGATAAGGCAGCCGAAACCGGCAACCTGACGGCACTTTCCTGGATCCACGTCTCTTCCCTGTTCCTGCAAGCTATGCGTATCGCTATCCCGGCGGTCATTGTCGCTATCTCTGTCGGTACCAGTGAAGTTCAGAGCATGCTGAACGCCATTCCTGAAGTCGTGACCAGCGGTCTGAATATCGCCGGTGGTATGATCGTGGTGGTAGGTTATGCGATGGTCATCAATATGATGCGCGCAGGCTACCTGATGCCGTTCTTCTATCTCGGCTTCGTGACGGCGGCATTCACCAATTTCAACCTCGTCTCGCTGGGTGTTATCGGTGCAGTCATGGCGATCCTCTACATTCAGCTCAGCCCGAAATATAACCGTTCAGCAGGCGGCGCTGCTCCGGCTGCGGGTTCCAACGATCTTGATAACGAACTGGATTAACAGGTGAACGACATGGTTGATATGACAAAAACTCCGACTGAGAAAAAACTCACCCAGAGTGACATTCGTGGCGTGTTCCTGCGTTCTAACCTGTTCCAGGGGTCATGGAACTTCGAACGCATGCAGGCATTGGGCTTCTGCTTCTCAATGGTGCCGGCGATTAAACGCCTGTACCCGGAAAATAACGAAGCGCGCCGTCAGGCCATTAAACGTCATCTGGAGTTCTTCAACACCCATCCATACGTGGCAGCGCCGGTACTGGGCGTTACGCTGGCAATGGAAGAGCAGCGTGCGAATGGTGCAGAGATCGATGATGGCGCGATTAACGGTATTAAAGTTGGTCTGATGGGGCCGCTGGCCGGTGTCGGTGACCCGATTTTCTGGGGTACGGTGCGCCCGGTATTTGCAGCGCTCGGAGCAGGGATTGCCATGAGCGGTAGCCTGCTCGGGCCACTGCTGTTCTTCGTCTTGTTCAATATCGTCCGTCTGGCAACACGTTATTACGGCGTGGCGTACGGCTACCGTAAAGGTATCGATATTGTTAAAGATATGGGCGGTGGTTTCCTGCAAAAACTGACCGAGGGGGCGTCAATTCTCGGCCTGTTTGTTATGGGGGCGTTGGTTAACAAGTGGACGCATGTGAACATTCCACTGGTAGTATCAGAAATTACCGATCAGACCGGTAAAACCAACGTTACTACAGTACAAACCATTCTCGATCAATTGATGCCGGGCCTGGTACCGCTGCTGCTGACTTTCGCTTGTATGTGGCTGCTGCGTAAGAAAGTTAACCCGCTGTGGATCATCGTTGGCTTCTTCGTCATCGGGATTGTGGGTTACGCTATCGGTCTTCTGGGTCTTTAATATGTGATGTGATAACCGGGGGCTTGCCCCCGGTTTTTTTATGTAAGGAGAAACAATGACGATTACGGATATCGTATTGGTACTGTTTATCGCCGCCCTGCTGGCTTTCGCCATCTATGATGAATTCATCATGCCACGCCGCAATGGTGCCACGCTCCTGGCGGTTCCCCTGTTACGCAGAAGCCGTACCGATGGCGCTATTTTTGTCGGCCTGCTGGTGATCCTTATCTATAACAACACAGCCAATGGCGGTTCATCATTAACCATGTGGTTATTATTTGCCCTGGCTTTGCTGGGCATTTATCTATTCTGGATCCGCGCCCCCAAAATCATCTTTAAAATGCGTGGTTTTTTCTTTGCGAATGCCTGGATTGAATATAGACGTATAAAAGAGATGAATTTATCGGAAGATGGTGTGTTAGTGATGCAATTAGAGCAACGACGTTTACTTATTCGCGTACGAAATATCGACGACCTGGAAAAGATCTCAACAATTTTACTTAAAACTCAGTAAGTTATCATTTGACAGGGCGAAAATCGCTCCGCGTAAATAATCAGCAGAGTTATAGCCGTTGCTATATTGATGGGAGATTTACTTATATTTATTAACGTAACTTTCACCAATAAATCTAAATGCTAATCGTTATCATACGGCAAGCAACATTATATATTGCCGTTGTTGTTTTATATTCTCAAAATATGTTAAGGTGCGTCCGTCGTTGGGGAGTAGCCGATTTCCACCACCTGGAAATGTACGTGTCAACATACTCGTTGCAAAACGTGGCGCGTACGGACTGAAATCATCAGTCAGGCGAGACCATTGGCACATCAACTGCTGTTTACTGGGGGCAGAGGTGTGTTATATGGAATTCCCGGTCAGGACGCTCACATGAATTTATCTGCCACTCTTCTCCTCGCTTTTGGCATGTCGATGGATGCTTTCGCGGCTTCTATCGGTAAGGGCGCCACCTTACATAAACCGAAGTTTTCCGAAGCATTGCGCACTGGCCTTATCTTTGGCGTGATTGAAACCCTGACGCCGCTGATTGGCTGGGGGCTGGGCCTGCTGGCCACAAAATTCGTCCTGGAATGGAATCACTGGATAGCGTTTGTGCTGCTGGTGTTTCTCGGTGGTCGAATGGTGCTTGAGGGAATACGTGGCGATGACGACTGTGAAGCGGAAACGCCGCATCGTCATGGTTTCTGGTTGCTGGTCACCACCGCAATTGCTACCAGTCTCGACGCGATGGCTGTTGGCGTTGGCCTCGCGTTCCTGCAAGTCAATATTCTCGCAACTGCGCTGGCGATTGGCTGCGCCACTTTTATTATGTCCACGCTAGGAATAATGATTGGTCGCTTTATTGGCCCCTTGCTTGGAAAGCGCGCCGAGATCCTCGGTGGGATCGTACTCATTGGCATAGGCGCGCAGATCTTGTGGAGCCACTTCGCAGCCTAACTTTCCCGCTGTAAACAGTGGATTGTAAAATCGGTCTGGCAGTGGAACTGCTCCATTGCCGCTAACTTTTCCCACACCTCCGGTTTTGCCCGCCAGGCAAAAGGCGTCATCTGCAATAACGCCACGGCTTGCTGGCCCGTCAATGTCATCTCATAAGAGAGCGATTGCTGTTCCAGCAGTTTGAATCCCGCAATATCGCCGCTTTTTTCCGCATGTAAATGCACCTCATCATAGATAAGCCCCTTAAGTTCCATCAGATGGCGTGGCCCAGGTGATGCAGTGATAACAATACCGTCTGGTTTCATTACGCGTGCCAGTTCTTGCGCCTTACAGGGCGCATAAATACGCACCAGCCCGTCAATGCAACCATCCTCAAAAGGCAAGCGGTGGCTGGATGCAACACAAAACATGATCGCCGAATAGCGTTTTGCCGCCGCACGGATCGCCGCTTTTGAAACATCCAGACCTAACATTTGTGCACCATGTCGCTGAGCAATCGCGGCAAAAGCCTGGGTGTAATACCCTTCTCCACAGCCAATATCCAGCACCGCATCGGCTAACGACGGTAGCCGCGCATGCAAAATGTCGCCAATCGCATCACGCAGTGGCTGGTAATGCCCCGCATCCAGAAAAGCACGGCGTGCCTGCATCATCTCCGCACTGTCACCAGGATCTTTCGAGCGTTTATGCTGAACGGGCAAAAGATTGACATACCCCTCTTTCGCAATATCAAACTGATGTCGCTGTGCGCAAAAGAAGGATTTATCTCGACGGTGCAAAGGTTCGTGGCAGAACGGACAACTGAAAGCCATAAAAACTCCGGGGCGTTCTTAAAGGGCGAAAGTGTACCGCCATTTGTTATGCCGTGGAAATTAAAAAGCCCCGCACGAAGGCGAGGCTTTATGTCTGACATTGATGCGCTACATGCGCTTCAAGCTCAGGGGTGTCGAAATCAGATAGCAGTTACGTTAACTGCAGCCGGGCCTTTCTGGCCGTCCTGAATTTCAAACTCAACGTTCTGGCCTTCGGCCAGAGTTTTGAAGCCGTTACCCTGGATTGCAGAGAAGTGTACGAATACATCTTTGCTGCCGTCAGCCGGAGTAATGAAACCAAAACCTTTAGACTCGTTGAACCACTTAACTTGACCTTTAATCTTTGCCATTTGCAAAATTCCTTAATGTATATACTTCGCCCGCAGGCATTGACTGAGAAAACTGAGACATTACTGCTTGAGGCACTAATATAAGGTTCGGCAGAGAAGCTGTATTCAACGAAACGTGTTTACTCAGGACTTCTTTACTGAAAATGCCACACATAAACAGAACTGTACCTCGATTGACCCAAAACGTGTTATCACATAATACGTAAATTATGGCAAGCCATTTTTAAACATGTCTGGATCCGTCGCACAAATTCAACAGGAACCGAGACTTGTTGTGCACGTTTATGCATAACATTGAACGCTATAACAGACGCTCTGAACACCAATACCAATACTCAAAGCAGCCAATTTATTACTATAGCTCAATAAGTTCCGTTGCTCCATGTCAGCTCCCTCCCCGCTATGCATATAGCGTATATCGTAAGAACTTTTTGCGCATACTTATGCTTTTTTCTAAGACTAGGAAGATTCTTAAACAAATATACGCATCGGAGAAACTATTACCTTAAACCGGTATGGATATTTCTTGTGCAAATAAGCAAAGTTGTGCACCAAAATAATGAAATTATGATGACACTGCCTCATAAAAAGGCAAAGAAAACGTTTCGATATAAATAAAACAACATGATTATAAAAGAACTCATCTTTTTGGAGGAGAGGCTGAATTAACAAAAGGGCAAATACTGCCCAATTTTTAAGATCCGAAAGTTATCATTCTCTGCTGCCGTTTCGGTTAATGCTCGCTGTAACTCTGTTACAGGCTCATCAAGCGATTCGTCCGCCAGCTCAAATACACCCCAATGAATGGGAATCGCAAGTGGTGCCCCCAGTTGTTGCCAAAGCGCGACAGCGCTTTGTGGATCCATATGATTCATTGCCATAAACCAGCGTGGCGCATAAGCCCCAATCGGCAGCGCGATAGTATCCAGTTGACCTAATCGTTGAGGAATGGTGAGCAATTCTGGCGTGTAACCTGTATCACCAGCAAACCAAAAACGCTGCGTTAATGATTCAATGACCCAGCCGCACCACAGCGAGCGATTGCGATCCCACAAAGTGCGCATGCTCCAATGTTGTGCAGGCACCGCGGTGTAGGTCATTCCCTGAAATGTAAAACTTTGCCACCAGTCTAACTCAGTAACATGCTGCGCACCGCGACGACGAAGCCAATCGCCCACCCCCAGAGGCACAAAGAAATGCACATCCGGAAAGCGACGCAGCAGCGCACACACCGTCCACGCGTCCAGGTGATCGTAGTGGTTGTGGGAAATAAGGATCGCGTCCAGTTGCGGAATGTCGGCAATCGCGAGTGCTGGCGGTGTACGCCGCTGAGGACCCGCAAAACTAACAGGTGAAGCACGGTGGGAAAAGACGGGATCGGTGAGGAGATATTGGCCCTGCAGGCGCAAGAGCATACTGGCATGGCCTAACCACCAGAGGCCATCAGCATCACCAGTAATATTGGCTTTTTGCCACCACTGTTCGATAAACCCCGGGTAACCACTGGAGGGTGGTCTGGGAAGCCCGGCGGCTTTGCGCTCTTTCCGCCAGCGCTTAACATCTCCGGCTTGATGGGCGACAGAGGCCGAATT
Source organism: Kosakonia sp. AG348 (assembly GCF_003337365.1). Taxonomy (NCBI): domain Bacteria; kingdom Pseudomonadati; phylum Pseudomonadota; class Gammaproteobacteria; order Enterobacterales; family Enterobacteriaceae; genus Kosakonia; species Kosakonia sp. AG348. Next base: position 232,341 of record NZ_QPJR01000004.1, read on the forward strand.
GTTAAAACCTTCCGGCGTGTGGTGCGAGATTGCAGGGTTATACCAGGGGTTTCTCCACGCCATCTCGCACTCCCGGTCTGGCTAGCGCTCTGCGACCAGGCGAATGAAATCATCATCGCCTTTTTGTTGCGCTTTTACTGGCTCAACCGTTTCTTCTTTTTCAGGTTCATTTGACTCGCACAGCCGGCGCAGCAAAGCATTTTGTCGTTTTTGCTGATCCAGCAGAGCTTCGAGTAACTCGATTTGTTCATTCGTACGTGAACTGGCACGATTGATAAAGAACCACAAAACCAGACCGACAACCAGAACCACCAAAGAAAGGACTATGGACGCAAGGTTGATCGCGCCTGAATTTAATACTTCGTTCATTTCACCACCTCTATATAGACGCGGCATTCTACCACTGACGTCAAGGAAGGAAATCTCTCACTGAAAAAATGCCATTACCAGGGGATGAATTTATTGATGACGCAGATGCCGCTGAAGAATTGTACATCTTGATCACACATTACGTTAAGCATTTGAGTCCAGAGCAGCAGGCAGACTACCAATACGGCAGCCAGAATCAGCCATCTATATTTTCTCACTCCACTCTCCGATACGTTGCAAGGTGTAACCAGGTTATCATGGCTTCCTTAAACCGCGACTAACTGTATCTCCTTTCGGTATTTTTAGGAATGCTGGACTTGTTTCACCAGGTAAATACCGTAGCCTTGTGATACAGTCTACCGATGTGCAAGGAGCAAATATGCGTACACTCATACGAAGCGTTATTATTCTGGCGCTGCTGTGGATTGGGCTCTTGCTGAGCGGTTACGGGGTGTTGATTAACAGTACGGAAAACGCTGCTGGACTGGGCTTGCAATGTAAATATGCTACTGCACGAGGCACCAGTACCGCACAATATGTGCATTCCAGTAATGGTTTTTTGGGTCTGGCAAACTGCCCGCTGTTGCGTAAAAGCGATACCGTAGTCGATAACGGCTAATCCTTTACACAAAAAAAAGCCGCCTCTTCAGGCGGCTTTTTTTATCTTCATTCAGAACGGATAGTCGTTATAACCCATCTGTTCGGAAATTTTACGCGCGGCATTGTGCAGCATTTCTACGTACTCATGCAGGCGTTCTTCCGAAAAGCGCAATGTCGGGAAAGAAATACTTAAACCAGCAATCACAACGCCGAAACGGTCAAAAACCGGTACGCCAATACACCGTAAGCCTTCTTCCTGTTCTTCGTTGTCTTCGCCATACCCCTGCTGACGCACAATATCCAGCATCGGCAACAGATCTTCGGTGCTGGTGATAGTGCGCTCAGTGCTGCGCTTATATTCAACACCTTCAAGAATCTGCTGCACTTCTTCACGATCGCGCCATGCCAGCAGGACTTTACCAATCGCGGTACTGTACAGCGGATTACGGCGACCAATGCGCGAATACATGCGCAGATTGTACATTGAATCAATTTTATGAATGTAGACGATGCTATCTTCATCCAGCGCACCCAGGTGGATGGTCTCTTTCGTCAGACGAGAAAGCTCACGCATTTGGATATCCGCGCTGCGGATCAAATCAACGTTTTGCAATGCGCGCGCGCCAAGCTCAAAAAGCTTCAGCGTCAGGGAATATTTTTCAGACTCCCCTTCCTGCGCGACATAACCTAACGATTTCATGGTTTGCAAAAAGCGATAAACGGTGCTTTTCGACATCATGACACGTTGCGAAAGCTCGGTGATGCCGATTTCACGCTCTTCTCCGAGCGCCTGCAGAATGCCAAATACCTTCAATACAGAAGAGACAGAATCTGGCTGCTTGTCCAAATCTGCGATTGCCATTAATCACCTCATCGCCTGTGTTTTATAAAATTCAGAATCGGTTTTTATTATAAATTCGTCATCCGGTCACCGCAATGCGCGTTTGTCAACTTCGTTACAAATCTGCGACATAAAACCGGAATGCCAATGATAGAATTATTATACAAATAACTTTGTGACATTAGCCCTGAAATTTCCATGGATAAAACTTCCCTTGATGGCTTGCCCATTCCACAGCGTTACGGCGCAATTCTGACAATTATTATTGGCATCGCCATGGCCGTGCTGGACGGTGCAATTGCAAATGTTGCTCTGCCAACCATTGCCCGGGATCTCAATGCTTCCGCTGCCAGTTCAATCTGGATTGTGAATGCCTATCAAATTGCGATCGTCGTTTCACTACTGACCCTTTCATTCCTTGGCGATATGTTTGGTTATCGCCGGGTTTATCAATGCGGCCTGGTGCTCTTTACGCTTACCTCACTATTTTGCGCGCTTTCCGACTCGTTATTGACCTTAACGCTGGCGCGTGTTGCGCAGGGCTTGGGCGGTGCCGCACTGATGAGCGTTAATACTGCGCTCATTCGGCTGATTTACCCCTATCGAAGCCTGGGACGCGGCATGGGCATTAACTCGTTCGTTGTCGCCGTATCATCCGCAGCAGGGCCGACCATTGCAGCAGCCATTCTTTCTGTTGCTTCCTGGCAATGGTTATTCCTGATCAATGTACCGCTGGGTATTCTCGCCTTGCTGCTGGCAATAAAATATTTACCTCCCAATGCGACACGCAGTGCAAAACCTCGATTCGACCTGCCCAGCGCAGTGATGAACGCGCTGACATTCGGCCTGTTAATCACTGCTCTTAGCAGCTTCGCACAGGGGCAATCCACGGTGTTAGTGTTGGTGGAGTTGGCCGCATTGTTGCTGATTGGCTCACTTTTTATTCGCCGGCAGTTGAAATTACCGGTGCCCTTATTACCAGTAGATTTGCTGCGGATCCCGCTTTTTTCTTTGTCGATTGGCACTTCGGTCTGTTCATTTTGCGCACAGATGCTGGCACTGGTTTCCCTGCCCTTCTTTTTGCAGACGGTGCTTGGGCGCAGTGAGGTGGAAACAGGTTTGCTGTTAACGCCCTGGCCGCTGGCGACAATGGTAATGGCTCCGCTGGCAGGATATCTGATTGAGCGCGTTCATGCCGGGCTTCTGGGTGGGTTAGGAATGATCATGATGGCGGGCGGGTTATTTGCACTGGCGTTGCTACCATCGGCACCGGCTGATACTGATATCATCTGGCGAATGGCATTATGCGGTGCAGGTTTCGGCCTGTTTCAGTCGCCCAACAACCACACTATCATCACTGCAGCGCCACGCCAGCGCAGCGGAGGTGCCAGCGGCATGCTGGGTACGGCGAGGTTACTGGGACAAAGCGCCGGAGCCGCGCTGGTAGCGTTGATGTTTAATCTTTTTGAAACACATGGGACGCATATCTCGTTGCTACTGGCAGGAACACTCGCCACGATCGCTGCCGTAATCAGCAGTCTACGTATTACACAGCCGCGCGCCAGTGAGTAGAAAATCGCTTGTATAGTACATCGTCGAAGGAATTAACGCCCTGTCCGTTCGGTAAGCTTTAAATCCAGATGCTGTAGGGCAAAACAAATCTGTTGCTTACCGCATCCACAGAACGTGGTTTTAGCTGGGCAATAAAAAAACGCGTCATTCGACGCGTTTTTTTATTGCCCAGCTAACCTGTTATTTCAGATATTCGCCAGAACGCAATGCTTCAATACGTTTATCCAGCGGCGGGTGAGTCATGAACAGTTCACTCAGCGATTTTGACTTACCGTTGATACAGAAAGCCATCATGCTGCTTGCTTCCTGCGGTTCATAACTGGTTTTCAAACGCTGGAGGGCAGCAATCATCTTCTCACGACCAACCAATTTTGCAGATCCGGCATCGGCATGGAATTCGCGGTAACGCGAGAACCACATGGTGATAATGCTCGCCAGAATACCAAACACCAGCTCCAGCACGGTTGCAACAGCGAAGTAGATCAGCGGGTTGCCGTTAGTTTCTTCGCCATCATCACGGTTGCCACTGAGGAAACCTGACGCAATTTGCGCAATGATACGTGAAATGAAGATAACAAAGGTGTTCACGATACCCTGAATCAGCGTCATGGTAACCATGTCGCCATTTGCGATGTGGCTGATTTCATGGGCGATAACGGCTTCGGCCTCATCGCGGCTCATGTTTTGCAGCAGCCCGGTGCTGACAGCTACCAGCGAAGCATCACGGCGCGCACCGGTTGCGAAGGCATTGATATCCGGCGCATGGTAAATAGCCACCTGCGGCATCGCGATACCCGCCTGGCGAGACTGCCGGGCAACGGTGTCAATCAGCCAGCGCTCCATATCGTTACGTGGCTGTTCAATCACTTCACCACCGACAGATTTCAGCGCCATCCATTTCGACATCAACAGCGAAATGAACGAGCCGCCAAAACCAAACAGCAGCGCCATAATTAACAAGCCCTGAACGCTGCTCGACTGAATGCCCGTCAGGCTAAGTACCAGACCGAACACCAACATGACGGCCAGGTTAGTCAACAGGAAGAGCGCGATTCGCATCATAATTTTCTTTTAACCTCGACTTAACAAAACGCACTATGCGATTACCCACATCGTATGGGCATAGCGGTTATTTTCAAGCATCCGAGCGGCGTAAGTCACGAGAAAAACACAACTTTACATTTTGTAGTACATTGCTTACGCCAGAGAGGAGTTGTTAAAAAAAACAGGCACAATTTCTTGTGCCTGTTTTATTTTACTTGGCGGGAGCGGGCTGTTCCGCTGGTTGATCTTTTTCCAGATGCGCCAGATCCAGGGCAATATGAACCGTTTCATCGAGATACGGATCGGGCTCCTGATAGTCCTTTGGCAAATCATCCAGTTTTTTCAGTAACGGTTTGCCTTCGCGTTTGAAGCGATCGTTGAGACGAGAGAGACGAATGGCATCATCTTCCGCATTCTCTTTCTCACGCTGCGCCAGGTTAAGAGAAACGATATTACGTTTATCTTTCAACGCATCGAAACGCGCAATGTCTTTCATGATGTACTGGAACTCAGGATCTTTGGCGATCCGTTCCTCATGATCTTTGAGCAGCTCCGCGCCAAACGGTTTTAAATCGCCAGACTTGACGAACGTAGCCGCGTTAATGCTGTCCCACGGCAGTGCGTTGTCTTCAAATTTTTCACCGGTTTCAGTAACCTGCGTGCCCGTTGGCATAATAATGTCCGGCGTTACACCTTTACGCTGCGTGCTCCCACCGTTAACACGATAGAATTTCTGGATGGTGTATTGCACCGATCCCAGCGCTGGCCACTCAGGACGAAGCATCTGATCGTAAATACGGTTGAGCGAGCGATATTGCTGAACAGTACCTTTACCAAACGTCGGTTCGCCGACGATCAGCGCGCGACCATAGTCCTGCATTGCAGCTGCAAAGATTTCTGATGCAGAGGCGCTAAAGCGGTCAACCAGCACCACCAGCGGGCCTTTATAATAGACCACGCCGTCGGTATCGCTGTCTTCACGCACTTTACCGTTATTATCACGAACCTGTACTACCGGGCCGGACGGAATAAACAGACCGGAGAGCGATACCGCTTCCGTCAGCGCGCCGCCGCCGTTCGTACGCAGGTCGATAACCACGCTGCTAACGTTTTGTTTTTCAAGTTTTTGCAACTGGACTTTGACATCGTCAGTCAGACCAACGTAGAAGCCCGGGATGTCGAGAACGCCAACTTTTTCTTTGCCGACGCTCTTCACTGACATTTTCACGGCGCGATCTTCGAGACGAATCCGTTCACGCGTCAGGGTAACAATACGCGTTTTGGTGCCCTTACCCGCCGGCAGGATTTCGAGGCGCACTTTACTGCCTTTTGGTCCTTTAATCAGCGCAACTACATCGTCAAGACGCCAGCCGATAACATCAACCATGTTCTGGCCAGTTTGACCTACGCCTACGATGCGATCGCCAACGCTGATAGCTTTGCTTTTCGCCGCCGGGCCGCCCGCGACCATAGAGTTGATCACGGTATAGTCGTCATCTCCCTGCAACACCGCGCCAATCCCCTCAAGAGACAGGCTCATCTCGGTGTTAAATTGCTCGGTATTACGTGGAGAAAGGTAGTTGGTATGCGGGTCAATTTCACGCGCAAAAGAGGTCATGGCTAACGAGAACACGTCTTCGCTATTGGTTTGCGCCAAACGGCGAATCGCAAACTTATAACGACGCGTCAGCGTGTCGCGGATCTCTTTCTCGTCTTTCCCGGTCAGCTTCAGGCTAAGCTCATCGTACTTAACTTTGCCGTCCCACAGCGCATTCAGTTCCGCTTCATCTTTTGGCCATGGCGCTTTGCTACGGTCAAGGTTAAAGGTGTCATTGCCGGAAAAATCCATTGGGCGCTCAAGCACCTTCAGCGCGTACTGGTAGCGCTCAAAACGACGTTTCTGCGCCAGGTTGTACAGGTCGTAAAATACGTCCAGTTTACCGCTGCGCAGTTCGTCGCCAATCAGGCTTTTTTTCTGGGAGAACTGTTCAACATCGCTCGCCAACAGCACATTGTGGCTGTAGTCGAGCAGATTGAGATAACGATTGAAAATCTTCGCCGAAAAAGCGGCGTCTAAATCAAACTGACGGTAGTGAGAGCGGGTGAAACGCGAGGTAACGCGTTCGCTCACCGTCGCGTGCTGGGTCTCTTCCTTTAATACCGGAATTTGATCGGCACGGGTAATATCTTCCACAGCCAGAGCGTGGCCTGTTACGAATAACAGACCAGCCAATGCTGTGCGCTTAAACAAAGTGTTCATGCCAGGCCAGGCCTCCGTTTCAGAACATTAAATGTTCTGCGCGTACAATCATCGACATACCCGAGCTAAGCTGTACGCGAACGCCATCTTTAGTGATTTCCAGCACCGTGGCGTCCATCGCATTATTCCCTGCTTTCACCTTCAGGTTTTGCCCAACGCTCAGCACAGATAAATCTGAAACTGGTGTATGGCGCTCTTCCTGCTGAGGTGCACGCTGGGTTTTCGCGACAGGTTTGTCAGTACGAGGTTTGCGTTCAGCGCCCTCTTTACGACGCGGAGCCGGGCGAGCTTTGCGCTCACGGCGCGGCGTCTCTTCTTGACCTGCGGCAGCAGCGGCTTCTCGTTTTTTAGCTTGCTGTTCAGCACGTTGTGCCTGAACGCGCGCTTTGGCTTCTTCAAGCTGTTTGCGGGCATGTTCTACGTGTTGCTCATCCAGCACGCCACACGCGTTGCCATCGAGATCCACACGCGCCGCACCCGCTTTGATACCGTAGAGGTAACGCCAGCTTGAAGTATAAAGACGTAAAGCGGAACGAAGTTGGGTTTTGCTGAGATTCATCTCACCCTCAACACGCTCGACGAGATCCTGAAAAATACCGATTTTCAGGGGGCGTGCTTCGCCTTCAGCACTGAAACAGTGTGGGAAACGTTCGGCCAAAAAAGCGATAACTTCTTTACTGCTATTCAACTTAGGTTGATTTTCCATGAAATTTCCTGATTACAACGGACGTTGCCAACAAGCGCAGGCATGAACAGGCGTCATTATAATGACGCTATCGGTAAATGCTACGTTATCCGTTGATTATCCTGCGACGGGTGCAAAGATTTTTTGATAATCGGTCGCCGCAAGAACGTTTTCAAGATGCGAAACCAGTTCGCGCAGCCCCTGTTCATCCTCGGCGGTGAAGCGAGAAAAGACGACGCTGTCGATATCCAGCACGCCAATAATCTGATTATTTACCGTTACCGGCAGTACGATTTCAGAATTACTTGCCGCATCACAGGCAATATGACCATCGAACTGATGCACATCTTCCACACGCTGTACGCGATTTTGCGCAACCGCAGTGCCGCAAACTCCTCGCCCAACCGGAATGCGCACACAGGCAATTTTGCCCTGGAACGGCCCTAACACCAGCGTATCCGCTTCCAGAAGATAAAAACCGGCCCAGTTCACCCCATTAAGGCGTTCAAATAACAGCGCACTGGTATTCGCGAGCGTCGCTAAAAAACTGGTTTCACCTGCCATTAACGCCTGAAAATCGCGGTTTAAATCCGCGTAAAATTCTGTTTTGTTCATTATCCAACCACTTTGGTGTCTTACTTCGAAAAACTGCTTAGCCTATTAAAATAAGCATTAAATGCGTTGATGCTCAAGATGTTCCATTCATGAGTTAAGATAGAAGCATCTAAACATTTTCTGATACCCGCAATGGCACTAAAGATACAACAAATTACGCCGGGGAAAAAAATCGCCGTTCATCGCGTGGGTGAAGCACTGCCACGCGCACATTACCAGCGCTGCCCCCAGTGCGATACGCTTTTTGCGTTACCGGTTATGAAATCGCACCAAAGTGCATTTTGCCCCAGTTGTGATGCGAAAGTTCGTGACGGACGGGACTGGTCATTAACGCGCCTCGGTGCGATGGCGGTGACTATGATCCTCTTGATGCCCTTCGCCTGGGGTGAACCGCTGCTACATCTCTATTTACTCGGTGTACGTATTGACGCCAATTTGTTGCAGGGTATCTGGCAAATGACCGCCCAAGGCTCGCCGATCACCGGCGCGATGGTGCTGTTTTGCACCGTTGGCGCGCCGCTGGTGCTGATTACAGCTATCGCCTATTTATGGCTTGGCAACATCCTCGGCATGAACCTGCGCCCGGTGTTGTTAATGCTGGAAAAACTGAAAGAGTGGGTGATGCTGGATATCTATCTGGTTGGCGTTGGCGTCGCCTCGATTAAAGTGCAGGACTATGCCTACATCCAACCGGGTATCGGGTTGTTTGCGTTTGTCGCGCTCGTGATTTTAAGCGTAATGACGCTCATCCATTTGAACGTTGAACAGCTGTGGGAGCGCTTTTATCCGCAACGCCCGGCGAGACGCCCCGATCCCAAATTACTGATCTGTCTGGGTTGCCATTTTACCGGTTATCCGGACGTTCGCGGTCGCTGCCCTCGCTGCCACATTCCATTAACGCATCGTCGTAAACAGAGTTTGCAGAAATGCTGGGCATCACTTCTCGCATCATTGATCTTTCTGTTTCCGGCAAACCTGCTCCCAATCTCCGTTATTTACGTCAACGGCACACGACAAGAAGATACGATTATGTCGGGGATAATTTCGCTGGCGCACAGCAATGTTGCCGTGGCGGGTGTGGTGTTTATCGCCAGTATTCTGGTGCCGTTTACCAAAGTGATCGTGCTGTTTACACTGCTTCTTAGCATCCATTTCAAATTTGAACAGGGGTTACGCACTCGTATTTTACTTTTGCGCTTTGTGACCTGGATTGGGCGTTGGTCGATGCTCGATCTGTTTGTCATTTCATTAATGATGTCACTGATTAACCGCGACCAACTCCTCGCTTTTACTATGGGACCCGCTGCGTTTTATTTCGGTGCAGCGGTAATTTTGACTATTCTTGCTGTGGAATGGCTGGACAGCCGCTTACTTTGGGATGCACATGAGTCAGGAAACCCCCGCTTCGCCGACTGAAGCGCGTATTAAAACAAAACGGCGCATTTCGCCTTTCTGGTTGCTCCCGGTCATCGCCCTGCTCATTGCGGGCTGGCTTATCTGGAGCAGTTATGAAGATCGCGGCAACACCATCACGATTGATTTTATGTCCGCCGATGGCATTGTTGCAGGGCGTACCCCTGTCCGCTATCAGGGCGTTGAAGTCGGCACGGTGCAGGACATTCGCCTGAGCGAAGATCTGAAGAAAATCGAAGTCCGCGTCAGCATCAAATCCAACATGAAAGACGCCTTGCGCAGTGAAACTCAGTTCTGGCTGGTTACGCCGAAAGCGTCGCTGGCTGGCGTTTCAGGGCTCGATGCGCTGGTAGGCGGTAACTATATTGGCATGATGCCAGGCAAAGGCGAACCGCAGGAGCACTTCACCGCGCTGGATACGCAACCGAAATATCGCCTGAACAACGGCGAATTAATGATCCATCTTCATGCTCCGGACTTAGGGGCGCTGAACAGCGGTTCACTGGTCTACTTCCGTAAAATCCCGGTCGGGCGCGTGTATGACTATTCGATCAACACCAATAAACAGGGCGTCACCATTGATGTACTGATCGAGCGCCGTTTCACCAATCTGGTGAAAAAAGGCAGCCGTTTCTGGAACGTTTCCGGTGTGAAAGCCGATGTCGGCTTGAGCGGTGCAAAAGTCGAGCTTGAAAGTCTGGCGGCACTGGTCAACGGTGCAATCGCTTTTGACTCACCTGAAGCCTCGCAACCCGCCGCCCAGGACGACGAATATGGCTTATACGAAGACCTGGCGCACAGCCAGCGCGGCGTACTGGTGAAACTCGATTTGCCGGGCGGCCAGGGATTAAAAGCCGGTTCAACACCGCTGATGTATCAGGGGCTGGAAGTGGGCCAACTGACTAAAATTAACCTCAACCCTGGCGGCGCTGTCAGCGGCGAATTAACGGTTGATCCGAGTGTGGTGAACCTGTTGCGCGATAACACGCGCATCGAAATGCACAATCCCAAAATTTCACTGAGCAATACCAATCTCAGCTCCCTGCTGACCGGCAGCACGCTGGAGCTGGTGCCGGGTGAAGGTCAACCGCGTAATCAGTTTGTTGTCCTGCCGGCGGACAAAAACCTGTTGCAGGAACCCGGTGTGGTAACCCTGACACTCACCGCACCGGAAAGCTACGGTATTGACGCCGGACAACCGCTGGTACTCCATGGCGTGCAGGTCGGCCAGGTGCTGGAGCGCAACCTGACGAACCAGGGCGTTACGTTTGCCGTCGCTATTGATCCGCAGTATCGCGATTTAGTGCACGGCGACAGTAAGTTCGTCGTCAACAGCCGTGTTGATGTCAAAGTAGGACTGGATGGCGTTGAGTTCCTCGCCGCCAGCGCTAATGAGTGGCTCAGCGGCGGCATCCGCATTCTGCCTGGTGCCAAAGGCGAGATGAAAAACAGTTACCCTCTGTTCGCCAATCTCGATAAGGCTCTCGAAAACAGCCTGAGCGACCTGCCAACCACCACGCTGACGCTGACGGCGGACACGCTACCGGACGTTCAGGCCGGTTCAGTGGTGCTGTACCGCAAGTTTGAAGTCGGCGAAGTGATTACCGTGCGTCCGCGCGCGAATGCGTTTGATATTGAACTGCATATCAAACCGGAATACCGCAACTTACTGACCAGCAATAGTGTTTTCTGGGCTGAAGGTGGCGCGAAAGTACAACTGAACGGTAGCGGCCTCACCGTGCAGGCCGCCCCGCTCTCGCGCGCCATCAAGGGCGCTATCAGTTTCGATAACCTTAGCGGTGCCAGTGGACGTGTGCGCAAAGGCGATAAACGCGTACTTTATGCTTCAGAAACCGCGGCTCGCGCGGTCGGTGGGCAGATTACATTACATGCATTTGACGCCGGAAAAATGGCGGCGGGCATGCCTATTCGTTATCTGGGAATCGATATCGGCCAGATTCAGGACCTGCAACTGATTACCGATAAGAACGAAGTCCAGGCGAGCGCCGTGCTGTATCCGGAATATGTCCAGACATTTGCCCGCGCCGGGTCACGCTTCTCGGTGATCACCCCGCAAATCTCCGCTGCGGGTGTCGAACACCTCGATACCTTGTTGCAGCCCTATATCAATGTGGAGCCGGGCCGCGGCGACGCGCGGCGCGACTTTGAAATTTCAGAAGCCACCATTACCGATTCCCGCTACCTCGATGGTCTGAATATCGTTGTCGAAGCGCCGGAAGCGGGTTCGATCAACATCGGCACCCCGGTGTTATTCCGCGGTATCGAAGTTGGCACCGTTACCGGCATGATGCTGGGAACGCTTTCCGATCGCGTGATGATTGGCATGCGGATCAGTAAACGCTATCAGCACCTGGTACGGAATAACTCGGTGTTCTGGCTCGCTTCCGGTTACTCGCTGGACTTTGGTCTGGTTGGCGGTGTGGTGAAAACAGGGACTTTCAACCAGTTTATTCGCGGTGGTATCGCCTTCGCTACGCCGCCGGAAACACCGCTGGCGCCGAAAGCGCAACCGGGTAAACACTTCCTGCTGCTCGAAAGCGAACCCAAAGAGTGGCGCCAGTGGGGCACCGCCCTGCCGCGTTAAGCCAGCAGGCTCCGGCGTGCTTGCGCCGGAGCCTTTGTGTTACACTGCGTGCCTGTTTTTACTCCTGTGGTACGCCCCGTGGCTCAAAACGCTGTCTATCTTCCGGATGAATTTCTGGCGCAAATGCGTCAAGCCATGCCGGAACATCTCTCATTCGATGAATTTATTGCTGCCTGTCAACGCCCACTGCGGCGCAGTATCCGCGTCAATACGCTGAAAATTGCCGTTAACGACTTTCTGGAACTGGTCGCGCCTTATGGCTGGCAATTAACACCGGTACCGTGGTGTGCGGAAGGTTTCTGGATCGAGCGCGATGATGAAGACACATTGCCACTGGGCAGCACCGCAGAGCACCTGAGCGGCCTGTTTTATATTCAGGAAGCCAGTTCAATGTTGCCCGTAGCAGCGCTGTTTGCCGACGGGGAAATGCCGCAGCGGGTGATAGATGTCGCCGCAGCCCCCGGTTCTAAAACCACGCAGATTGCCGCACGGATGGGCAACAAGGGCGCGATCCTCGCAAATGAGTTTTCCGCCAGCCGCGTAAAAGTATTGCATGCCAACATCAGTCGCAACGGCATCAGCAACGTGGCGCTGACCCATTTTGACGGACGCGTATTCGGTCCGGCATTACCAGAAATGTTCGATGCTGTTTTGCTTGATGCGCCCTGCTCAGGCGAAGGCGTGGTACGTAAAGATGCTGACGCGCTAAAAAACTGGTCTGTTTCCAGTAACCTTGAGATTGCCGCCACCCAACGCGAGTTGATCGACAGCGCATTCCACGCCTTAAAACCCGGGGGAACCCTGGTTTACTCAACCTGCACCCTTAATCGTGACGAAAACGAAGCGATCTGCCACTGGCTGCAGGCTAAGTACCCGCATGCTGTCCAATTTTTGCCGCTCGGTGAACTGTTCCCGCAAGCCAGCCAGGCGCTCACCGCAGAAGGTTTTCTGCATGTCTTCCCGCAGATTTACGACTGTGAAGGTTTTTTTGTCGCCCGCCTGCGCAAAACCGCCGCGATAGCGCCGTTGCCCGCGCCAACTTACAAGGTCGGTAATTTTCCCTTTACCCCGCTGAAACCCAAAGACGCCGCGCAGGTGGCAGCAGCTGCTGCGCAGGTTGGTCTTCAATGGAGCGACGAGCTGCATTTATGGCAGCGGGATAAAGAGATTTGGCTGTTCCCGGCGCAGATCGAGCCACTGATTGGCAAAGTCCGTTTTTCGCGTATTGGTATTCGTCTTGCTGAGACCTATAACAAAGGGTATCGCTGGCAGCATGAGGCCGTTATTGCTCTCGCCGGTCTTAATAATCCGCTGGCGTTTGCGCTGACGCTCGCGGAGGCGGAAGAGTGGTATCGCGGGCGCGATATTTACCCGCAAAATCCTCCCAAAAATGATGAAGTGATTGTCACTTTCCAGGGCCAGCCTCTGGGGCTTGCCAAAAAAATTGGTTCACGTCTGAAAAACAGTTATCCCCGTGAACTGGTACGTGATGGGCGATTGTTCGCCGGTAGTGCGTGACAGTGCGCTAAAAAAACGCATTTTTTGACTGGCGACTTGCTCATTGTTGTACCAGGCTGAAATGTGGGTGACCTTACTGGTCATACCACATTTTTTGACGATCAACGGAGAGCATTATGACGAAAACCAGCGTGCGTATTGGCGCATTTGAAATCGATGATGCCGAGTTGCAGGGAGATAATCAGGGCGAGCGAACGTTACGCATTCCCTGCAGTTCTGACCCGGATTTATGTATGCAGCTTGATGCCTGGGACGCGGATACCAGCATTCCCGCGAGCCTGAATGGCGAACACTCGGTGCTTTATCGCGAACATTACGATCAGAAATCTGATACCTGGGTTATGCGTCTTGCCTGACCCAAAGGGAACCCGTCCGCAAGACGGGTTATTTACCTGCCTGATTTCCCCTGCCCTCATTCATCCCCTACACTTATCGTTACGTTGTACAGCGCTGAGGATGGAATGTTCGCTCTGGTTTTATTTGTTTGCTACCTGGACGGTGGATGCGATGACATCGTGGTCGATGTCTATAACACGGAACAGCAGTGTCTCATCGCAATGAACGATCAGCGAATGCGCCACGGCGGCTGTTTTCCGGTAGAAGAGTTTATCGATGGTTTCTGGCACCCGGCTAACGAGTTCAGCGATTTCTGATCACTGAAGCTGTACCAGCGTCAGTTCGCCGCCAAAAACCGCCCCGGTATCAATATAGTGCTGATTGTGCCCGTCAAAACGCTGCTTAAGCGGAGTATGGCCAAACCAGAAATGATCGGCCCCCGCGATGCGATTGCCTTTACCGGCTAAAAGCTGGTTAAGCCGGTCGCGCCGCCAGAGCACGGATTCACTGTCCACCTCCTGTTCCCACAGATACTCCTCTGCCGGATAGTCTGCATGGGCAATCACATTCACCTCCTCCCTGCAGCGCAACTCCATAATGTATGGCAATTCAGCGCAGGTACGCAGTGCTTCGAGCGCCTGTTGCTGCTGCGCTTCATCAAGCGTGCTAAACCAGGTGCCGCCATTAAGCTGCCACATCGCCATCTCGCCGTAACGCAGCGCGTCGATAGCCATCTGTTCATGATTGCCACGCACGGTACGAAACCAGGGTTTATTGAGTAATTCAAGGCATTGCAGGCTCTGCGGACCACGATCGATTAGATCCCCGACACAGATGAGTAAATCCTGATAGGGATCAAAGTGGCGTTCCCGTAAGGCTTGCATTAAACGCTGGTGGCAACCGTGTAGATCGCCGACAATCCAAATATGTCGCCAGTGAATGCCCTCAATACGTTGATACATATTCATTCCCCCTGTCTCACCAGTATAGGAAAATCCTGCCCGAAGAAGAGAGAATCGGTTTTGTCTCTATTTCTAAATAGAACTTAAACAGAACGGAAATAAAGCTGGCAGCAAGGTTAATTTGTCTTTCCCTCACCTCTAAACTAAGCGCTGAACTTTTAGAGGTCTTTCTCCGTGTCAAATCCCAGCCTGCAAACAGAACTTAACTCAAATCATAATGCGCATATTATTTCCGACCTGGTAAGCGGACGTCTTGTGCCAGGCCCCATCTGGAAAAAACGTAATTACCGCATTAAGTTTTTGTTGCGTTCGCTGCTGTTCTGGTCGTCCACGAACCGGATGCTTACCGCACTTTCGCAGCGCCCGGATTTTAGCCGCTTACTTGATGCGCAAATAACGCTGCCGAGTAAATCGCATCGCCAATATTTAACGCTCGGGTTAAATGCTTCGCAACGTGCGAATGCCATTATTAGCCACTACGCCTGGCTTGATGAAAAAGTATCGCCAAAACTGGCTGAAGCGCTGAGCTCACCCGTACCGGTGCAGGTTATTGAATTTACTGGCAAAGATGATGCGCGTTTTAGCGTTTACGCCTCTTGTGCCAGCAAAGCTGAGCGCGAGGGAGAAACCACCCTGTGGATGTATGATGGCGAGCAAACCTTGCTTGCAAGCGTGACCTTTAGTGTGGTGGGTGAAGAAGGCCATCGCGCGCTGGTGATTGGTGGTTTGCAAGGCCCGCGCCGAAACGTCAGCCATGAAGTGATTAAAATCGCAACCCGCGCCTGCCACGGCATCTTCCCGAAAAAGATGCTGCTTGAAGTCATCAGCCAGATTTCCCTGCTTTCCGGCGTTTCGGCAATTTATGGCGTCAGTGATAACGGGCACGTCTTCCGTGCGTTGCGTTATCGTCTGAGCAAAGGCCGCCATTTCCATGCCAGCTATGATGAGTTTTGGGCGTCAATTGAAGGCGAAAAAGAGAGTGCATGGCGCTGGCGTTTACCGCTGCAATTCGCGCGTAAACCGTTGGAGGCGATCGCCAGTAAAAAACGTGCTGAATACCGCCGCCGTTTCGAATTACTGGACGATGTGATTGCAAAAATTAACGACTTATTTTCGGCATAACAGCATTTGTCTGTAACCGTCCAGCTAACCTGATTTGCAGACCGGGCTGGACGGTTGAAATTCGTTAGCGCCAGTTCTGGTGCTTTTTTACATCCCTCTCCGGGCACCCGAAGCGCTTTTCTGATACTTTGCGCTACTGACCTCCCCGGAGAAGCCCACCCAAATGTCGCTGTTTAATATTGACGCTCGCACCAAGGACTATTTCTGAGCCGTGACACATCGCCGTGCCCGGATGCAAGATCCGCGCAGAATATCTGGCAATTATCGAGCGCTAATACCTGCAAGCCTAAAGGCAAATATCGCTATTAAGTTTATTAAAGGAACCAATCTCCCGACGGTATTCTGCAATCGTAAACGGTTTTTAACGGCTCCCTTGTTCAGAACCTCTGCTGAGTAGGCGATTTATCTTCTGTGCCTCGGAAAACCGTAAGCCCGAGGCACGTGACGGTTTACCCTGGCTTACTGGCAGGCTATGTGATGCAGCGCATGGAGGACACATTATTCTGGTCATAAAAACTTCGTAATGACAAAAAAAATACCTGGACGTACGCGGTGCAGAATATGTTATGGTTTGTGGCGATGTACGGTTTTGGGAATTTTCATGACGAGATTAAGAAACCTGCATGACGTAGAGATAAAAAAAGACCGAACACGATTCCTGTATTCGGTCCAGGGAAATGGCTCTTGGGAGAGAGCCGTGCGCTAAAAGTTGGCATTAATGCAGGCTAAGTCGCCTTGCACTTTAAGAATAGATGACGGCGTCAGGTTTTCCAGTCCGCGACAAAAGTGGTCAGAAAAATTGGGTTACCGTCACGCTTATGAAAAGTAAAAACCGCAAAGCTTGTGTATTCAGGCTTGCGGTTTTTTATTGTGGATCAGCGGATTAACGCAGGCTTTTAACAAAGCGTCTCAGCTCGCGTAATAAAAGGCGCAAGGCTCATCTTTTCACCAGGTTTGGCGGGATTATCGATCTGAATAATGCTAATCGGCTGAGCAATAGTCTTACCGCTGGCCACCTCTTTTTCAGCAACGTCATTCAACGGGTATTGCACCAGCGTGCTGGGGTTGATGGCATACAATGCATGACCTGGCCGGCAGGTCAGCATGACTTCCTCACGGTTAAATGCCCATTTGTCTTTGCCAATCTCAAAGCGGCTTACGGTAATGACCTGCGGCGAAGCCAGTGCCGTACCTGAACATGCCAGCATTACCAGAACTAATAAACTCTTCTTCATTTTTCCCGCCAGGTTCATTCAAAAAGGTTCCCATGTTGCAAACAAACTTACCGCTGCCAGCACCAGTGCGCCCAGCCCGACTTCAACCCAGGTCAACGCGATAAAACGTTGCCGCGCGGTGTCGCTTTGCTGATTCAGCCGCGGCACCAGAACATACCGATTCATCACAGCAATTACTACCATCAGCGCCACAAGCGCACATTTCAACAATAACCCCTGCCCCCAGTGGCTCTGCCATGGCCAGACCAAACCCTGGATTAAGAGTGTATTGATAACGCCAGTGAGGATCACCCCTGCGACGGCGAAATGACCGTACCAGGAAAAGCGCATCATGGTGGCAATTGCCGCCGCACGCCAGCGACCATGGGCCAGTTTCATGCAGAATAATACGGGCAATAACCCGCCCAGCCACATTGCGGCACATAATAAATGCAAGGCATGATTACCCCGCTGCACCACGCCCATCGCGCCTTCCCGCATCGCGGCATGCCCAGTGCCAGCGGCCAGGACAAACTGCAGGATCACCAGTAGCAGTATTTTACGTTGCTGTAGCGGTTGCATAAGCACGACAACAAGCGCCAGACACGCAGCAACAACTTGCCACGCCAGCACGGCTCCGGTTTGCGTGCCAGCGACTGCCAGCCAGATTTCAGTACGCACTACATCAGGCCAGCCATCGCCCATTACACCGCCCTGCGCGGCGAACATCGCAGTTGCACTTACTGCGGCAAGCCATAAACAGCCCCGCTGCCAAAAAAGAAAGCGTTGCGCGAGAAGGCGTTGCAGACTGCCCGGCGCGAACCACACGCTAAATAACGTGCAGCCAAATACCAACATCAGGGCCGCAAAATGCACAAAGCGCAATCCGACCAACACGGCTGCTAACATCATTCACTTCACGGAAAATGCGTATTGGCCACTGGTTTTGTGGCCGTCAACCGAAACGACATGCCAGTTAACGGTATAGTTGCCCGGCGGCAGCGACTCCTCCAGCGGAACAATCATCTGCTTGTTGTCATTCTCATTGCGCTTTACTGCGCCAGTCTTGATAATTTGCTGCTGTGCATTGGTCACCGCGATGCCGCTAAATTTAGGCTCAATGCCTTCAGAGAAATTCAGCGTTAATGCTTGTGGTGCGGCGGTAACAGCGGCGTTGGCGGCAGGATACTGCCCTTTAAGATGGGCATGCGCCAGAACAGCAGGCGTAGCGAACAGGCTGACTATTAATGCGATGGCTCGCCAGTGGCGACAGGATGCAACAGGCATATTGTTCATTCCTTTTAGTTATGCATATGGCACAAAGAATAACGCTGTACAATAATCGCGTCGAGTATCATCGTCGGCGCGCTTGTCTTTCTGAAACAGGCTTAGTAACTTTTGCCGCGTGAACCCAGGAGAACATCATGATTACCAATCTTGCGCAGCTCGAACAACAAGAGATGGACAAGATCAACGTCGACCTTGCTGCGGCTGGTGTCGCGTTTAAAGAGCGTTACAACATGCCGGTAATTGCCGAAGCCGTTGAACGCGAGCAGCCGGAACATTTGCGGAACTGGTTTAGAGAGCGGTTGATAGCCCACCGTCTGGCCTCCGTGTCGCTCTCCCGCCTGCCTTACGAGCCCAAAGTGAAATAATGGAGCCGGGCATGTTACGCGTTATCGATACCGAAACCTGCGATTTACAGGGGGGCATTGTTGAAATTGCCTCCGTTGATGTCGTCGACGGGCAGATCGTCAACCCGATGAGCCATCTGGTACGCCCCGACAGGCCAATCAGTCCGCAGGCCATGGCGATACACCATATCACCGAAGCGATGGTCGCTCATCAGCCGTGGATTGAGGAGATCGTACCGCACTATTACGGGAGCGACTGGTATGTGGCGCACAACGCCAGTTTTGATCGCCGGGTGCTGCCTGAAATGCCAGGGGAGTGGATTTGTACCATGAAGCTGGCGCGCCGTCTGTGGCCCGGCATCAAATACAGCAATATGGCGCTGTATAAATCCCGCAAGCTGAGTGTTCAGACCCCTGCCGGATTGCATCACCACCGGGCGTTATATGATTGCTACATCACCGCTGCGCTGTTGATCGACATTATGCAGGTGTCTGGCTGGACACCCGATCAGATGGCCACAGTAACCGGACGCCCTGCTTTGCTGACAACATTTACGTTTGGTAAATACCGGGGGAAAGCCGTCTCTGAAATTGCCGATCGCGATCCGGGCTACCTGCGCTGGCTGTTTAACAACCTGGAGCGCATGAGCCCGGAACTACGCTTAACCTTAAAACACTACCTGGGCGAAGAGTAACCGTTCCCTTTTCCGGGCAATGTTCCCTGCGCCAGGGCGATTAAGAACGCATATTCCAGCGCAACACCTTCGTAGGATTTAAACCGGCCTGATTTCCCACCGTGCCCGGAATCCATATCCGTGCACAGCAACAGCAAATTATCATCTGTTTTATATTCACGCAGTTTCGCGACCCATTTTGCGGGTTCCCAGTATTGCACCTGCGAATCGTGAAGTCCGGTCGTTACCAGCATATGCGGATAGGCGTGCGCGGCAATATTGTCGTACGGGCTATAACTTTTAATGTAGTGATAATAGGTTTCATCCTGCGGATTACCCCACTCTTCAAATTCCCCGGTGGTCAACGGGATCGACTCATCAAGCATGGTGGTCAGGGCATCGACAAACGGCACCTGGGCAATGACACCATGGAATAGCGTTGGACGTTGATTAATCACCGCGCCCATCAGTAATCCACCTGCACTCCCCCCCATGCCGTAGCAGAACAGAGGCGAGCCATAGCCCTGCGCCAGCAGGCTGTCAGTGACATCGATAAAATCATTAAAGCTGTTTTTCTTGTTGAGGAACTTCCCGTCCTCATACCATGAATGGCCCAATTCACCGCCACCGCGAATATGCGCGATAGCGCAGACAAATCCACGATCCAGCAAGCTGAGCCGGCTGCTGCTAAAATCTGCGTCCATACTGGCGCCGTAAGAACCATAACCATACACCAGTAACGGATTCTCACCTTTGCGGAAATGTTTATGGTTATAAACCAGCGACACCGGTACTTCGACACCATCTCTGGCATGGATCCACAGATGCTCGCTGCGATAATCGCTGGCATCAAACCCTGCCACTTCCATTTGTTTCAGAACACGCCGTTCTCCGGTATCCATATCCAGTTCAAACAGCGTGTCTGGCATGGTCATTGATGAATAGCCATAACGCAGACGTGACGTTTCCGGTTCCGGGTTGTAAGCAAGCCAGGTGACATAGGCGGGATCATCAAACGCGATGCCGATAACTTCCCGGGTTTTGCGGTTAATCTGGCGCAAACTGGTCAGGCCGCGCTGGCGCTCTTCCACAACCAGCCAATCAGTAAACAGCGTAAACCCTTCAAGCATCACATGCTCGCGCGCCGGGATCAGCACTTCCCAGCGCCGTTCATCACGCACTTTGGTGCGATACAGACCAAAGTTTTTACCATCACGATTGGATCGCAAATAAAAGGTGTGCTGGTAGTGATCAAGGCTATATTCGTGATCTTTGCGCCTTGGCAGAAAACGCAGCGGTTGCGCGTCCGGCAGTTCGGCATCCAGCAGGAGCACTTCACTGGTGGTCGCGCTGGCGAGATGAATAGTAATGTAGTGCTGGGAGGTGGTTTTACTCAGGCCAACATAAAAGGTCTCGTCCTGCTCTTCATACACCAGTTCATCCTGTTGCGAAGGCGTGCCAACGGTGTGTCGCCAGACCTGGTACGGCAGTAATGTTGTGGCATGTTTGCGCACATAGTAGAGCGTTTCTGAATCGTTAACCCAGACAAATTCCGGCGAGACATTATCCAGCATTTCCGGATACCAGTTGCCCGTCTCAAGATTGCGAAAACGCAGACCATACTGTCTGCGGGAAAGATAATCTTCAGCAATCGCCATAATGGTGTTGTCGGGTGAGACTTCCATGCCCCCAAGGGTATAGAACTCACTGTGTGAGGCACGCTGGTTGGCGTCCAGTAACACCGACCACTCATCCCACTCGGAACTGAGAACCGACTGACGTTGATAAATCGCATATTCGCTTCCCGGCTCGTAGATGTGCCGGTAACGATAGCCATTTTTGATATAAGGCGCGGAGACTTCGCGCTGCGGTATTCGCGAGATAATTTCTGCCAGCACGTCGTCCTGCAACGCTTGCTGGGAAGCCATCACTTCTCGTCCGTAATCATTTTCCTGATGGAGGTAATCCAGAACATCTGGCTGTGAGCGCGTATCGTCCCGCAGCCAGTAATAGTTGTCGATACGCGTATCACCATGCATTGTCATGGCGTGCGGGATTTTTTTTGCTTTTGGCGACATAGCACAATTCTTATTTGGTTTTACATACCTATAAGGGTGGCAAAACCCACGCGCGATGCAAGCGAAACGTAATTTAAATCATGAGCTAAGCGCTAATTTCTGCTTTTTGAGATCCGCCTCGATATCTACTCGCACATCTTGCGGAATTTTTAACGCATCGCCCAGCGCGTTCAGATAGCTGCGTTCCATAAAATGATCGATATCGATAACGGCGCAGCTCAGGAAGTAAACTTCCAGCGCTTCTTCTTCGTTTTGCACTCCCTGCGCCAGACGCGCGGGGTCCAGCGGTTGGTCTATAGCATTCGCTACCAGTTGCTGCCCTTGCGCTTCCACACCTGCTTCACGCAACTGCTGTTCTATCGCCGCACGTTCTTTATCATCAATGTGTCCGTCGCTTTTAGCGGCGAACACCAGCGCCAGGATAAGCCGCTCAGTGCGGACATCCAGAGGCGTATTGTGCTGACCAAATTGCGGCTCACCTTGATGCGCATCCCGGATGCGATCCTTGTACTTATTCCACAACACGCTGCCCGCAACGGCTCCCCCACCCACCAGCAAAGCACCGGTGCCATATTTCGCAAGCAGTTTGCGCGATGATTTACTGGCGACCAGCAGACCCGCCAGGCCACCTAATGCACCCGGCACCAACAAATTGTTGAGCCCCTGGCCACCGGGAGACGGCGTCTGCGTATCACCTTTTTGACCAAGCAATGACTGCAGTTGATTTAACCAGCTCATAGAACCCTCGCTTATCATGACAGTTGTGCGCACAGAGTAAGCGGGGGGGATGTCAGGAAGTGTCTATATCTGAAAAGAATGGGAAAATGCGGTGTTACGATCGCGGCTGATACTCTGCGGTTCCGCCTTTACAATCGATAGTCACTCGATAGTGAAGATCCGCGCTTTTCCCGCGTACGGTTAAAGGCACAACCCATTTATCATTCTTGCCGGTAATTTCCTTCGGATTGACCCAGGCGACTGGATCGGCCTGACCCAGTTTCTTTTGATCATCAGCCCATCGGACAATGCGATTCTGCAGATAATCCCGCTTAACACTGGCGGCAATGCCGTCTGCCTTGAGTCCCTCGCACGAGGGAAATTTCACCGACTTATCCGTAACGGCATGCGCCGCCATACTGCCTGCCAGCAAAAGCAACCCGGCGAAAACTCCTGCTATTTTCATGCTTATCTCCTGGTTTTTACCCCTTCAAAGCATGGTACAAATTGCTGGCAGTGCAAGGTCAGGCGACTTTCACGCGCTTCGCTGCAGTTTTGATATCCACAGCGTCAGTCGCTTCCGAATCAGAAGAGTCGACCGGCGCTACCGCTTCTTCAGCTTCCGTGCCCGGTAATTTGCCTGATTTCAGGATGCCGTTAAGCGCCTCTTTTTGCTCAGCAAGCCACAGCGCCATCTGATCGCGCGCGTTGTCTTCCAGATCTACCGGCCCTGTTGCAAGCCAGTCACCGAGGACTTCGGCCAGATCGAGCATCTTATCGTAAGCATCGGCTTCCTTTTTACTGGCAAAAGACATTTTTTCCTCACCTTCACGAATGACTACGTATTTAACTTCTACCGCCATGATGCAGCCTCATTTAACTGTGTATTTATACAGTATAGTAGCGCGATGAAAAAACCATCGCAAGTGATAAAAGACAGACGCAAACGTTTTCGTTTATACTGCGCGCAAATTTTTTCTAACGGTACAATGCTATGACTCTTTTAGGAACTGCGCTGCGCCCCGCAGCAACACGCGTGATGTTATTAGGCTCTGGTGAACTGGGCAAGGAAGTTGCCATCGAATGTCAGCGTCTGGGCATTGAAGTGATTGCCGTGGATCGCTATCCCGATGCACCTGCGATGCATGTTGCGCATCGTTCGCATGTGATCAATATGCTTGATGGCGCGACGTTGAAGGCACTGGTTGAACAGGAAAGACCTCACTTTATCGTGCCGGAAATCGAAGCTATCGCCACCGATACGCTGATTGAGCTGGAAGCGCAAGGTCAGCATGTCGTCCCCTGCGCACGCGCCACCAAGCTAACGATGAACCGTGAAGGCATCCGCCGCCTGGCGGCTGAAGAGTTACAACTACCCACCTCCAGTTACCGCTTTGCCGATAGTGAAGCTGCATTTCAGCAAGCCGTCGCGGAGATAGGTTTACCTTGTATTGTAAAACCGGTGATGAGCTCCTCCGGTAAAGGGCAGAGCTTTATTAAAAGCGCCGATCAATTAGCAAGCGCCTGGGAATATGCCCAACAAGGCGGCCGCGCCGGTGCCGGGCGTGTCATTGTTGAAGGTGTGGTCAATTTTGATTTTGAAATCACATTACTGACCATCAGCGCCGTCGACGGCGTTCATTTCTGCGCGCCGGTCGGGCATCGCCAGGAAGATGGCGACTACCGCGAATCCTGGCAACCGCAGCAAATGTCGCCCCTGGCGCTGGAGCGCGCGCAAGCTATCGCCAGCAAAGTGGTGCTGGCGCTTGGCGGCTACGGCCTGTTTGGCGTTGAGCTTTTTGTTTGCGGCGATGACGTTATCTTTAGTGAAGTTTCGCCGCGCCCGCACGATACCGGCATGGTGACCTTGATTTCGCAGGATCTTTCCGAGTTTGCCCTGCATGTCCGCGCGTTTCTCGGCATGCCCATTGGCGCTATTCGTCAGTATGGTCCTTCCGCTTCGGCGGTGATCCTGCCGCGCCTGACCAGTCAGAATGTCACCTTTGATAAGGTGGACAGCGCCGTAGGTGCTGGCGTGCAGTTGCGCCTGTTTGGTAAGCCGGAAATTGCGGGCTCCCGTCGTATGGGCGTCGCGCTGGCCGTGGCAGATAACGTTGAAAAAGCGGTGGAATATGCCATTGCGGCGGCGGCGGCGGTGAAGGTCAGCGGGTAAACAGACTTCCCGACAGGTTGCATTGATTGCTTCCTGAAGGCGAACAAATCCCTCACAGCCGCATCTGCATCTGCCGGCCCCCTGAGAGTTAAATCGGGGGGCAATAAAGCAGAATCAGTCACTTGGTGGCCGTCACCCTGGACGAGTGAGAGAAAAAAAAGCCCGGTCGGCATTTATGCGACCGGGCTTTTATCAGGCGGGCTTTAACCCCGCCGAAAATTACAGCTTCGCGCCTTCAACGGCTTCGCGAGCCAGTTTAGTGATGCGATCGTAATCACCTGCTTCCAGCGCATCAGCCGGCACCAGCCAGGAACCACCGATGCACAGCACGCTTTTCAGCGCCAGATAATCACGGTAGTTAGCCGGAGAAATGCCGCCAGTCGGGCAGAAACGAACCTGCGAGAACGGACCCGCAATCGCCTGCAGCGCTTTGGTGCCGCCATTAGCTTCCGCCGGGAAGAATTTAAACTCTTTCAGACCGTAGTCCATACCCAGCATCAGTTCAGAAACGGTGCTGATCCCCGGGATCAACGGGATAGTGCCTTCGGTCGCGGCTTTCAGCAGCGGCTCAGTCAGGCCTGGGCTGATGGCGAACTGTGCGCCAGCGGCGGTCACTTCTGCCAGTTGCTGCGGATTCAGCACGGTACCAGCACCGATAATCGCGTCCGGCACTTCCTTCGCGATAGCGCGAATAGCGTCGATAGCGCAAGCCGTACGCAGAGTCACTTCCAGAACGCGAACACCACCTGCCACCAGCGCTTTCGCCATCGGTACGGCGTGCTCCAGTTTGTTCACTACGATTACCGGCACTACCGGCCCCGTTTTCAGGATTGCTTCTGCACTCGTTTTCCAGTTTTTCATCAGTGTTTTTCTCTCGCCAGAACTAAAATCTTGTCGTCTTAAAAAGTGATACAGGTCGCGCCCTGTTCCGCGCCGGAAAGTTTTTCCCGCAGCGCACCAAACATTTCGCGCCCTGTGCCCACGCGCATCGCGCTAAGGTCAGGAATATGTGGCTGACGTGCGGCAAGAACGTTGTCATCAACCAGCAACGTTAATTCTCCAGTCTGCCCGTTAACCCGAATCATGTCGCCATCATGCACTTTTGCCAGCAACCCACCATCATATGCTTCTGGTGTAACGTGGATTGCCGAAGGCACTTTACCTGATGCCCCTGACAGCCGTCCATCAGTAACTAATGCAATTTTGAAACGGCGGTCCAATAATACACCAAGTGGCGGCATGAGTTTATGTAATTCTGGCATACCGTTCGCTTTTGGCCCCTGATGACGAACAACGACCACACAATCGCGATCCAGCAGCCCAGCCTCAAATGCGGGCAGCACGTCATGCTGGCTTTCAAAAACCACTGCCGGCGCTTCAATGACCTGGTTTTCTACCGGAACGGCGGAGGTTTTCATTACCGCACGCCCGAGGTTACCGCTCAGCACTTTGGTGCCGCCATGTTGAGAGAACGGTTTATCAATGCTGGCGATCACGTTGTCATCCAGCGACGCGGCCGCGCCTTCGCGCCAGTCCAGTTCGCCATTATTGAGCCACGGCTCGTGGGTATAACGCGCCAGACCAAAGCCTGCGACAGTATTAACATCTTCATGCAGCAAACCGCCTTTCAGCAGCTCACGCAGTAATACCGGCACACCGCCCGCCGCCTGGAAGTGGTTAATATCCGCCGGGCCATTCGGGTAGAGACGCGCCAGTAAAGGAACAACATCAGAGAGATCGGAGAAATCATCCCAGTTAATGATGATGCCCGCTGCACGCGCCATCGCCACCAGATGCATCGTGTGGTTTGTGGAACCACCGGTCGCCAGCAGCGAAACGATACCGTTAACCACCACTTTTTCATCGATCATTTTGCCAAGCGGCATCCATTCGTTGCCGTTGCCCGTCAGACGAGTGACCTGGCGAGCCGCCGCTTCTGTCAACGCTTTGCGCAGCGGCGCATCCGGGTGTACAAACGAGGAACCCGGCAACTGCATGCCCATAAACTCAATCACCATCTGGTTGGTGTTGGCGGTACCGTAGAACGTACAGGTGCCTGGTGCGTGATAGGACGCGGCTTCAGATTCCAGCAGTGCCATCCGATCGACTTTGCCCTCAGCATAAAGCTGGCGGATACGCACTTTCTCTTTGTTGGCCAGACCGCTCGCCATCGGGCCTGATGGTACAAACACTGCCGGCAGGTGGCCAAACGACAATGCTGCCATTGCCAGCCCCGGGACGATTTTATCGCACACACCCAGATACAGCGCGCCATCGAACATGTTATGCGACAGGCCGACCGCAGCAGACATGGCAATCACTTCGCGGCTCAGTAAGGATAACTCCATCCCGTCCTGACCTTGCGTTACGCCATCGCACATGGCCGGAACACCACCAGCCACCTGCCCCACTGCATTCACGGTATGCAGCGCTTTACGGATGATATCCGGATAGACCTCGTAAGGCTGGTGCGCAGAGAGCATGTCGTTATAAGAGGTGATGATCGCGATGTTGTTGCGCAACATGCTTTTGAGGGAAGCTTTATCGTCGGGCTGGCAAGCAGCAAAACCGTGCGCCAGGTTACCGCAAGCGAGTGTTGAGCGGCGTACGGTATCGCTTTTCGCTTGTTCAATACGCGCCAGATAGGCTGAGCGGGTTTCGCGCGAACGTTCGATAATACGATTTGTTACGCGTAACATTGTCGGGTTCATAGAGGCTCCTGAAATTTATCTGTCCGGGGAAGCCGCGTTAACAGTGCGATTAGCTTTACGTAACAAGCTGAAAACACCAGAGCGCCGCGCCCCAAAGGCAAAATCGCTTCAGCCAGTGTAATAAAAAAAGCCCCGCTGGTGAATCCAGTCGGGGCCTGAAAGATGAAAAATTGTTCGGATAGCTGAGTTAGATCATGTTACCGGTAAAATTGCGCAACATAAACCTGCAGCGAATCACTCAAACTCGTTCCAGGAACGGCCGTCACGGGTGATCATCGCTACCGAGGCCACTGGCCCCCAGGTTCCCGCCTGGTAAGGTTTCGGCGAGTCGTTATCCGCCGCCCAGGCTTCCGTAATGGAATCCACCCATTTCCAGGCTTCTTCCACTTCGTCACGGCGCACAAACAGCGCCTGAATGCCGCGCATCGTTTCCAGCAACAGACGCTCATAGGCATCGGCCAGATGCGTCTGATTGAACGTTTCGGAATAACTCAGATCGAGCTTGGTGATTTGCAGATTGTGTTTGTGATCGAGACCCGGCACTTTGTTCAGCACCTGGATATCCACCCCTTCGTCCGGCTGCAGGCGAATGGTCAATTTGTTCTGCGGCAGATCCTGCCAGGACTCTTTGAACAGATTCAGTTCCGGTGTTTTAAAGTAAACAACCACTTCAGAGCACTTGGTCGGCAGACGCTTACCGGTGCGCAGGTAGAACGGCACGCCAGCCCAACGCCAGTTATCAATGTCGACACGGATCGCAACGAACGTTTCGGTGTTGCTGGTCTTATTCGCGCCCTCTTCTTCCAGGTAACCCGGCACTTTTTTGCCCTGGGCAAAACCGGCGCTGTACTGGCCGCGGACGGTTTTTTCACGCACGTTGGTGCGATCAATACGGCGCAGCGACTTCAGTACTTTTACTTTCTCGTCACGAATGCTGTCGGCGCTCAGATCGGACGGCGGCGACATGGCAATCATGCACAGAATTTGCAGCAGGTGGTTCTGGATCATATCGCGCATCTGCCCGGCCTGGTCGAAATAGCCCCAGCGCCCTTCAATGCCTACCTCTTCCGCCACGGTGATTTCCACGTGGTCGATGGTGCGATTGTCCCAGTTATTGACGAAAAGAGAGTTCGCAAAACGCAGCGCCAGCAGGTTGAGTACCGTTTCTTTACCGAGGTAGTGGTCGATACGATACACCTGGCACTCTTCGAAAAACTCACCCACCTGGTCATTGATTTCCCGCGACGTGGCAAGCGAGGTGCCCAGCGGTTTTTCCATTACCACGCGCGCCGGTTTAGCGTTCAGCTTCGCTTCACCCAGACCTTTGCAGATTGCGCCAAAGGTGCTCGGCGGCATGGCGAAGTAATTGATGGTGGTGCGATTTTTTTGATCCAGCATCTCGCCGAGACGTTTGAATGCCGACGTATCGTTGACGTCCAGATTGCAAAAATCCAGACGACCACTCAGCTTGTCCCACAGGCTCTCGTCGATCTTCTCCTTCATAAAGGTTTCAAGCGCTTCGCGAACAACCTTGGTATACGCTTCCTTATCCCAATCAGCGCGGCCCACGCCCAGGATTCGTGTCTCCGGGTGAATCTGGCCCGCTTTTTCCAGTTGGTACAGGGAAGGCAGCAATTTCCGGCGGGCGAGGTCGCCCTTGGCGCCGAAAATGACCAGGTCACACGCCTGGGCTGTTTGTATTACCGCCATGTCTTTCTCCTCAGTTGGCTATCCTGGAGCTTCAGCCAGGCCTCAGTTGTAATTTTATTACAGTGCACTGTACTGCTTTTACGTAATTCCCGAAACTGTTAAGCCTTGTCAGGACGTGCGTTATTCTGTTGTGACGAAAAAACTGTTCTTTCGCCCTGATAAAGCGGGATATTTGCCCAATACGCGTTGGGTAAAATCCGACTCTGATCATGTAATGAAAAAAAACAACAACATTTCTCATCACGACTTACCTTTCTGCGCGCCGCAGGGGTAATATCTAATTAAATTGCATCACGATTCCATCTATCGGTGTAATCGTTTTACCATGAGCGTTTATCACCCATGAATATGCTGGAAAAAATCCAGTCACGGCTGGAACACCTTAGCAAATCCGAGCGTAAAGTGGCGGAAGTGATCCTCGCCGCGCCGGACCAGGCCATCCACTCAAGCATTGCCGCACTTGCGCAAGAAGCGGATGTCAGCGAACCCACAGTGAACCGCTTCTGCCGCAGCCTCGATACCCGGGGCTTTCCCGATTTCAAACTGCATCTGGCGCAAAGCCTCGCCAATGGCACGCCCTATGTTAATCGAAATGTTGATGAAGATGACAGTGTTGAAGCCTATACCGGCAAAATCTTCGAATCCGCGATGGCCAGTCTCGACCATGTGCGCCAGTCACTGGATATGGCCGCGGTAAACCGCGCCGTAGATTTACTGACGCAGGCGAAAAAAATTGCCTTCTTTGGCCTTGGTTCCTCTGCCGCCGTTGCACACGATGCCATGAACAAATTTTTCCGCTTCAATGTGCCGGTGGTCTACTCCGACGACATTGTCTTGCAACGCATGAGTTGTATGAATTGTAGCGACGATGACGTGGTTGTGTTGATTTCGCATACCGGAAGAACCAAGAATTTAGTGGAACTTGCGCAACTGGCGCGTGAAAACGATGCCATGGTGATAGCCCTTACGTCCGCAGGCACGCCGCTGGCACGTGAGGCAACACTTGCTATCACCCTGGATGTTCCGGAAGATACAGATATTTATATGCCAATGGTTTCTCGTCTTGCGCAACTCACGGTGATTGATGTGCTGGCAACAGGGTTCACATTGCGTCGGGGAGCAAAATTCAGGGATAACTTGAAGCGAGTCAAAGAAGCACTGAAAGAATCGCGCTTTGATAAAGAGCTGCTTATTAAAAGCGATAACCACTAATAGTAAATATAAAAGCGGTAACCTCTTACGCTGTCCGATCTGACGCATCGCCCTTCACAGCAGGGCGCCAAATGACCGGATTTATGTTCACGCAACACCAAGTTGTTTCAGTCAACGGAGTATTACATGTCCAGAAGGCTTCGCAGAACCAAAATCGTAACCACCTTAGGCCCGGCTACTGACCGCGATAACAACCTTGAGAAGGTGATCGCTGCCGGTGCTAACGTGGTACGTATGAACTTCTCACACGGAACACCTGAAGATCATAAATTACGTGCGGATAAAGTGCGTGAGATTGCGGCAAAACTGGGACGTCATGTTGCTATCCTTGGCGATTTACAGGGGCCAAAAATTCGTGTTTCCACCTTTAAGGAAGGCAAAGTTTTCCTGAACATCGGGGATAAATTCCTGCTCGACGCCAACCTCGGTAAAGGTGAAGGCGACAAAGAAAAAGTGGGCATCGATTATAAAGGTTTGCCTGCCGATGTGGTTCCGGGTGATATCCTGCTGCTGGACGACGGTCGCGTACAGCTAAAAGTGCTGGAAGTTCAGGGCATGAAAGTGTTTACCGAAGTGACCGTCGGCGGCCCGCTGTCGAACAATAAAGGCATCAACAAGCTGGGCGGCGGCCTCTCTGCTGAAGCGCTGACTGAAAAAGACAAAGCGGACATCGTAACAGCAGCATTGATCGGCGTTGACTACCTGGCCGTCTCCTTCCCGCGCTGCGGCGAAGATCTTAACTACGCTCGCCGTCTGGCGCGCGATGCCGGTTGCGATGCCAAAATCGTGGCAAAAGTTGAGCGTGCAGAAGCGGTATGCAATCAGGATGCGATGGATGATGTGATCCTCGCCTCCGACGTGGTAATGGTCGCACGCGGCGATCTCGGTGTTGAAATCGGTGACCCGGAGCTGGTTGGTATCCAGAAAGCGCTGATCCGCCGTGCGCGCCAGCTGAACCGGGCAGTAATAACTGCGACGCAGATGATGGAGTCGATGATCACCAACCCAATGCCAACGCGTGCGGAAGTGATGGACGTAGCCAACGCCGTGCTCGATGGCACCGATGCGGTCATGCTCTCTGCCGAAACGGCCGCTGGCCAGTATCCGTCCGAAACCGTTGCTGCAATGGCGCGTGTATGTCTGGGTGCTGAGAAGATTCCAAGCATCAACGTCTCCAAACACCGCCTGGATATCCAATTCGATAACGTGGAAGAAGCGATTGCCATGTCGGCGATGTATGCGGCAAACCACCTGAAAGGTGTAACCGCTATCATTTCGATGACAGAATCGGGTCGCACCGCGCTGATGACCTCGCGCATCAGTTCCGGGCTGCCGATTTTCGCTCTCTCTCGTCATGAGCGTACCCTCAACCTGACAGCTCTGTATCGCGGCGTCACCCCGGTCTATTTCGACAGCGTAAATGACGGCGTGACGGCAGCTCACGACGCAGTAAATCTGCTGCGCGATAAAGGCTATTTGCTCTCCGGTGACCTGGTCATCGTGACTCAGGGTGATGTGATGAGCACCATCGGCACCACCAACACCACGCGCATTCTCACCGTTGAATAAGCGGTAACAGGAAGCAAAAAGGCCTCTCAGTGAGAGGCCTTTTTTATGGGCTATTTTTTCGGAAATAAATCTTTGCGCTGGTAAGGCTCGGTTTCACCTGGTTTTCGCGTTTTTAGCAATTTGAGGATCCAGGTGTATTGCTCAGGACGCGGACCGACAAACTGTTCAACTTCTTCGTTCATACGGCGGGCAATCGTGTTGTCATCGGCTGTGAGCAGGTCGTCCATCGGCGGACGCACCTGAATAATCAGCCGGTGTGTTTTCGCATCATAAACCGGGAACAGCGGCACCACGCGCGCACGGCACACTTTCATCAGACGGCCAATCGCCGGCAGGGTCGCTTTATAGGTTGCAAAGAAATCAACAAATTCGCTGTGCTCCGCACCGTGATCCTGGTCCGGAAGGTAGTACCCCCAGTAGCCCTGGCGAACCGACTGGATAAAGGGTTTGATCCCATCATTACGCGCATGTAAACGCCCGCCAAAACGACGACGCACGGTGTTCCATACATAATCGAACACTTTGTTGCCCTGATTGTGGAACATCGCCGCCATTTTTTGGCCTTGCGATGCCATTAACATCGCCGGGATATCAACGCCCCAACCGTGCGGAACAAGGAAAATCACCTTCTCTTCGTTGCGGTGCATTTCATCAATAATTTCCCGGCCCTGCCATTCCACACGCGGAAGAACCTTTTCCGGGCCACGTAACGCCAGTTCCGCCATCAGAACCATGGCTTGTGGCGCAGTGGCGAACATCTCATCAATAATGGCCTCTCTTTCCGCATCGCTTTTTTCAGGGAAGCAATAGTAGAGATTGATCTGCGCACGGCGGCGCGCGCTTTTGCCGAACTTTCCGGCCAGACGCCCAAGTTTGCCGAGTACAGGATCGCGCACCGACGGCGGGATCAATGCAACGCCCGCAAAAGCCAGCACTCCCAGCCACGCGCCCCAGTTACGCGGGTGGCGAAATTCGTTTTCAAACTCAGGAATGTATTCAGCGGTATTTTTTTTCGTTTCCATGCATCTTCCGCAGGCGAGAAATCAGTTCACATAAAATAATGAGATAGTGTAGCGAGGCGCCATCCATCGCACAAAAGAAAAAGCCGATGCGGTTTGGACATCGGCTTCGGACGCACATTTGTTAAACGAATCAGTCTACTTTTAACTGAGGCAGAATCTCTTTAACCTGTGCCAGATAATCTTTGCGATCCGACCCGCTTAATCCTTCGGTTCTCGGCAGCTTCGCCGTTAACGGATTAACCGCTTGCTGGTTGATCCACACTTCATAGTGCAAATGCGGCCCGGTAGAACGCCCGGTGTTCCCGGAGAGCGCAATACGATCGCCGCGTTTCACTTTCTGCCCTGGTTTTACCAACAGTTTGCGCAGGTGCATATATCGCGTGGTATAGGTGCGCCCGTGACGGATAGCGACATAGTTACCTGCCGCTCCGCTGCGTTTCGCCACGACGACTTCACCATCCCCTACCGCCAGCACAGGCGTTCCCTGCGGCAACGCGAAATCAACGCCTTTATGCGGCGCAACCCGACCAGTAACCGGGTTCAGACGACGGGGGTCAAAATTTGAAGATACGCGGAACTGCTTGGATGTCGGGAAACGCAAAAATCCTTTTGCCAGACCAGTACCGTTGCGATCGTAAAATTTGCCGTCTTCTGCGCGGATTGCATAATAATCTTTGCCGTCGGAACGCAAACGCACACCAAGCAACTGGCTTTGCTCTTGCTTGCCTTCCAGCATTTCGCGGGACATGAGTACGGAGAATTCATCGCCTTTTTTCAGTTTGCGGAAATCCATCTGCCACTGCATGGCTTTGATCACCGCGCTGATTTCACCGCTGGTTAACCCGGCGTCGCGCGCGCTGGAAACAAAACTCCCGCCGACAGTCCCTTTCATCACCGAGTTTACCCAATCGCCCTGCTGCGTTTCGCTACTCATTTTGAAGCCGCCATCAATGCGGTCATAAGTACGAGTCTCGCGGCGGGACATCTCCCAGGTCAATCGCTGCAAATCGCCATCCGCGGTCAGAGTCCAGGAGATCTGTTGGCCAATTTTCAGGTTACGCAGTTCTTTATCCGCAGCGGCAAGCTGGCTGATATCACCCATATCGATGCCGTACTGATTAAGAATGCTGCTCAGCGTATCGCCCGTCGATACGACATATTCATGTACGCCGGCTTCACTGGATGTTTTCTCATCGAGTTCATCCTGCGGAATAGCGTCAACATCGTCATCCGAGGCAGTCTGGTCGATAGGTTCGCTGGCTTCCGGCAACAAAGAACGAATTTCGCTCTTCGGCAGTTCGATAGCTTTAACAATGGGGGTAACGGATTCGGGGTGGTAAACGTACGGACGCCAAACGGCGACCGTGAGAGTGAGAACTGTAAGCGACCCCAGCATAACGCGGTGGGGTCGGGGCAGATTATTAAATGCCAGGGCGACAGAGCGGGCTATCTGTTGCACGTATTCACTTCCTCGTTATTCTCCTTTCAGGCAGCTCGCATACTGATGTGAAAGTTGGGCAAGGAACTGCGGATAGCTCTCTTTGCCTAACTTGATGCCGATACCGAGCGGATCCAACGTTCCCATTCGAACGGATGTCCCTCTGGCAACAGCTTCTACGACCGCTGGCCTGAACTGTGGCTCAGCAAAAACGCAGGTTGCTTTTTGCTCAACCAACTGTGTTCTGATTTCATGTAAACGCTGCGCACCAGGCTGAATTTCGGGGTTGACGGTAAAGTGACCCAGCGGAGTCAGTCCGTAGTGTTTTTCAAAGTAGCCATAGGCGTCATGAAAAACGAAATACCCTTTCCCTTTCAGCGGTGCCAGCTCGTTACCGACCTGCTTATCGGACTGGGCTAATGATGCCTCAAATGCTTGCAGGTTGGCGTCCAGCTTGGCTCGACTTTGCGGCATAACTTCCACTAATTTATCGTGGATTGCAACCGCTGACAGCCGCGCAATCTCCGGGGAAAGCCACAGATGCATGTTGTACTCACCGTGATGGTGATGTTCATCACTTTTTTCGTCCTGATGATGTCCATCATCATGGTCGTGCTCATCGTCATCCGACCCTTTCATGAGTAGCGTTTTCACGCCATCCAGATCCGCCATCGTCACTAATTTTTTCGCCGGGATTTGCTGCGCGGAACGCACCATAAATGCTTCCATTTCAGGCCCAACCCAAAATACTAAGTCCGCGTTCTGTAAGCGTTTTACATCCGAAGGACGCAGGGAATAATCGTGCTCTGATGCACCGTCCGGCAGTAATACTTCCGTCGGTGTCACCCCATCGGCTATTGCTGACGCGATAAACCCCAGCGGCTTTAATGACGTTACAACGGCGGCGTTAGCAGTTTGTGCTGCTCCACCGAGAAGCGCAGCGGATAACGCTGCGCAAAGAAGCGTATTTTTATGTAACATAATGCGACTATTAATCGTAATGAATGAGTGGAATGTGATATTATAACATTCGACAACTTGTGCAACCCCATAAATGCTATGACGAATCTTGTAACGCTCGAAAAAATCACCGTCGCATTCGGCCAACGTCGCGTCCTGTCTGATATTTCGCTGAATTTACGTGCTGGTAAAATTTTAACCCTGCTGGGCCCTAATGGCGCGGGCAAATCAACGCTGGTGCGCGTTGTGCTTGGGCTGGTAGCACCCGACTCCGGGTTAATCAAGCGTGACAAAACACTGCGCATCGGATACGTGCCGCAGAAATTACACCTTGACGCAACTCTGCCGCTCACCGTTGGCCGCTTTATGCGCCTGCGTCCTGGCACCAGAAAAGATGATATTGTTCCGGCACTGAAACGTGTTCAGGCCGCACACCTGGTCGATGCGCCAATGCAAAAACTTTCTGGTGGCGAAACCCAGCGTGTATTGCTCGCGCGAGCGCTGCTTAATCGCCCCCAATTGCTGGTTCTTGATGAGCCAACCCAGGGCGTTGATGTGAATGGCCAGGTAGCGCTGTACAACCTGATTGACCAGTTGCGTAAAGAGCTGGACTGCGCTGTATTGATGGTTTCTCACGATCTGCATCTGGTTATGGCAAAAACCGATGAAGTGCTCTGCCTGAATCACCATATTTGCTGTTCTGGCACGCCGGAAGTGGTTTCGATGCACCCGGAATTTATCTCCATGTTCGGCCAGCGTGGCGCGGAACAGCTGGGAATTTATCGCCACAATCACAACCACCGCCACGATTTACAGGGCCGCATTGTGCTGCGCCAGGGTAATGGACACTCATGATTGAATTATTACTACCCGGCTGGCTTGCCGGGGTTATGCTCGCCTGCGCGGCAGGTCCGTTGGGCTCATTTGTTGTCTGGCGCAGAATGTCCTATTTCGGCGATACGCTCGCGCATGCTTCTCTTTTGGGTGTCGCTTTCGGTTTGTTACTGGACGTCAATCCCTTTTATGCGGTGATCGCGGTTACGCTGCTGCTGGCCGCCGGGCTGGTATGGCTGGAAAAACGGCCTCATCTGGCCATTGATACCCTGCTGGGGATCATGGCGCACAGCGCACTGTCGCTGGGTCTGGTTGTTGTCAGCCTGATGTCAAATATCCGTGTCGATTTAATGGCCTATCTGTTCGGGGATTTGCTGGCAGTGACACCAGGCGATCTGCTGGCGATCGCTCTGGGTGTTGTCGTGGTGCTGGGGATTTTGTTCTGGCAATGGCGCAATCTGCTGTCGATGACCATCAGCCCCGAGCTGGCCTTTGTCGATGGCGTGAAGCTGCAGCGTGTGAAGCTGTTACTGATGCTGGTTACTGCATTAACGATTGGCGTTGCCATGAAATTCGTCGGCGCACTGATCATTACCTCCCTGTTGATTATCCCTGCCGCGACATCGCGACGCTTCGCACGTACGCCGGAGCAAATGGCGGGCATCGCGGTCGGGATCGGGATGATCGCCGTCACCGGCGGGCTGACATTTTCGGCCTTTTATGACACGCCCGCGGGCCCATCCGTGGTGTTGTGCGCGGCGCTGCTGTTTATCTTCAGCATGATGAAGAAACCCGCCAGCTAAAGCGAAAGGCCGGAAGCAAATGTTCTCCGGCCTTTAATGTTATGGCATTTGCGGTGGCGTAATGCCGAAGTGGTTCCACGCTCTGACTGTTGCCATCCGACCACGCGGCGTACGCTGCAAAAAACCCTGCTGGATAAGATATGGCTCCAGCACATCCTCAATCGTTTCGCGCTCTTCGCCAATGGCTGCCGCCAGGTTGTCCAGCCCGACCGGGCCACCGAAGAACTTATCGATAACGGCTAACAGCAGCTTACGATCCATATAGTCGAAGCCTTCGGCATCGACATTCAGCATGTCGAGCGCCTGGGCCGCGATATCAGCGGTAATATCGCCATCGTGTTTTACTTCGGCGAAATCGCGCACACGCCGCAGCAGTCGATTCGCAATACGTGGCGTACCGCGTGAGCGGCGCGCCACTTCCAGCGCACCCTCGTCGCTCATCGCCAGTCCCATATAGCGCGCGCTGCGCCCGACAATGTGCTGTAAATCCGCAACCTGATAGAACTCCAGACGCTGCACGATACCGAAACGATCGCGCAACGGCGACGTAAGCGAACCCGCACGCGTCGTCGCGCCGATCAAGGTAAACGGCGGTAAATCGATTTTTATCGAGCGCGCCGCAGGCCCTTCACCGATCATGATATCCAGCTGGTAATCTTCCATCGCCGGATAAAGCACCTCTTCAACAACCGGCGAAAGGCGGTGAATTTCATCGATAAACAGCACATCGTGCGGCTCGAGGTTAGTGAGCATCGCGGCAAGATCGCCCGCTTTTTCCAGCACTGGCCCTGAGGTCGTGCGCAGATTGACACCCATCTCGTTTGCCACGATATTCGCCAGCGTCGTTTTACCTAAGCCCGGTGGGCCGAAGATAAGCAGATGGTCCAGCGCGTCGCCGCGCAGCTTTGCCGCCTGGATAAAGATCTCCATTTGCGAGCGCACCTGCGGCTGACCGATATACTCGTCGAGCATTTTCGGACGAATAGCGCGGTCTGCAACTTCCTCTATATTGGTGCTGGCGGGCGTTACCAGACGGTCTGCTTCAATCATCCTCTACCTCACAACGCCGCGCGCAGTGCTTCGCGGATCAGGGTTTCACTGTTGGCGTCCGGACGCGCAATCTTACTTACCATCCGGCTGGCTTCCTGAGGTTTATAGCCCAACGCCACCAGCGCAGCAACGGCTTCTTGTTCCGCATCATCCGTCGCCGGGCTCGCCGGAGAGGCCAGCACCAAATCTGCCGCTGGGGTGAAGAGATCGCCATGCAGACCTTTAAAGCGATCTTTCATCTCGACAATCAAACGCTCGGCGGTTTTCTTCCCTATTCCCGGCAACTTGACCAGCGCCGCAGGATCTTCGCGTTCTACGGCGTTAACAAACTGCTGCGCCGACATACCGGACAAAATCGCCAGCGCCAGCTTCGGCCCAACGCCATTGGTTTTGATGAGCTCACGAAACAGCGTCCGTTCCTGCTTGTTATTAAAGCCGTACAACAGCTGAGCGTCTTCGCGAACCACAAACTGTGTAAAAACAACCGCCTCTTTTCCGGCGTCCGGGAGCTCATAAAAGCAGGTCATCGGCATATGGACTTCATATCCCACGCCCCCCACTTCCAGCAGAACCAACGGGGGTTGTTTTTCTACAATAATGCCTCTGAGTCTGCCTATCACGTGACGCTCCTGCGTTAACGGCTGAAAGTGTAATGCCGTATGATAAAAAAAGGCTGGATAGATATCCAGCCGAATATACAGGAAAACGCGAGCGCGGTTCAGGAATTCGCGTAATAGGCCGCATCCGCAAGATCGGTGAGCAAATCGCGTTGCTCAGGGTGCCAGCCTAAGACCTCGCGGGTTCGCTCGCTGGACGCTGACATATCCGCTGCGGCAAAGGTGGCAAACCAGCCAAAATGGTCAGCACCGCGTGATTCAGCGGGCAGGCCCAGCATGTTGCCGATGGCGATAGCAATCTCCCGCATCGCGATCCCCTGCTCCGCTACCGCATGGTATACCGTTTCCGTTACGCCACTTTCCAGCGCCAGCCGGTAGAGCTTCGCCGCATCAAGGCGATGCACCGCCGCCCAGCGATTATTGCCCTCGCCCGGCCAGGCGGATACACCGGTTTTCTTCGCCAGCGCGATCAAAATCGGGATAAAACCGTGATCGCCTACACCATGAACAGTTGGAGCCAGACGCACACTGGCAGCCCGGACACCTTTTTCGACCAGAGCCTGTGCCGCCTGTTCGGAACGGCGTAGATAGTCCGGCGCGCTGACAGGATGATCCTTTTCTGTTGCTGGCCGTCCCTGAACCAACCTTGCCAGCCCCGAGGTCACCAGCAACGGACGGTCACTACCGATCAGCGCCTCCCCCATCACTTCAATGGCGCGACGGTCCTGTTCGCTATTTTCCGCAAAGCGGGAAAAGTCGTGATTAAAGGCGGTATGGATCACCGCATCCGCACGCGAGGCCGCGTCAAACAAGAGAGAATGATCATCCAGCGTTCCGGAAACAACCTGCCCTCCCGCAGCCAGCAACGTCTGTGCTTTATCCGCGTTTCTTGCCAGGCCGCTCACCTGGTGCCCGGCAGCAATCAGCTCTGCCGCCACTTTTGCGCCGACCCAACCGGTCGCGCCCGTTAGAAAAACATGCATGTGTGTGTCTCCTGATGTTGACTCGCGCCGTTATCCTTATAAATATCCTCTGTAGTGAAAAGTAGTGACGTTATCGGGGTATAAGGACTAACAGGATGCAAAGCGTTACTCAGCCTAAAGATCTGGGCAGTTACCTGAAGTCGCGCCGGGCGCAGCTTGACCCTGTGGCGCTGGGTTTTCATACCGCACGGCGGCGTACGCCGGGGCTACGCCGTGAAGAGGTGGCGCATCTGGCCTGTATTAGTGCTACCTGGTACACCTGGCTTGAGCAAGGTCGCGGGGGAACGCCTTCGGCGGAAGTACTGGAGCGCATTTGTCAGGCGCTGCGCCTTTCTGAGCGCGAACGCGAACACGTTTTTCATCTGGCATTAGGCCGTGCTCCGGGCATGCATTACCCGGCCAGAGGAACCGTGACAGAAAGGCTGCAAAAGGTGCTGGACTGTATGCACCTGAGCCCGGCGATGATCCGCAATGCAACCTGGGATGTGCTCGCCTGGAACAAAGCCGCCACGGTGGTGTTATCCGATTACGCCAGCCAGCCTGCACATGAACGTAACATTCTGCGGCGTATTTTCCTTAATCCCCAGGCACGCGCCGCGCAGGTGGACTGGCAC
Source organism: Kosakonia sp. AG348 (assembly GCF_003337365.1). NCBI lineage: Bacteria > Pseudomonadati > Pseudomonadota > Gammaproteobacteria > Enterobacterales > Enterobacteriaceae > Kosakonia > Kosakonia sp. AG348. The sequence continues at coordinate 272,296 of NZ_QPJR01000004.1, forward strand.
TCGCTCGCCCGCTTTCTGGTGGCCGCTTTTCGTGCTGATGCAACCCGCGCGGGTGCGTCGGTTGAAATTCGTCCGCTGGTGGAAGAACTCAGTGCAGCTTCTGCGGAGTTCGCCGAGCTCTGGCAGAATAACGATATTGCGGTCATGGAAGAAGGCACCAAAATCCTGCTGCATGGTGCGGTCGGTCGGTTATCGCTGGAGTATTCGAGTTTTTCGGTGGAAGGGCAACCGGACTTAACAATGGTGGTCTATAACCCGTCGACCGACGAGGACGCACGCAAGATAAGTTCGCTGTTATAAAAAAAGCGCCGGTAAACCGGCGCTTTTTAGCGTAATCGTCCGCGAGCCAGATTGAGCCTTGTGCTGCTCACCTGCAACGCATTCTGGCTGACATGGCAATGCGTGATGGCGATAGCCAGCGCATCTGCCGCATCCGCCTGCGGGTTAGCGGGCAGTTTCAGCAGCGTGCGCACCATATGCTGCACCTGGCTTTTTTCCGCGCTGCCAATCCCCACCACCGTCTGCTTTACCTGCCGTGCGGCATATTCAAACACTGGCAAGTCCTGATTGACGGCGGCGACAATCGCCACACCGCGCGCCTGCCCCAGCTTGAGTGCCGAATCGGCGTTTTTCGCCATAAACACTTGCTCGATAGCGAAAAAATCCGGTTGGAACTGGGTAATGATCTCCGTCACGCCCGCATAAATCAGCTTCAGACGCGACGGTAAATCATCCACTTTGGTACGGATACAACCGCTGCCGAGATAGGTCAGTTGTCGTCCCGTCTGGCGGATCACGCCGTAACCGGTGACGCGCGAACCCGGATCGATACCGAGAATGATCGCCATTATGCGTCTCCGGTGACAGGCGAGTTAATCAGCGACATTAGAGTGTCGCCGCAACCTCATCAGAGATCTCACCGTTGTGGTAAACCTCCTGCACGTCGTCGCAATCTTCCAGCATATCGATCAGACGCAGCAGTTTCGGCGCGGTTTCCGCGTCCATGTCGGCTTTGGTCGACGGAATCATGGAGACTTCAGCGTTGTCCGCTTTCAGACCCGCGGCTTCCAGTGCGTCACGCACGGCGCCCATCTCTTCCCACGCGGTATAAACGTCAATTGCGCCATCATCAAACGTCACTACGTCTTCAGCACCGGCTTCCAGCGCCGCTTCCATAATGGTGTCTTCGTCGCCTGCGTCGAAGGAGATAACCCCTTTTTTGCTGAACAGATAGGCGACAGAACCGTCAGTACCGAGGTTGCCACCGCATTTGCTAAAAGCATGACGCACTTCCGCCACGGTACGGTTGCGGTTGTCACTCAGACACTCCACCATCACCGCCGTGCCGCCAGGACCATAACCTTCATAAATGATGGTTTCCATGTTCGCGTCATCATCACCACCCACACCACGCGCGATAGCACGGTTTAAGGTGTCGCGGGTCATGTTGTTAGACAGCGCTTTATCAACCGCCGCACGCAGGCGCGGGTTAGAACCGATATCACCGCCGCCCAGACGCGCAGCCGTTACCAGTTCACGGATGATTTTGGTAAAGATCTTACCGCGTTTAGCATCCTGTGCCGCTTTGCGGTGTTTGGTGTTGGCCCATTTACTATGACCTGCCATAAAAAAACTCTCCAATAAAGCCTTTTCCCGGCGGCTTTCAGTCCTCTGGCGCGTTAGCTGCCCCCGTTCGCACCCGTTGCTTACCACGGTAAACACCTGGCGACGCCGGGGATTGCCACCTTCCTGAGAACTGAAATTCCAGGGGAAATTAGTCGGCGTTAATAACAAATTCTTCAATCGCCTGCCGGTTGCTCCACGACTTGGTTAATGCCGCCGCTGCCGGGGCATCAAGCCAGCGGTACGCCAGATGTTCACTAAAAACGATCTGGCGTTCATGGGGCAGCGCAAGACAAAACCAGGATTCGGTATTGTGCGTGACGCCCGGCGCATAGCGATGACGTAAATGACTAAATATTTCAAATTCCACCGTGCGCTGACAGTCGACTAAGGTCAGTTGCTCGCAAGCAATATCGATGTCGACCTCTTCCTTTACTTCACGCATGGCGGCTTGCGACGCTACCTCTCCTGCTTCAAGACTGCCGGTAACCGACTGCCAGAAATCAGGATCGTCGCGCCGCTGCAACATCAGCACCCGTTTCGTGTCCTCGGCGTAAATCACCACCAGCACAGAAACAGGGTGCTTAAAGGCCATCTTATTTATTCTCCGGCGTCTCTTTTTTGACGACGGAAATACCCAGCTCAGCCAGCGATGCCGGGTTGGCGAAACTTGGCGCTTCGGTCAGCAGACAGGCCGCCGCCGTGGTTTTCGGGAACGCAATCACGTCACGGATGTTATCAGTGCCGGTCAGTAACATGGTCAGACGATCCAGACCAAACGCCAGACCCGCGTGCGGCGGCGTACCATACTTCAGCGCATCCAGCAGGAAGCCGAACTTCTCACGCTGTTCCTGCTCATTGATGCCCAGAATGCCGAATACAGTCTGCTGCATTTCGCCGTTATGGATACGCACCGAACCGCCGCCCACTTCATAACCGTTGATAACCATATCGTAAGCATTCGCTACGGCCTCTTCCGGTGCCGCTTTCAGCTCAGCCGCGGTCATATCTTTCGGTGAGGTGAACGGATGGTGCATCGCGGTCAGGCCGCCTTCGCCGTCATCTTCAAACATCGGGAAGTCGATCACCCACAGCGGCGCCCATTTGGTTTCGTCGGTCAGATTCAGGTCTTTACCCAGCTTCAGACGCAGCGCGCCCAGCGCATCAGCCACCACTTTTTTGTGGTCCGCGCCGAAGAAAATCATGTCGCCATCTTGTGCGCCAGTGCGCTCAAGGATCGCGCTAACGATTTCAGCGTTCAGGAACTTCGCGACCGGGCTGGTGATCCCCTCCAGTCCTTTTGCCGCTTCGTTGACCTTAATGTAAGCAAGGCCTTTCGCCCCGTAGATTTCGATAAACTTGCCGTAGTCGTCAATCTGTTTACGGCTAAGTTGTGCGCCACCTGGCACACGCAGCGCGGCAACGCGGCCTTTCGGATCGTTTGCCGGGCCGGAGAAGACTTTAAACTCGACCGCTTTCAGCAAGTCGGCCACGTCCACCAGCTCCATCGGGTTACGCAAATCGGGTTTATCGGAACCGTAACGGCGCTCGGCTTCAGCAAAGGTCATAATCGGGAACTCGCCCAGATCCACACCACGAATTTCCTGCCACAGCTCGCGAACCAGCGCTTCCATCACTTCACGCACCTGCGGCGCGGTCATAAAGGAGGTTTCCACATCGATCTGGGTGAATTCCGGCTGGCGGTCAGCACGCAGGTCTTCATCACGGAAACATTTGACGATCTGATAGTAACGGTCGAAGCCGGACATCATCAGCAGCTGTTTAAACAGCTGTGGGGATTGCGGCAGCGCGTAGAATTTGCCTTTATGCACGCGCGACGGCACGAGATAGTCACGCGCGCCTTCCGGCGTCGCTTTGGTCAGCATCGGGGTTTCAATATCGAGGAAACCGTGGTCATCCATAAAGCGACGCACGAAGCTGGTGATCCGGGCGCGGGTTTTCAGGCGCTGAGCCATTTCCGGGCGGCGCAGATCGAGGTAGCGGTATTTCAGACGCGCTTCTTCGGTATTAACGTGGTTGGAGTCCAGCGGCAGCACGTCAGAACGGTTGATAATATTCAGCCCGGTGGCGAACACTTCCACTTCACCGGTTGCCATATCTTTGTTGACGTTTTTGCCGTCGCGCGCACGCACGGTACCGGTAACCTGAATGCAGAACTCATTACGCAGTTCAGAGGCGAGCTGGAACGCATCCTGACGGTCCGGGTCGAAAAACACCTGCACGATGCCTTCGCGATCGCGCATATCAATAAAGATAAGGCTACCGAGGTCACGACGACGATTGACCCACCCACAAAGCGTTACTTGCTGTCCCACATGGGACTGATTGAGCTGCCCGCAATATACTGTACGCATGAGATATCCCTTAATTAGCTGCGCGCGACCCGCCGCCTGCGGGGCAGGCACTCTGGTGGCAGCTATTTTCGTATGTCACAACTGGATGAAAAAAGGGGGCTATTATACTGGAAATTCTGACTGACGATAAGCCCGCGACCGACTGTACGCGCGTTTGCTGCGCGCTTATTGCGCATTCTCACAAAATTTAACAAAATTTGTAAACCGTCCGCACCTGCATAACGCGTAAGGTATCCGCCGACGTCATTCATTTTTCAGGAGTTATTATGCTGGAACTCAATGCTGAGAAAACCGCACTGGTGGTGATCGATTTACAGGAGGGTATTTTACCTTTCGCCGGTGGCCCGCACACAGCGCAGGACGTGGTTCAACGTGCCGCAACGCTCGCGGAAAAATTCCGTGCCAACGGTTCGCCGGTCGTATTAGTGCGCGTTGGCTGGTCAGCGGATTTCGCCGAAGCGCTGAAACAGCCGGTTGACGCGCCAACAGGTGGTCATACACTACCGGAAAACTGGTGGGTTTACCCGCAGGCCCTGGGTAAAAAAGAGAGCGATATTGAAGTGACCAAACGCCAGTGGGGCGCGTTTTACGGCACCGATCTTGAGCTGCAACTGCGCCGCCGTGGCATCGACACCATTGTGCTGTGCGGTATTTCCACCAATATTGGCGTGGAATCCACCGCGCGCAACGCGTGGGAATTAGGTTTTTCGCTGGTGATTGCAGAAGATGCTTGCAGCGCAGGCAGCAACGAGCAACATCAGGGCAGCCTGAAGTATATCTTCCCGCGCATTAGCCGTGTTCGCAGCACGGACGAGATCCTCAGCGCGTTATGATGTATGTCGGCCTGCCGCAATGGTCGCACCCCAAATGGGTGCGCCTTGGCATCACCAGCCTCGAAGAGTACGCCCGTCACTTTAACTGCGTCGAAGGCAACACCACGCTTTACGCGCTGCCAAAAGCTGAGATCGTGGCGCGCTGGCGCGAACAAACCACCGATGATTTCCGCTTTTGCTTTAAATTCCCCGCCACCATTTCGCACCAGGCGGCGCTGCGTAACTGCCGCGATCTAACAGACGAGTTTTTTCAACGAATGTCGCCGCTTGCCAACCGGATAGGCCAGTACTGGTTACAGCTTCCGGCAACCTTTGGCCCGCGCGATCTCCCCGCGTTGTGGGCATTTCTGGATGCGTTGCCGGCTGATTTCACCTATGGCGTTGAAGTGCGTCATCCAGGCTTTTTCGCCAAAGGCGAAGAGGAAAAAGCGCTCAATCAGGGCTTACATGCGCGCGGGGTGAATCGCGTGATCCTTGATAGCCGACCGGTGCACAGCGCTATTCCGCACAGTGAAGCGATCATCGAAGCGCAGCGCAAAAAGCCGAAAGTCCCGGTGCATGCGCTGATAACCGCCAGCCATCCGATGGTGCGTTTTATCGGCAGCGATAATATGGAGCAAAATCGCCAGCTGTTTGCCGTATGGCTGCAAAAACTCCCGTTGTGGGAACAGACCACCACCCCCTATTTGTTTTTGCATACGCCCGATATCGCACAAGCCCCGGAACTGGTGGAAACCCTGTGGCAGCAGTTGCAGGCCGCCGTCCCGAGCGTTGGCGACGCCCCTTCTCTTCCGCTGCAATCTTCTCTTTTCTGAACGAACCACCTATCATTGTCTAGCGGTCACCAGAGCCTTAAAGGGAGTTAGTATGGTTAGCGCGCTTTACGCCGTGCTGGGTGCATTGTTACTCATAAAATTTTCTTTTGACGTTATTCGCCTGCGCACGCAATACCGTGTTAGCTATGGCGACGGCGGGTTTAGCGAGCTGCAAAGTGCGATACGCATTCATGGCAATGCGGTGGAATACATTCCCGTCGCCCTGATCCTGCTTCTTTTTATGGAGATGGACGGTGCGCAAACCTGGTTAGTGCATGTTTGTGGGCTGCTGCTGATCGCCGGTCGCCTGATGCATTATTACGGCTTTCACCACCGCCTGATCCGCTGGCGTCGTTCCGGCATGGGCGCAACCTTTTGCTCGCTGCTGTTGATGGTGCTGGCAAATCTGTGGTACATGCCTTGGGAGTTGGTTTTCTCCCTGCATTAGCGCACAATACGCCCCTTTGTTTTCCCGGATATTTACACTATGTCTCACCGCGACACGCTTTTTTCTGCGCCTATCGCCAGCCTGGGCGACTGGACTTTTGACGAACGGGTAGCCGAAGTCTTCCCGGACATGATCCAGCGTTCCGTACCGGGTTACTCCAATATTATCTCGATGATCGGCATGCTGGCGGAGCGCTTTGTCCAGCCTGCCACGCAGGTTTACGATCTCGGCTGCTCACTGGGCGCGGCCACGCTCTCAGTGCGTCGCAACATTCACCATGCTGATTGCAAAATTATCGCCGTCGACAATTCACCCGCCATGGTGGAGCGCTGCCGTCGTCATATCGATGCCTATAAAGCGCCAACGCCGGTTGAAGTGATTGAAGGCGATATTCGCGATATTCAGATTGAAAACGCCTCGATGGTGGTACTCAACTTCACCTTGCAATTTCTGCAGCCGGACGACCGCCTGAAACTGCTGCAGAAAGTTTACCAGGGGCTGAACCCTGGCGGCGCGTTAGTGTTATCGGAAAAATTCAGTTTTGAAGACCACACCGTCGGCGAACTGTTGTTCAATATGCACCACGATTTTAAACGTGCTAACGGCTACAGCGAACTGGAGATCAGCCAGAAGCGCAGCATGCTGGAGAATGTCATGCTGACGGATTCTGTTGAAGCGCATAAAACCCGCCTGCGCACTGCCGGGTTTGAGCACAGCGAACTGTGGTTCCAGTGTTTTAACTTTGGTTCGCTGGTAGCACTGAAGGCGGTTGCAGCATGATTGAGTTTGGCCGTTTTTATCAGCAAATAGCCACCGGTACGCTCGCGCACTGGCTGGAAACGTTACCCGCCCAGATCGCCGCCTGGCAGCGTGAAGCATTGCACGGGCAGTTTAAGCAGTGGAACAACGCGGTAGAATTTCTGCCGACCATCACCCCCGCAAAGCTGGATCTGCTGCACAGCGTCAGCGCGCAAAGCGCCGAACCGCTCAGCGCCGGGCAGCTTAAAGGTATGGAAACGCTGCTGCGTAATCTGATGCCGTGGCGCAAAGGGCCATTTTCACTGTATGGCATTGATATCGACACCGAATGGCGTTCCGACTGGAAATGGGAGCGCGTCCTGCCGCACCTCTCTGACCTGAAAGGCCGCACCATTCTGGATGTCGGCTGCGGCAGCGGTTACCACCTGTGGCGCATGGTCGGCGCGGGTGCGCAGCTTGCCGTTGGTATCGACCCAACGCAGTTGTTTTTATGCCAGTTTGAAGCCGTGCGTAAGCTGTTGGGCGACGATCGTCGCGCGCATCTTTTGCCGCTTGGCATTGAGCAGCTTCCGGCGCTGAACGCTTTCGATACCGTGTTTTCCATGGGCGTGCTCTATCACCGCCGTTCACCGCTTGAACATCTGTGGCAGTTGAAAGATCAACTGGTGAAAGATGGCGAGCTGGTACTGGAAACACTGGTGGTGGAAGGCGATGAAAATACCGTGCTGGTGCCCGGTGACCGCTATGCGCAAATGCGAAATGTCTATTTTATCCCTTCCGCGCTGGCGCTGAAAAACTGGCTGGAGAAGTGTGGTTTTGTTGATGTACGGATTGCGGATACCAGCGTTACCAGTACCGAGGAGCAACGTCGTACGCCGTGGATGGTCACGGAATCACTGGCCGATTTTCTGAACCCGGCGGATAACAGTAAAACCGTTGAAGGCTACCCGGCCCCGGTTCGCGCGGTGTTGATTGCCCGCAAACCGTAAGATAAAAAAAGGCCCCTGTTAATGGCAGGGGCCTGGTACAAGCAAGCATCATATTGGGCGACATGATGCGCGGTAAAAACTGTTACGGGCGATGGTGCAAAATAATCTCTTTCATTACCGCCACCGCATCGCCATCCACACCGTAGCGGGCATATTCATCCGCACTGGCATCTGACGACATCGATAATCCTGGATTGCGATAGCGCATCGGCGATGCTGTCCAGCGGCCTGCCGAGCTATGCACCTCTTTAATACCCGCATGGAGAAAGGTTTCGAGGTTATCCGGACGCACACCTGCGCCGGCCATAATGATTGGAACACCAGACCTGGCATTTAGTTCCCTGATTAATGAAAGTCCTTTTACTGCCGAGGGCTGCTGACCAGACGTGAGAATACGCGCAATGCCTAATTCGGCTAAGTTATCAAACACCTGAAGCGGATTAGCACACATATCGAACGCGCGATGAAAAGTTACCGCCATCCCCTGTGCGGCCTGCATAATTTCCCGCATGCGCACAATATCGACATCTCCCTCTTCCGTCAGCACACCGGTGACCAGGCCAGGAAAACCCAGTTCACGGAGCATCGCAATATCGCTCAGCATGGAGGCAAACTCATCGGCCCGGTAGCAAAAATCCCCACCGCGCGGGCGCACGATCGGATGTACGGGAATGGTCACCGCCTGTCGAATCGCTTTTAACGCGCCAAAGGAAGGGGTTAAACCGCCCTCTTTCGGCGCGGCGCAAAATTCAATGCGATCGGCGCCACGTTGCTCAGCAATCACCGCGTCATCGACGCCATAACAACAGATTTCCAGTAAGGTCATTTCCTCTCCCCCGGTTCAGCATGGCTCGCTTTCGTAAGCGCTTTCACCCCTGCTCGCTCGCGACAATCTCTTCAATGGTCCACGGATGAAATTTCACGGTGACTTTGCCATCCGTCACCGCCAGCGTTGGATTGGGCAGCCGTTCGCGCTCGCCTTTTGGTGAACTGGTTTTCACCGAAATACCCGGCTGGCTTAAGCCCTCATCAGCCAGCAGCGCCAGCGCACGCGCGTTGAGCGTGGCGATATCGCCCGGCAGCACGATTTCTACATGCTCCCACCCTTCGTGCGGGTAGCGCTTTTCACCCGGCCACGGCAACTCAATCACCGTAAACTGCCAGTGGGCGACACACACGGGTTCACGCAGTTTGAACAGGCAAATCGGCCGACCATTAATGATGTTTTCCGACAGCAGTTCGCCACAGTGTTCAAAACCACGCCGCCAGCGCTCCGCCGTGGTGTTCTGGTGGCAGCGCAACGAGATGTGATCGGCATTTAAGGGTGCGATATCCAACCCCAGACGGGTAGCTAAATTTTGCAAATCTTGGGTAAACCGTGGCAAATCTTCCACGATATCCTGCAACTCTTCGACAGTTTGCCAGGTACGCATAACAGTGCTCGCAAGTCATAACAAAGCGCATAATCTACCGTGTTATGCAGTGCTGACGCCACCGGGCATTTGCAGTATACTCCCGCCTTTATTAAACACCCGGACGCCGCCTCAGCGACGCGGTGTCCTAAAAGTAAGGTATCCCGGTGAATATTCAGGCTCTTCTCTCAGAAAAAGTTAGTCAGGCCATGATTGCAGCAGGCGCGCCAGTCGATTGTGAAGCGCAGGTTCGTCAGTCAGCAAAAATTCAGTTTGGCGACTATCAGGCTAATGGCGTGATGGCAGTAGCGAAAAAACTGGGCATGGCACCGCGACAACTGGCCGAGCAGGTTCTGTCTCACCTTTCTCTCGACGGGATTGCCAATAAAGTTGAAATCGCCGGTCCTGGCTTTATCAATATTTTCCTCGCGCCTGAGTTTCTCGCCTCGCAGGTAGATGCGGCGCTGAAATCCGATCGCCTGGGCGTAACAAAACCGCAGCCGCAAACCGTGGTTATCGATTACTCCGCGCCGAACGTGGCGAAAGAGATGCATGTCGGCCATCTGCGTTCCACCATCATTGGCGATGCATCAGTCCGTACGCTGGAATTCCTCGGCCATAACGTGATTCGCGCCAACCACGTCGGCGACTGGGGTACCCAGTTCGGTATGTTGATTGCTTACCTTGAGCTGCAACAGCAGGAGAACGCCGGTGAAATGGCGCTGGCGGATCTGGAAGGTTTTTACCGTGAAGCCAAAAAACATTATGACGAAGACGCGGCATTCGCTGAACGCGCACGCGCTTACGTGGTGAAACTGCAAGGCGGCGATGAATATTGCCGCGAGATGTGGCGCAAGCTGGTCGATATCACCATGAGTCAGAACCAGAAAACCTACGAACGCCTGAACGTGACGCTGACCCGCAAAGATGTAATGGGTGAAAGCCTGTATAACCCGATGTTACCGGGCATCGTTGCGGATCTGAAAGCCAAAGGTCTGGCGGTCGAGAGCGAAGGCGCGACCGTGGTATTCCTGGATGAGTACAAAAACAAAGAAGGCGAACCGATGGGCGTCATCATCCAGAAAAAGGATGGCGGCTATCTGTACACCACCACGGACATCGCCTGCGCGAAATACCGTTATGAAACGCTGCATGCCGATCGCGTGCTCTACTACATCGATTCCCGTCAGCATCAGCACCTGATGCAGGCCTGGACCATCGTGCGTAAAGCCGGTTATGTGCCGGATTCCGTGCCGCTGGAACACCACATGTTCGGCATGATGCTCGGCAAAGACGGCAAGCCGTTCAAAACCCGCGCGGGCGGTACGGTGAAACTTTCCGATCTGCTGGATGAAGCGCTGGAACGCGCGCGCCGTCTGGTGGCAGAAAAGAACCCGGATATGCCTGCCGACGAGCTGGAAAAACTGGCCAACGCAGTCGGTATCGGCGCGGTGAAATATGCGGATCTGTCGAAAAACCGCACCACCGATTACGTTTTCGACTGGGACAACATGCTGGCCTTTGAAGGCAACACCGCACCGTACATGCAGTACGCTTACACCCGCGTGCTCTCCGTATTCCGTAAAGCGGGTATTGAAGAGAGCGTACTGGAAAACGCACCGGTGGTGATTGGCGAAGAGCGTGAATCCCAGCTGGCAGCGCGTCTGTTGCAGTTCGAAGAAACCCTGTCCGTCGTTGCCCGTGAAGGTACGCCGCATGTGATGTGCGCCTATCTGTACGATCTGGCGGGTCTGTTCTCCGGCTTCTACGAGCACTGCCCGATCCTCAGCGCGGAAAACGACGAAACCCGTTTAAGCCGCCTGAAACTGGCTCTGCTGACGGCAAAAACGCTGAAACTCGGTCTTGATACGCTGGGTATCGAAACTGTAGAGCGTATGTAATCCCTTCCGTTTTTAGCCATAAAAAACCCCGGCCAGCCGGGGTTTTTCATGTATTGCCTTTCAGAAATATTTGCGCAGATACTCCGTCAAACAGAGCATCGCCATCGCCTGGCCGTATGGCATTGAGGTCAGCGGGATCTGGCGATAAAACGCCAGATTACTGCCCATCCCGGTGCCGAACGACACCTGTAACAACTCTCCTTCCGGCGATATATTTCCCACAATCGCTTTCACCGCTTTTTCCGCCACCTCCGTGTAATCGGTGCTGATATAACGCTTACGCAGCGCTTTCAGAATGCCATAGGCAAATCCGGCGGTTGCCGAGGCTTCCAGATAAGAATCTGGATCGTCGAGCAGCGTATGCCACAACCCACTTTCATGCTGGCACTTCGCCAGCGCGGCGATTTGCGCATTCAGCACCTGAACCAGATAACGGCGCACCGCATTGTTTTCCGGCAGTTCGACAAGCTCAAGGAAATCCGGGATAACGATGGTCAGCCAGCTATTCCCGCGCGCCCAGCGGGCGTTGGCAAAATTGTGGTGACCGTCGTAATTCCAGCCGTGGAACCACAGCCCGGTTTCCCTATCCATCAGGTTCTGCACATGCAACAGAAACTGATACACCGCCTCTTCCACATAGTCTGGCCGGTTGAGCAATTTGCCGATTTTCGCCAGCGGCAGCACGGTCATCATCAGCGTGTCGTCCCACATCTGCTGGTGGTTCTCCTCCGCCAGCGTAATGTGCTGCATCCCGCCGCAGTCGGTGCGCGGCATCTCGTTCATCGCCCATTCGGCCCAACTTTCCAGCCACGGGAGATAAGTCGGGTTACCGGTCTCTTCATAGCGGTACGCCAGCGTCAGGAACGGCGCCATGGTGTTGACGTTTTTAGTGGTTGCGCCTTCTGCAAAACGGTCGGCGAACCAGTTATCAATCACCTCGCGCACACCCTCTTCGCCGGTCTGACGGTAATACTGATACATCCCGTACAGACCCACGCCGTGCGTCCACTCCCAGCCAGCCCAGCCTTTGGTATCAATCACGCGCCCATCGTCGAGACGGAGTAAAAACTCACCGGTGTTGTCGTGAATATTGACCAGGTTATGCGTCACCTTGCGGATCAACGCTTTCAGTTCATCACGGGCGATAAAACGCTCTGGCTGACGCAGTAACGGGCTGTGTTTGACAGGCCAAACCTTCATATTCTTAACCTCAGTTATAAGTCGATTTCAGTGACGCGTCTTTCAGCGATGGCGCGGCAGGTTTATTGCGATTCAGATAGCCAATGTTGTTGTTGCCCCACAAGGATTCGTAAGGCATGCCCGCCAGCATTTCGACGGTTTCGCGCGCTTGCGGAGTGATACTTTCTGGCATCGCGCGGCCGCTCTGGCGCATTTTGGCCGTTTCTTCACGCAGCACGCTGTGGGTTTTCAGGTTCAGCTTGAAGCGTAAGGAGACGAGGAAGCCGCAGCACAGTACCGCAATGGTGCCAAAGCACATGATCATCAAAATGGTGTGGCTCACTTCTGGCACCTGGGTTTTCTGCCCGGAGACAAAGCCAGACGCCTGCATCACAATCCCCACCAGCATCACCGCACCGGCCTGCGAGGCTTTACGGGTCAGCGTCATGATCCCGGCGAAGATCCCTTCACGGCGCTGGCCGGTGACCACTTCGTCAATATCCGCAATGTAGGTGTAGGTGTTCCACGGTACGTAGTTGATACCACCGCGTCCCAGACCGGCAACGGCGGACACCAGCAACAGCAGCGAATAAACATCGCTTAAACCGGCGTAGTAGAGCACGGCATAAGAGGCGGCGCTCAGACCGAACAGCACCACCACCATGCGGTATGACGGCGCAGGTCCGAAGCGGATGCACAGCGGTATCATGGCAATCACCGCGATGAACTGGAAAATCGCCATCGTGCCCAGCAAGTTGGAGGCCAGCGATGCTTCCTGCATCAGCACGAACACCACGTAATAGGTGAACACCGCGTTAAATACGTCCTGCGCGATATAACCGCCGAGGTACATCCCCAGGTGCTGGCGGAAAATCTTGATACGCAGCGTGGAGCTGAGTTCAACAAACAGGCGGCGCAAACTTTGCCCAAGCGTGAGGCTCTTTTTCTCTTCTTCCGCGCGCAGCGCCGCTTCGGTCCACTCTTCGCGCGGTCGTTCCCAGGTAAAGCACCAGACAAACGTCAGCATCAGCGCACAGAGCACCGAGAACACCAGACTTGCGTAGAAAAAGGAGACCGGGTTGTCTTTACCAAAGTGTGACAGCAGGACGCCCGGCAGGAACGAGGCCAGAATCGCCGACATCTGTGCCATGGAGATACGCGCGCCGGAGAATTTGGTTTTCTGTTTAAAGTCGTCAGTCATTTCCGGCACCAGCGTTTCGTACGGCACCAGAATCATGGTGTAGACCACATCGAACAGCAGATACGTCAGCAGGTAATACCAGAAACTCATGTCCCCTACCCACATTATTGAGTAGCTGAACACGCAAGGGATACCTAACAAAATAAAGAACTTACGTCGACCGAAGCGTTTACCAAGCCAGGTCGAACCGAAATTATCGGTTAAAAAGCCCATCAGCGGACTGACCACCGCATCCAGCACCCTTGCTGTCGCGAAGATAAATGTCGCTTCAATCGGCGTCAGGCCGCAAAAGGTCGTATAGAAATAGAGTAACCATGCTGCGGTTAACGCGGTTGTGCCCGCACCCAGAAAATCGCCCGAGCCATAGGCGAGATAATTAGCCAATCCAATTTTTCGTGTTTTCATTGCCGTCAACCCTGTTTATTTTGGGGGACCTTTGACGATCCGGCTTAGCCAAAGGAATTTCTTACACGGCTAAAGTAAGAGGATGTGCAACGGGAAACCTTTCTGTTTCTGCCATCAAAATTACGTGGCTGGCAAAATTGCAAAGAGTGCCGATACGCGCTTCACTGATTTATAAAACAGCGTTTCTGTTGCATCAAAAGGAGCGGTCAAAAATGCGGGGCGGATAGCAAAATCCCGCCAGTGCGGCGAGATTTTCGGGCAAAAAACAAGCTAACTCATTGAAGCGAAGCGGTTAGTTTTGCTGAGTGGGTTGACGGTAATTGACCAGCACTTTGTTACTACGAACGTCCAGCGGCGGCCATAACCGTCCACCGCCGGGCACTTCCCAGACAAAACGCAGCGATTCGAGTGCCGGAACATCGGTAAAGCCGCGCGTGGTGCCACTCTGCCCATCCAGCTCGACACAACGCGCCTGAGAACAGAGCCGAACCACTAACCCGGCAGGCGTCGGACCATTTAATTCATAGCGCCACGAGACATCCGTCATCAGCCCGTTTACCGGCTGCGACGGGCCCAGCGGTCGTGATGAAGAGACCACGCCGCGGTTATCCAGCCGGATACCGATACTGCTGGCCTGCCACATGCCTTCGCCAATGCCGTTTCCGGCCGCGTGGGCAAACAGCGGCAAAGCCACCAACCAGGCAAGATAACGCATTATTTGCCTCCGATAGTCGCAGTCATACGGATGCTGCGGTTATCCGACATTTCCATGTTCGACAACACCACCAGTTGCGGCAGGCTGCGGCGCAGGAAGCGCGCCAGCAGTGGACGCAGCGCATGGTTCACCAGCAACACCGGCGGCGCACCCAACATTTCCTGCCGCGTTAACGCTTCCTGAGTTTGTTCCAGTAAGCGATCGGCAAGACCCGGCTCCAGACCGCCACCGCCCTGCAATGCCTGCAACAGCAAACGTTCAAGCGGCGTATCAAGACCAATCACCTGCACTTCATCATTACCCGGGAACCACTGCTGGGTAATGGCGCGGCCCAATGCCACGCGCACCACCGCCGTGAGTTCGTGCGGATCGGTTTGCAGCGGCGCATGCTCGGCCAGCGTTTCCAGAATGGTGCGCATATCGCGGATTGGCACTTTTTCGGCCAGCAGGTTTTGCAGCACTTTGTGCAGCGTGGTCAGCGTGACGACGCCCGGCACCAAATCTTCGGTCAGCTTCGGCATCTCCTGGCTCACCCGGTCAAGCAGTTGCTGCGCTTCCTGGCGACCAAACAGCTCCGCCGAGAATTGACCAATCAGGTGGTTAAGGTGTGTTGCCACTACGGTACTGGCTTCCACAACGGTGTAGCCCTGGATCTGCGCCTGTTCTTTCAACGCGCTCTCAATCCAGATAGCGGCCAGGCCAAAAGCCGGGTCCACGGTTTGCTCACCCGGCAGCGTGCCCGCCGCCGTGCCTGGGTTAATCGCCAGCCAGCGCCCCGGGTAAGCCTCGCCGCTACCAATTTCCACCCCTTTCATCAGGATGCGGTAACGGGCTGGTGGCAGATCCATATTGTCGCGGATGTGGACAACAGGCGGCAGGAAGCCCATATCCTGCGCGAATTTCTTACGAATACTGCGGATACGGCCTAACAGTTCGCCATCCTGCTGGAAGTCCACCATTGGGATCAGGCGATAGCCCACTTCCATACCGAGGGAATCTTCAAGCTGCACATCGTTCCAGGTGGCTTCCACCGCCTGGGTGTTTTCCGGCAGCTTCATCGGCGCGGCTTCAGCAGGCGCGGCCTGGTCTTTACCACGCAGCCACCAGGCAAGACCGAGCAGCGCGGCGGTAAACAGCAGGAACACAAAGTTCGGCATCCCCGGCACCAGCCCCAGCAGGCCGAGTACGCCGGCGCTGAGCATCATCACGCGCGGATTGCTGAACAACTGGCCAACCATCTGCTGACCAACATCCTGATCGGTGCTGACGCGGGTGACGATAACACCCGCCGCGGTAGAGATAACCAGCGCCGGGATCTGCGCAACCAGACCGTCACCGATGGTCAGCAAGGTGTAACTTGAGGCCGCATCGCCCATCGACAGACCATGTTGCAAAACGCCCACCAGCAAACCGCCGATGACGTTAATAACCATGATCAGAATACCGGCGATGGCGTCGCCGCGAACGAACTTACTCGCACCGTCCATCGAACCGTAGAAGTCCGCTTCTTGCGTCACTTCAGAACGGCGGCGTTTCGCTTCATCTTCACCGATAATCCCGGCGTTGAGATCGGCGTCAATCGCCATCTGTTTACCGGGCATCCCATCGAGTACGAAACGCGCGCCCACTTCGGCGATACGCCCCGCACCTTTGGTGATAACCATAAAGTTGATGATAACGAGGATGACGAACACCACGATACCGATGGCGAAGTTACCGCCAACGAGGAAGTGACCGAAGGCTTCAACCACCCGCCCTGCCGCCGCCGATCCCGTATGCCCTTCCATCAGGATAATACGCGTCGAAGCGACGTTCAGTGCCAGGCGCAACAAGGTGGTAAACAGCAGAATGGTCGGGAATGCGGCGAATTCCAGCGTGCGCTGGGTGAACATTGCCACCAACAGCACCATGATGGAAAGTGCGATGTTAAAGGTAAACAACAGGTCGAGGATAAACGCCGGTAGCGGCAGCACCATCATCGACAAAATAAGCAAAATGAGCACCGGCCCGGCGAGAACCTGCCATTGGGTCGATTTCAGATTGCTGGGTAGACGCAGCATTGCTACCAGATTAGCCATCAGTGTCCTTCTCGTTCAAAAAGTCCAGCGCCTCAGGCACCGGGAGATTCTCAGGTTTAACAGGTCGTTGCCCGCCGGACAGACGCCAGCGTTTCAACTGCCATACCCACGCCAGCACTTCGGCAACTGCCGCATACAGCTGGCCCGGGATTTGCTGACCAATTTCAGAATGGCGATAGAGCGCACGCGCCAGCGGTGGCGCTTCGAGGATCGGCACACGGTTCTCCGTCCCCAGCTCACGAATACGCAGCGCAATCATTCCCGCGCCTTTGGCCACCACTTTCGGCGCACTCATCTTATTCTCGTCGTATTGCAGTGCGACGGAGTAGTGCGTCGGGTTGGTGACAATGACATCTGCTTTTGGCACATCGGCCATCATGCGACGGCGCGCCGCTGCACGCTGCATCTGACGGATGCGGCCTTTAATGTGCGGGTCGCCTTCGCTCTGTTTAAATTCGTCACGGATGTCCTGGCGGGACATGCGCAGTTTTTTCAGATGGCTGTAGATCTGCCAGAAAACGTCAAACCCCACCATCGGGATAATGCTCAGCGCCACCAGCATCGCGCACAGCCCGGCCAGATTGAGGGCGCTCGCCATAGCGGTCAGCGGCGATTCGCTCATCAGGCGCATCATATCCGGCCAGTGGTGCCATAAAAAAAAGCCCGCGACGCTGCCCATCAGCAGCGCTTTCATCAACGCTTTCACCAGCTCCGCACCCACTTGCGCGGAGAACAAACGCCCCAACCCGCTGAGCGGGTTGAGCTTGGAAAACTTAAACTCCAGCGATTTGGTGCTGAACACCAGCCCGCCCAGCATCACCGGCGCGACCAGCGCGATGATCACCACGCCCGTCAGCAGCGGCAACATACCGAGCAGCACGTTTTTTAACATCACGATGATCTGCCCGAGGATCAGGTTCTGGTCACTGATAATCTTGTGGTCAAAACGCAGCCCGGATGAAAGCGCCATCGATAACCTGCGACCAAACGCTTCACCGCCAAACCACAGAATGCCGATACCGACCAACATGATCAGTAGCGATGTCAGTTCTTTGGATCGGGGGACTTGCCCTTCTTCGCGCGCCTTCTCTAGTCGGTGCGCTGTGGGGGCTTCTGTTTTGTCGTCGTTGTCTTCAGAGGCCACGGCCAACACATCCACGGGTTACAGGTTTGATGACATATTGCCAGAGTCAAGCCTGTCCAATGGGCAGAGTAAGGCATAAAAACAGAGGGTTTTCGCCATTTGAGGTGTCGCCTGATGTTCAACCCCGCCGGCTGAAACGCAGACCAAACGGCAACACTAGTGGTAAAATCCTGCCTAAAGCCCATTTTTTATCGACATATCCTGATTATTAACCGCAGAACAGAAATGCCAGCGCTCTCCTTTATAATGGTCAGCTTCGCGTATTTATCGGCACGGACGTTTTTTTATGCCACGACATCTGGACAGAATTTCGCATACGGCAATTTGCATCGCGGCGTTTGTTAGCTATTACAGCCTCTTTTATCTGGCTTTTTTCATCCCCGGTTTTATGACGCTTTATCGAAATGGCCTTGCCGTGCCGTTTCTCTGCACCGCGCTGTTATTGCCTTGTTCACTGCTACTCTGGCGCTATTACGCGCGCCATTTTGAGGGGCTATTACCCGTTGGCACACTGGCACTGCGTAACCTAACGGTGCCACTGCTGGCGCTGGCGGTGATGCTGGTGATGGAGAAATTGTTTCAGCAGCCCGAACCCTGGCTTGATTCGCTGCGTGATTACACCGGGTTGACCCGCTGGGCGTGGATTTTAACGGCGTGCCTGGTGGCACCCGTAAGTGAAGAGATTATCTTCCGCGGCTTTTTACTCAATGCCAGCCTGGGATGGGGAAAAGCGCCGCAGCAAGTGGGGATTGTGCTGACCTCACTGCTGTTCGCCGTCATCCATATGCAATATCACGCGCCCATCACCTTTATTCAGCTCTTTATTTTTTCTGCGGTGTTATGTGTGGTCAGGCTCGGTACGGGCGGCTTGATTGTCCCGATGGTGTTGCATGCGCTGGCGAACACCTTCTCAATGGGGGATATTTTCCTGCAATAAAAAAAGGGAGGGTTTCCCCTTCCCTTTTCCTTGTCAGACACGCGCCTTCAGGCTGGCTGAAAGCGCGTGTACTGAGACATCAGAAGCCCAGACTGTCGAGCAAGTCGTCGACCTGATCCTGGCTTGCCACCACGCCCGCTTTGGTCGCGTCGAGTTGTGGACCATTGAGCAGGCTGTCGTTTTCACGCTTCGGCCGTGCGGACTGTTCCGGGATGTTCTCCAGCAGCACCATCAACAGCTGACGTTCGATCTCCTGGATAACATCCATCATGCGTTTGATAACCTGACCGGTGAGGTCCTGGAAATCCTGCGCCATCATGATGTCCAGCAACTGGGCGTTGGTGAAGCTGGTGTGCCCCGGAATTTCGCCAAGGAATTTGCGCGTATCGGTCACCAGTTCACGCGCATCCGCCAGTTCGATCGGGTTTTCAAACCACTCGTCCCAACGTTTGCTGAGCGCTTTCGAGCCTTTTTCCATCTCATCCTGGTGCGGCTGAGAGGCTTCAACGCTGTTAAGCGCGCGTTCTGCCGCTTGCGCGGTCATCTGCACAACATAATCCAGACGGTCACGCGCGTCCGGAATCGCTTCCGCAGCTTCGGCAATCGCCTGGTCGAGACCTAATTCGCGCAGGCTATCACGCAACATACGCGTCAGGCTGCCAATCCGGGCAATGATGTCGCTGGGTGAATGTTCGTCCGCTGGTTTAATTGAAGGTTGAATCATTAGCCAGTCCTCACATGCCAAGTTTCTCGAAGATCTTACCGAGTTTCTCTTCCAGGGTTGCAGCGGTAAACGGTTTCACCACGTAGCCGCTCGCGCCGGCCTGCGCCGCCGCGATGATGTTCTCTTTTTTCGCTTCTGCTGTAACCATCAGCACCGGCATGGAAGCCATATTGCTGTCGGCACGAATCGTTTTCAGCAGTTCCAGACCGTCCATGTTTGGCATGTTCCAGTCAGAGATAACAAAACCGAAGCCACCCGTCTGCAATTTGTTTAACGCATCAACACCGTCTTCTGCTTCTTCAACGTTGTTAAATCCCAGCTCTTTTAGCAGGTTACGTACAATTCGACGCATGGTGGAAAAGTCATCCACGACCAAAAACTTAAGCTCTTTATCCGCCATAAAAAATTACTCCTGGTTCAAATACGTATCGCCTGTCCGGCACTGATTTTCGCCAGCATCTGCTGGCTTACCTGGCTAAGATCGACCACTTCGCTGACGCCACCCATATTGATGGCCTCACGCGGCATGCCGAACACCACACAACTTGCTTCATTTTGCGCAATCGTCCAGGCGCCCGCCTGGTGCATTGCTAACATTCCGGCCGCGCCATCGTTGCCCATCCCCGTGAGAATCACTCCCACGGCGTTACGCCCCGCGTGTTTCGCCACCGAATTAAACAGCACGTCCACCGACGGTCGGTGCCGGTTAACCGGCGGGCCGTCATGGATCTTAATTTGATAGTTCGCCCCGCTACGCGCCAGCTCCATATGCCGATCGCCAGGTGCAATATACGCGTGTCCGGGTAATACGCGCTCACCATCTTCCGCTTCTTTGACGCTGATCTGACAGAGCTTATTCAAACGCTCAGCAAATGAGCGGGTAAAGCCCGGTGGCATATGCTGAGTGATAAGAATACCCGGACTTGAGAGCGGCAATGGCTGGAGTACATGCCTAATTGCCTCTGTTCCTCCGGTTGACGCGCCAATTACCAGCAGTTTTTCCGAGCTGAGTAACGGCCCGGCTTTCAGCATGGTCGGCGCTTCCATCGGTTTATGCGCCGCGATACGCGCGCGTGACGCGGTGCGTACCTTGTCGGCAATCATCTCGCTGTAAGCCAGCATGCCTTCGCGAATGCCAATCTGCGGTTTGGTGACAAAATCAATTGCCCCCAGTTCCAGCGCCCGCAGCGTCACTTCCGAGCCTTTTCCGGTCAGTGAAGAGACCATTACCACCGGCATTGGACGCAAACGCATTAATTTTTCAAGGAAATCCAGCCCGTCCATGCGCGGCATTTCCACATCCAGCGTTAACACGTCCGGGTTGAATTTTTTAATTAAATCCCGGGCAACCAATGGGTCTGGCGCCGTCGCCACCATTTCCATATCGCTGTGGCTATTGATAATTTCTGTCATGATCTGGCGCATCAATGCGGAATCATCGACGGACAACACCCTGATTTTACTCATGCTTTATCCTTACTCAGCGCATAAACTGTTTGCCCACGAAGGGTAAACTCACGCACGAGGTTGCTGAAGTTCTCCGAATGCCCGGCAAACAATAATCCGTCCGGCTTAAGCAGCGGAGCGAAACGATGCAGAATGTCCTGTTGCGTCGTTTTATCAAAATAAATCATTACGTTACGGCAAAAAATTGCGTCGAAAGGCCCCGGAACGTTGTACTGCTTATCCAGCAGATTGACGGTGGTGAAATCGACGTAGTTCGCCAGTTCCTGCCGTACGCGCACCAGCCCGGCATGCGGGCCTGTGCCGCGCATAAAGTAGCGTTGCATCTGCTGGGGCGAGAGGGTTTTCAACTCGTCCTGGCGGTAGATGCCGCTACGCGCTTTTTCCAGCACTTCTGTATCAATATCGCTGGCGAAAACTTTCCAGCGACCCGGTGCCATACCCAGCGCATCAGCGAGGGTAATGGCAAGCGAGTACGGCTCTTCGCCTGTCGACGCCGCCGCGCTCCAGACCCGGTATTCCCCCGTGCGTTTGCGCGCATGGTCCGCGAGAACCGGGAAGTGATGAGCCTCCCGGAAAAACGCGGTGAGATTGGTGGTCAGCGAGTTAATAAACGCTTGCCACTCGGCGCTGTTCTGGTTCGCTTCCAGCATGCTCAGATAGCGGCCAAAATCATCTAGCCCAAGCGTGCGTAAACGGCGGACAAGGCGGTTGTAAACCATGTCGCGTTTATGATCCGCGAGGACAATCCCCGCACGCTGGTAGATCAATTGACATATCCGACGGAAGTGCGCGTCGGACAGCGCCAGGCGCTGTGTCATCTGTTGCAATATTGATGACGTTTGCCCGTTAGGCATGGATGATGTCATAGCGCCTTCTCAACTAGGTTCAGGATGCAACGGGCACTGCCTTAGGCGGTGCCACTTCGGGTATTGCGACATGCTCTTCAATCTTAAATACGGCCACCAGCGCGGTAAGGTTATCTGCCTGGTTAGCCAGTTGGTCGGTGGCGGAAGCTGCCTCTTCAACCAGCGCAGCGTTCTGTTGTGTCACCTGATCCATCTGTGTTACTGCCTGAGCCACCTGCTCTATCCCGCGCCGTTGTTCATCGGACGCGGAGGCGATCTCGCCCATGATGTCGTTGACCTGAGTGACAGAACGGACGATTTCCGTCATCGTCTGCGCGGCGGTATCCACCAGGGTGGATCCCTGCTGAACGCGGGAAACCGACTCTTCAATCAGGCCTTTAATCTCTTTTGCCGCCTGCGCGCTGCGGCTTGCCAGGTTACGCACCTCACCGGCGACCACCGCGAACCCCCGCCCTTGTTCACCGGCGCGGGCCGCTTCCACAGCGGCGTTCAGCGCCAGAATATTGGTCTGAAACGCGATGCCATCAATCACACTGATGATGTCGCCAATTTTCTGCGAGCTGCCGGCAATCTGCTGCATGGTACTTGCCACGCTCGATGTCTGCTGCCCACCTTTTCTCGCCGTTTCCGCCGCGCTCTGCGCAAGTACGGAAGCCTGACGTGCGTTATCGGCGTTCTGGCTTACCGTCGACGTTAACTGCTCCATGCTGGACGCGGTTTGCGCCAGCGACGCCGCCTGCTGCTCCGTTCGCGACGATAAATCATTGTTGCCCGCCGCGATTTCCGAGATACCGGTATGCATCGCGTAGCTGCCCTGACGGACATCGCTCACCGTGGTACGTAACGCAGTTTGCATCTTTTTCAGGCTGGTAAAAATCGCCGAGATCTCGTTACGCCCCTCAACGGCAATCGGTCGTGCCAGATTGCCTTCAGCGATGCTGTCAAAGTGGCTGCTAACCACCGCCAGCGGCTGGACAATCATCTTGCGCGACCAGAACAACGCGGCGCTGGTCAATAACGCGGCAAGAATAACCACCACGACAAAAATCACCGCCGAGCGATGATAATTACTTTCACCATCCGCTCTCGCCTGTTCAGTAAAGTGGTTAATGTGTTTCTCCCACGCACTGAAACTGGCATCAAACTTATCCTGCGACTCCTGCACCGGCGCGGTCATAAAGTCCGACAGCTGGTTGTTTTCAAGCCAGGTCGCCTGGTGCTCCAGGTCACCGCGCCAGGCGGTGTAACTGGCCTGCGTGATTTCCTGTAATTTTTTGCCTTCCGGTGTCATCACCTTCAGGCCAAGAAACTCTTTTTCTACCTCTGCCGACTGCTTGAGGCTGGCTTTCGCCTGGGTCATCAGCGCCTTGATGTCATCCGGCGGATAACTCAGCGCCGTTAACGTCCCGGCTTTGTTCAACGCGGTGCTGGCCTGAAGCAGCGTGGCCCGCATCTGCATTAATGCGCTGCGCTGGTGATTACTGTTTTCTACTTCTTGTAAGTGTGAAGTGCTCTCTTTAAATGCCCAGAAAGACAACCCGTTACTGCCAACCTGTAAAATGCCACACACGATCAAAATCAAAAAAAGTGTTGTCGAGATGCGAATACGATTTAACATTAACGCCCCATCTGGCGGAAAAAGTCCGCGGTTAAGAACTGCTAAAATGTTTCCCAGTTATCCTCTTGTCCGGTTACAAGTTGGCGACTCCGCGCCGGGGTCTGAGCGCTGCCTGCTGCCGGAGTTGTAGCACGCGACGCCAGTTTGCCGGATACAGAAGAAAGGCGGAAAGCAGATACCGCCTGCGTCAACAAACTGGCTTGTTCTTCTAAGGCGGCCGCTGCGGCTGCCGATTGTTGTACCAGTGACGCGTTTTGCTGCGTGACGCGATCCATTTCGGATACCGCCAGCGCAACCTGATCGATGCCGCGGCTCTGTTCATCAGAAGCCGAGGCGATCTCACCCATAATGTCGTTCACCCGGGTTACCGCGTTAACGATGTCCGACATCGTCTCCCCTGCGCTCTCCACCAGCACAGAACCGGTATCGACACGGGAGACAGAATCTTCAATTAAGCCTTTAATTTCTTTCGCCGCCTGCGCACTGCGGCTGGCAAGATTGCGCACTTCTCCGGCGACCACGGCGAAACCACGCCCTTGTTCACCGGCGCGGGCCGCTTCCACCGCGGCGTTCAGCGCCAGGATATTGGTCTGGAAAGCAATGCCGTCAATCACACTAATAATATCGGCAATTTTTTGCGAACTGCCCGCAATGTCGTGCATGGTTTTTACCACGCTGTTGACTACTTTACCGCCGCGCTCTGCCGTTTCCGACGCACTCTGCGCCAGCAGTGCAGCCTGACGGGCGTTATCGGCGTTCTGTTTCACCGTGGCGGTCAACTCTTCCATACTGGCGGCGGTCTGCTCGAGCGCGGACGCCTGCTCTTCGGTACGGGACGAGAGATCGTTGTTGCCGGCGGCGATTTCGCTGGTACCGGCGTAAATGGCATCTGAACCCTGGCGAACGTTGGTCACCGTTTCGATCAGCGCGTTCTGCATATGGTCAACGCTCTGCGCCAGCTCGGTCATTTCACTGCGACCAGCAATGGTCAGCGAATGTGTCAGGTTGCCACCGGCGATTTCACGGATGTGGGCAATGACCGACGACAACGGCGACAGCAGAATACGGCGAATGCCAGACCAGACCCCGGCCAGCACGATCACCAGCGCCAGCGCCAGGATCGCCATCTGCCATTTGGCAAAATTGTAATCACTGACACTCTGTTCCCAGGCATTGCGATACAAGCCTTCACTCAAATCCGCGTATTTCTTCATCGCATCGCCAAGGGCGTTTTGCATCCCCTGCGTCGGCTGCGCCATAAAGCCGTTAATATTGCCAGCTTCAAGGAACTGCACCAGTTCCGCCAGCGCGGCATTGTAGGTGCGGTATTTCTCATCCAGTGTCTGGCGCGCGGCGTCAGTTTCCGGCAGCGATGGCAGCGCGCGGAAGGCATCGTAATGTTTTGCCGCATCGGCAAGCGAGGCTTTCGCGCTGTTCAGCAAATCGGTTTTCGCACTGCTCTGCTGGTTGCTCGGATCCAGCAACATCCGCGCCGAGGAACGGCTCAGGTTGATACGCGTTTGCAGCATCAACTCCCAGGCTTTACCTAATTCCGTCTGTTGCATGCGCAGGTCATTGGAGACCGCAAAACTTTGCTGGTTTTGCTTAAGCGACGAAAAAAACAGGCCACCAGAGACAAGCTGCAACAAGGCAAAGACCACCAGCACGCTCATAAGCAGAGTAACGACGCGGATACGGTTCAACATGCAACACCTTCTTGATAAGTTCTTAACGGTGTTATCGGCATGCGGCCACGGAACTTTACATTTGCGAAAGGGAATTAAATTATGACTTAAAACGCGATATCCACAGTTAAGGTATCACTATATGTTCCCCCCGGCGGCGTGGTCTGCGACGTCAAAATTTGCGCGGTGTAATTGTAGGTTCGCAGCAGGCCATCGGTGCTCACCTGCGATGAGACGCCGCTTGACCAGCGCTCCGCACCGGCGCTGCCCCAGCGGTTGGTGGTTGCCCCTTTGTAAATCTCATAACTGAGCCGGTTGCTGCCACTGGCCATATTCCGCGCGCTGCCGTTGTAGTAGCCGCCGTTGTTGATGCCGACGGTGTAAACCATGCCTTTCGTACAGGTGATGGCAATAGATTGCGAAATGGTCGGGAAGTTGCGCACCAGCGGCGCACTGCCAAAATTGACGTTCGGTGCGCTGATGGTGGTGCAGTCGTTGGTGATGGTGCCGTTGACCTGCAGGCTGGTGGTCGCCGTGCCCGTTTGTGCTGTCGAACAGAACCCTAAAATCCCCACCGAGCAGACGTTATACGCGACGCTAAAATTGAGCGTCACCGTATAAGGCCCGGCGCTGACGTTTTGCCCCGGTACGGTGAGGAAATAGAGCGGCAAGGTGTAGGTTCGGGTGCCCAATAACGCCAGCAAGGCTGAGCCGTTCCAGGTGTAGCTGTTGCCGCTGATAGTCGCTTCGCTATTATTTGCGCAGTTGGCCTGGCCGCAGACGCGGAGCGGGATCGCATCCGTCACGGCGGCATTATCAGACCGTTTCATGACGCCCCGGTTCGAGGCGGTAGCGCTCGCCCCGGTCAGCGTCAGGGTAATCGAGTCGTTGGTGAGCAGGTTGAGCGCCGCGTCGCAGCGCACAATCAGGCTGGCGGTGGTGTTTTGCGCCGAGGCGTTAAGCACAAACGAGGTCACCGTGCCGAACGCCCCACTGGTCGTGCTAACCGTACAGGCCGACCATGCTGACCCGCTGCACAGGAGTAATAACAGAAGAAGTAGCCGACGCATCAGGGGTTCCTCCGGCAGGTCAGTGGCCCGTAGGTTTGCAATTTATGGTCAGGATTGGCGAGCAGCGTGAAGCGGGCGTCGCAGGTTTTGCCATCCGGCAAACGGACATGCAGCGCATTGGCTTCATCCAGGTTTTCCAGCCACGCAATGCCGTCATAGCCGACAATGGCCGTGGCTTTCCCCGCCCGGTCAACTTCGCTGGCAAGCGGAATGGCTTCGCCGTTTTCATCATGCAGGATCACGCTGGCGACGCGCTCCTGCACCATCGGAAATTCCACCAGATAGCCACTGCGCCGACGCAGCGAAATTTTGCGCTCGGTATCTTTCAGTTGCGTATCCGCCGGTAAGTTCAGCGTATTAATGCTGTAACTGGCCGGGTAATAGGCAGATACCCCGCTCACCAGCAGATAGCCATCACGGTTGGTTTCACCCACCGGCTGATTTTCATAGTTCACCGGCACACCGCCATGACCGCCGGTGCTGATCACCGCAAACGCGTCATTGATGCGGTTGGCGGCAAATAGCTGGCCATCCATCAACACCAGCGACCCCAGCGCTTCGCCCCACCATGTCAGCATGTCGCTTTCGCCGTAACCGCCGCCCTGCAACTCGACATTGTTATTGCGCCAGCCCAGCGTGCCCTGCTGGTAATTTTTCGCCTGCGACTGGTGCGCAAAAGCCATGTTCCAGCTAAAACCGCCATCGGTCGGCATGGCGTGGTTATAGTTGATACGCTCGGTGGAGCCGCTATCGGGGGTTCGCTCCATACTCACCGCTGCGCTATCCATGTCGCCAATCGGTATTTGCAGCGACAATGCAAATGTCCAGTCGCCCTGCTGGTTATCACGGCTCGCCGCCAGATAAAGGCTACTGCCGCCCCACATATTGCGGCTCCAGGAGAGGTTAAGCAGTTCCGTTTTTTTATTATCAAAGCTGCGTACACCGATCCATGCCGCGCCTACGTTGCCGAAATCGCCCATATTAACTGTCAGCGCATATTGATCCGTGTTGCGGCTCAGGCTGGCGACAGGCCGCTGCCCGTTGCTTTGCTCGTTGTTGTAGAGGTTGCGCTGGTCGTAGAGCGCCAGATTGCCAAAGCCGCGATCGCGTCGGCTGTGCTGCGTATTAACGCTAAACAGGCGGGTATTGTACTGATACCCCCAGGCAAGCTGGCTGCCGTTATCGCCAGACATGCGGCTTTGCGTCCATGCCCCGTTCACCACGCCAAGCCGCCCGAGTTTCAGCACCGCGCCCGCGCCGCCCAGCGTCAGAGACTGCGCCGCTTCGCCATGCCCTTCGAGGGTGAAATAATCGCTCACTCCATAGCGATACGATCCGCTGCCCACCAGCGTCCCGTAATCAATATTCTCGACGCCGTAATTGCGCCGCAGCGCCCCCACGGTAATCGCTCCGTCGCTCAAGCCGGGTTTGAGCAAATCGCTGGCGACATAAAAAGGTAAGGTGGTGCTGACCTGGCGCCCCAGCGCATCCGTGGTAACCAGCACGGCATCCCCCGCGCCGTTGATATAGGGCATATTGGTCAGCGTGAAGGGACCCGGTTGTAACTGCGTGTTCCCGGCGCGATAGCCGTTAATAAACACATCCACCGAGGTCGGCACTGCCGCTTCGCCGGAAAACGCGGGCAGTGGCCAGGTGACCAGATCCGGGCGCAGGGAGAAGTCGCGCCCGTAAGTGACGCCGCCGATACGCACACTGCTGCTCCAGGTTAATGCATCGGAAATAACATCGCCCACGCTCCATTGCGTGGCGTCATCTTCATCGGTAAACGTGAGGGTGGTGTCATAACGCATATACCCTTCCTGCTGCCTGAGGCTGCCGGAAAGTGTCTTACGCAGTGCACCGGTTGAGGAGAGCACGCCGTTGCCGTTGAAGTAGCGAAACTCATGCCACAGCGCCGCCTGACCGCCGATGTGTTCGGTGGTGCTGGTGTAGACATCGTAATTGAGTAACGCGCCCTGGCCATATTTCGGTGTCGTGCGCCGCAGACCCGAGTTAAACGCCGTAGCACGCTCCGGCACCCACTCACCGGGCACCGAGAGCAGCAGACGCTGACCCGCGCTGTCATAATCGGCGCGCACATTCGCCAGTGCCGACACATTGACCTCCCCTTGCGGTAGATGCTTAGCAGGCAGCCCGGCCTGCAGGAGATCGGCGCTGGAGACAAAAAAGGCGTTCTGCCGCCGGGTCACGGGCACCACCCGCCGGGTATCGTAATGGTTAATCACCAGGCTTAAATGGAATACCGCGTGCTCATTGATGGCGTGCGCATCGGGCGGCGGCGGGAGCATATCATCGCCCTGTTGTGCCCGTGCTGAACTCGCCAGCAGCATAAAAGTGACCGTTAAAATCAGTTGCCGACGGACGACTGCCATTCGCTTTCCCTGGCATTGATCGTCGCCTTCATTTCCACTGGATTACTGATACCCGCGGGTAGCGGCCAGCTACGCACACTGTGCGGCAGCACATAACCGAGTAGTCCCTCGGCAACCTGCCGCGTTTGCCCGCCTTGCCGCACGCTGACTTTGCTTAAGCGGACATGGACATCACCATTGTTACGCACTTCCAGGGCCGGTTTGCCGTTGTCCCGGCTCACCCGCCAGCGTAAATCTTTGGTATCTACCAGCGCATGATGCGCGCCGCTGGTGTGAGTTTCGATGCCGGTGCCATAGACAAAGAGCGGAATCGAGTAGCGCATTTGCAGCTTGAGGCCAAGCTGCGGCTTGTCGCTGTTTTCCGGCTGCGGGATCTCATCGACGATGATGCGATAAGCCTGTTCGACACCCGCCGGGATTGACGCCTGCTTGATCAGGCGAATCAGCTGTTTGCTCTCTTTTTCGATTCTCACAATCGGTGGGCTGGCAACGATCTCGTTTTGTTGCTGGTAGCGTTCAAGCCCCCTTTCCTGCTGCCAGCGGACAATGCGCACCTGCATGGTGGTGGGCGCTTCACCCTGGTTCTGGATCCATAATTCGGTCGCGTTGCTGGTGGCGCTGAGCCACGGATCGATGGGCCAGAGCAGAATAGTGGCCGCCGCAAAAACGTTGCCCGCGCTAAGCGTCAGCGCACAGGTACACAGCACGCCCGCCGCGCGACCCGTCGAAATGACCTTCATCGCCTTCTCCCTTGTTACCATGACAATGTCACAGTGAGTTGATCGGTATAGGTTCCCGCCGGGCTGAACCCGGTTAGCTGCGCCGCACCGAAAATCGCCAGCGAGATAGTGTTGCTATTGTTGTAAGCGACAGAGACGGCCTGGTTAACGCCGATCTCGGTATTTGCCGCCAGCGTGCTGCTGGTAAAGAGGCGATAAGGCACGCGATCTGTACCGCCGCTGCGTTGCATGTTGCGCACGTTTGCGTAGTTCTGCCCGCCGTTGATACTCATACTCAGCGCCACGCCGGGCGTGCAGCCCAGCGAGAACGACGCGCCAGGCACGAAACTGGCGATGACCTGCCCGCTCTGCACGCCGCTGCGGGTGCCAAAATTGAGTGAGCCGAGTGCCCCGCCGCTGCCGCTCACCACTGAACAGCCAGGCGCGATGGTTGCGCCCACAGTGAAGGTTTGCGTCGTCACCGCAAAGGCACCCTGCGGGGCCATCATCGCGAACAAGAGCAGCCCAGAAATGACGCGCAGAGATCCCCGGTTCCCCCGCAGGGAAACGCGCATGCCGCCTGGCATCATCTGGGGAGGTTTAGTACGTCACGCTCACATTGATCGTATCGGTATAGGTACCCGGTACGACGCTAACGCTGTTGCCACCGCCGGAGATCCGCCCATAGAGCGTGTAGTTATCGACACCACCGGTCGTTGAAGCGCGAGGAATGTTGGTGTTGTTAGTGATGACGTTGCTGAAGCCGCTATCGCTATAAAGGCTGTAGGCAACGCCTTGCGTGGTATTGGCCGCATTGACCAAATAACGGGCAGGCGTTCCCGGTGTGCCGACCACGGTGCCCGGCGCGGTAGAGTTGGTGTTGCCGGTTACCTGCACGGTGTAATCGGTTGTCGTACATTGAATACCGAAACTGTTACCGCCGCTTGCGTTGGTGAGCTGGGTGGTGAGCTGTGAAAACGTTGCCGGATGCGTACCAAAATCAAGCGTACCAAAGTTGATCCCGTTCTGGCTTGGCGAGCCATTAATCAGGCAGCCGTTAGTCAACGTCAGGGTCGCGCCAATCGTCCCGCTACTGGTGACCGCACGCGCGCTTTGCGCGGCCATTACCAGAACACCACTTACCAGCACATAAAGTAATTTTCTGTTCATGTTTCCACCTCCGAAAATACCGCGTGCTGTTTATTTCACCGCGCAATTAATTAGCCACCGAAATAAGAAAAACACGCAAACAATTAAAGCAGGAATAACAGAAATTTAGTTTACGCTGCGCGCTTCAACCACTTAAACGCAACGGCGTAAGCACCATAAAACGGTGATGATTTTATGATTTTAAATCATTGAGTTAGAGAATGATTAATGCCTAATTCATTAATTTCCCGAAAGATATATACCTTGAATTGTGATAAACATCACAATATATGACCAGCCGTAACGAGAAGTAAGAGAACTTTATGAAATAGAAATTAAGCGGGGATGAAGGATATATATTATAGCGGCAGAAAAAGAACAAAAATAAAGGCGGATGAAGCAGCTTCATCCACCTTTATTATTACGCGGCTGGCGTGATTATTACGCTACGTGCGTGGCAGCGATATCCAGCAGCGCCATTTCTTCGCTGTTGAGCAGTTTCTCAATGTTTACCAGAATCAGCATACGGTCGCCGAGCGCGCCGAGGCCGGTCAGGTATTCGGTCGACAGCGTGACCGCGAATTCCGGTGCCGGGCGGATTTGGTCAGATGCCAGCGACAGGACGTCGGAAACACCATCAACCACAATCCCCACCACGCGCTGACCGAGATTCAGCACGATAACAACCGTGTTGTCATCATACTCGACATCGCCCTGGCTGAACTTCACGCGCAGGTCGACAATCGGCACAATCACACCGCGAAGGTTGGTGACGCCTTTGATAAAGTCGGGGGTATTGGCGATTCGGGTCACCTGATCATAGCCACGAATTTCCTGCACTTTGAGAATATCGATTCCGTATTCTTCATCGCCCAGAGTGAAAACCAGGAACTCCTGACCTGATGGCTCGCCCGCCAGTTTTGCTACATTACTCATACCGGTCATGTTTTATACCTTCTTAACTAAATCAGGCGGCTGTGTGCGCCATACGATGTTCACGATTCAATCCCTGCAACGCTGATACGTCAACAATCAGCGCGACGCTACCATCCCCAAGGATAGTGGCAGCAGAAATGCCCGGCACTTTGCGATAGTTGCTTTCCAGGTTTTTCACCACCACTTGATGCTGACCAATCAGTTGATCAACCAGCAATGCATAGCGACGACCCGCGCTTTGCAGAATAACGACAATCCCCTGCGTAGCCTCGGTTTTCGCGCCCATAACATCAAAGACTTTCCACAGTTCAACCAGCGGCAGATATTCGCCGCGCACTTCCAGCACGCGCTCACCACCGGCCAGCGGATGCAGATCCTCTTCACGCGGTTGCAGCGATTCCATTACCGCGTTCAACGGCAGGATAAAGACTTCGTTGTTCACTTTTACTGACATGCCGTCGAGGATCGCCAGCGTCAGCGGCAGCAGGATACGAATGGTCGTCCCGGTGCCCTGTTTCGATTTGATTTCAACGTGGCCGCCCATCTCCTGGATGTTACGTTTCACCACGTCCATGCCCACGCCGCGTCCGGAAACGTCAGTTACCTGTTCAGCGGTGGAGAAGCCCGGCGCGAAAATCAGCATGCCCACTTCTTCATCGGTCATGTTCTCGTGTACGGCCATCCCCTGCGAAATCGCTTTCGCCAGGATACGTTCACGGTTCAGACCTGCGCCATCGTCGGTCACTTCAATACAGATGTTCCCGCCCTGGTGTTCCGCCGAAAGGATCAAGTTGCCGATAGGCGACTTCCCTGCTTCCACACGTTTTTGCGGCGTTTCAATACCGTGGTCGAGGCTGTTACGCACCAGGTGCGTTAACGGGTCAATAATGCGTTCGATCAAGCTCTTATCAAGTTCAGTTGAGCTGCCCTGCAGCGTCAGTTCCACTTGTTTATCAAGCTTGCTCGCCAGATCGCGAACCAGGCGCGGGAAGCGGCTGAAGACGTATTCCATCGGCATCATACGGATGGACATCACCGATTCCTGCAGGTCGCGGGCGTTGCGTTGCAACTGGCTCATGCTGGTGATCAAATCACCGTGCGTCACCGGGTCCAGCTCGTTCGAACGCTGTGCCAGCATGGACTGGGTAATAACCAGTTCGCCTACCAGGTTGATCAACTGGTCAACTTTTTCGACCGCAACACGGATACTGGTCGATTCACTGGCGCGGGCTGCCGGTTTTTCACGGCCTGCCGGTTGCTCTTTCGCTACCGCTTTCAGCGCAGGTGCCGCAGCCGGAGCCGCCTGCACCGCCGGAACAGCCGCTGCTGCCGGCGCTTCGGCCACTTCAGCCGGGGCTTCAACAGCCGTTTCTGCTGCCGCGGGCGCGGGTGCCGCTTTTTCGAAAGCGATTTGATCCGCTTCGATAACAAAGCACAGCACCGCGATAATGTCGTCTTCGCCCACGCCGCCGTCGATAGTCACGCTCAGGGTATCTTTCCCCTTCACCACATCGCTCAGCGTGCCGAGGTTGCCCAACTCCTCTTCGAGTAAGTCAACTTCATTCTCTTTCAGGCGAGAAAGAACGATTCGTAATTTACCGTCGTTTTCAGCGGCGGGCGCTGTCGCATCAGATGCCAGTGCGGTCTCTACAACCGAGAGTTTTGCACCATTCGCAGCGGCAGGAACGACCTCTCCTTTTGCCTCCAGCGCCAGCTGGCGCAGGGCATTGCAGATGTATTCGAAGCTTGCGGCATCTGGCTCTGACGAGCTTTTATAGGCATCGAGCTGTTCCTGCATAATATCTTTGGTTTCCAAAAACAGGTTGATAATGTCGGTGTTGAGCTGCATCTCGCCACGCCGAGCCTCATCAAGCAGGTTCTCCATCAGGTGAGTTGTTTCCTGCAAGATGGTAAAGCCAAATGTACCCGCACCGCCTTTAATAGAGTGAGCAGCACGGAAGATGGCGTTGAGCTGTTCTGAATCCGGCGCTTCCGGCACCAGGTCCAATAAATGTTGTTCCATATCGGCCAACAGTTCGTCGGCCTCATCAAAGAATGTTTGGTAAAAATCACTAATATCCATGCTCACGCTATCACCTCGGATTGGCTTGTGGCGACGTAGGAACTGCTGCCGGAGACGAGGCTGCTGGCGCGGGTGCTGCCGCTGCCGCTGGCTCTGGCTGTGTAATCGCGCTTATTGGCGCACTCTGACTTTCGGCGTTCTCATGCAGAATGGCCGCTTCTGCTTGTTTATTCAGCACCAAAAGACTAATTCGGCGGTTGATTGCTTCATCCGGGCCGCGGTTGACCAGGCGCATGGTTGCCGCCATGCCAACAACGCGCATCACTTTGCCATCATCCAGGCCACCGGCAACCAGCTCACGGCGCGACGCGTTAGCGCGATCGGCGGAAAGCTCCCAGTTGCTGTACCCTTTATCGCCGTTAGCGTAAGGGGCATCGTCGGTGTGACCGGAGAGGCTCACTTTGTTCGGGATCCCATTCAGTACTGGCGCAATCGCCCGTAAAATATCGCGCATATAAGGTTCGACTTCCGCGCTGCCGGTTTTAAACATCGGCCGGTTCTGGCTATCGATAATCTGTATACGCAACCCTTCCTGTACCAGGTCGATTTTCAAATGCGGACGCAATGCGCGC
The DNA here is from genome assembly GCF_003337365.1 of Kosakonia sp. AG348. NCBI lineage: Bacteria > Pseudomonadati > Pseudomonadota > Gammaproteobacteria > Enterobacterales > Enterobacteriaceae > Kosakonia > Kosakonia sp. AG348. The sequence goes on from NZ_QPJR01000004.1 coordinate 306,392, forward strand.
AGTTTGGGATCGGCTTCAATTAACTGGTCCAGATCGCCGCGCAATTTACTCAAACGCGACTGCTCCATGCGTTTTTTCAGGTCGTCAATATTGGGCTGTTTTTGTACTTCGCCCTGTTGCTGTGTGTAGTCATCGCCACCGCCCGGGATCGGGCTGTCGCTGTTCGAAATTCTCGGCCCACCCGTGACCGCAGTTGCCAGCGGCGTGCGGAAATACTCCGCAATCTGGATAAGCTCTTTCGGGCTGGAGATGGAGATAAGCCACATCACCAGGAAAAACGCCATCATCGCCGTCATAAAGTCGGCATAGGCAATTTTCCAGGAGCCGTGTCCGCCGCCACCGTGGCCTTTATGTTTTTTTCGTCTAACTACGACGATCGGATGGGACTGGTTTTTCATGCGTCCTCAGTCGTCGTCTGTTGGTTAGGGTTTCTGACCGCACGAACATGTTCGTCCAGTTCGATAAACGACGGGCGCTCGCTGGAGTAAAGTGTTTTACGACCAAACTCAACCGCGATCGGCGGCGCATAACCGTTCAGGTTCGACAGCAGGGTTATCTTCACGCATTGCATCATTTTGGCGGTTTCCGCACTCTTCTGGCGAAGTACGCTTGCCAGCGGAGAGATAAAACCGTATGCCAACAAAATACCGAGGAAAGTTCCCACCATCGCATGCGCAATCAGCGCCCCCAACTCCGCCGCCGGACGATCCGCCGAGGCCAGCGCATGTACCACCCCCATTACCGCCGCCACGATACCGAACGCCGGGAGTGAGTCACCGACCATCGCCAGCGCGTTCGCCGGGACTTCGGCTTCGCTTTCATGGGTCTCAATCTCTTCGTCCATCAGCGCTTCAATTTCGAAGGTATTCATATTGCCGCTGATGATAAGTCGCAGATAATCCACGATAAATTCAAGCATCGTCGCATCCGCGAGAATGCGCGGGTAGCTGGCGAAAATCTCGCTCTCTTTCGGGTTTTCAATATCCCGTTCCAGCGAGAACATCCCTTGCTGACGTGATTTCGCCATCAGGCGATACAGCAGCGCCAGCAAGTCCATATACATACTTTTGGTGTACTTCGAACGGCGAAACAGCAAAGGCATCGCTTTCAGCGTTCCTTTGATGGCTTTACCGTTGTTGCCAACAATGAATGCACCTACCCCCGCGCCCCCGATGATGATCAGTTCAGACGGTTGATAAAGTGCCCCAAGTTCTCCGCCGGTCATCATATAACCGCCAAAGACTGCACCAAGAACAACCAGGTAACCTAATACGATAAGCACGACATCATCCTTCTGCTAATGACTAAGGCTCGGGATAAACATTTCAAAGGGTTAACGCGAGTAGCAGGTAAAAAAAAAGCAGCGGCATAACTGCACCGCTGCTGGAGTGTTTCCACCTGTATTCGGTTAAACAGCCTGATCGATCTGTTCATCCAGCAGTTGTGGAATAATATCGGCAGCATCCTGGGAAAGTTTACGTCTTTTTACCGCGCGGGACGGCGGCTGGCATAAACTGCAGGCAAAGCTACCAACAGGCTGATGCGCGTGAGTAATAAAATTACCACCACAGCAATTGCAGCGAGACAACTCCAGCATTCCGCTTTCCACGAAACGAACCAGCGTCCAGGCGCGGGTCAGCGCCAGCAGCGGTCCTTCCTCAGCATGAGGGCATTGTTCGAGGTAAAGTCGGTATGCTTTGATGACTGCGTCAACGCCGCTGCAAAGGCCTGTTTTTAACAAAAATTGCCATGCGTTACAGAACATAGACGCGTGGATGTTTTGTTCCCAGGTCATAAACCAGTCGGTGGAGAATGGCAGCATACCTTTTGGCGGCGGGCTACCACGCAACTCTTTGTAGAGTTTGATAAGACGACCGCGGCTAAGCTGCGTCTCACTCTCCAACATTTGTAAACGCGCACCCAGCGTAATCAGTTCCATTGCTAACTGAATATCGCGTGCTTCCTGAACAATGCTTTTTTCGCTCATCGTTATGCCCTTTTCTTCCGGGCCGCGTCGCCAGTCTGTGAAGACTCATTCAGCAGGCGGGTTGAAAGTAAAATCCCGGTGTGAACTTGCTGTAAATCGTCCACACGTGACTCTTGGGTCAGACGAGTGATGGTCTGATGATTGTCAAAACGGAACTGGCAAATCAGCTGATTGGTTTCAGCCAACTTCACCATTTGCGGAAGGGTTAACTCAACCAGTGTGGTCGCCATCTCTTCATTAATACCAAGACGGAACATGGCGGACGCTTTGTCCTGGCTGATCAAACGCTGAGCAAGAAGTAAATACGACAAATTAATGTCATAAACATGTTTCAGCAACTCGGATGTATGCATTTTTCCCATCCCGAATAACCAACTTGTATCTTATGCGGCTAAGCCGCACCCCGTGATGTCGCCGGGAAAAAACCCGGTATAAAAAAGAAAGGCTAAATGCATAACTGACTAGGATCTTGCGATAAGGCGCTTCGCTCAAATGTTAATTGCCTTACAACGTTCTTAATCATTTCTTACAAAGAACTAAGATTTTTCCTAATTCGACGCAACTGTACTCGTAGGTGCTGCCACATACAATCTGACCAGTGCGGAAATTTGAAATTTTTGTGATCCACGTCACATAATTTACGTGAATATGGACAAGAAATCTATCAGTCTCGCTTGTGAATTGATGTTTTTTTGCGCGATCAGCCCCCTTTTCTATTCCAATTGTCCGAATAGGCATGCAAAACGCTCTCTTACCAACGCTAACTGGTCGGAGGATTAGGATGCTGCCCTATTTACATTTGACAATATGTGTCTACTTAAGAAACAAAAATAAAAAGTTATATAAAACAATACATTATGTTTTAAGCGATCTTAATTAATCACCCGAAGTAACCATTGCATTTTTGTTAATCTTTATGATTGATAATTTAACAATTCGATCTTAAATTCTCTTAATTTTAGTTAAGCTTTTAAAATCGGTTAAGGTGATTAAAGCGCGACCATACCGTTACGTAAGAATAATTAATGAATATTTATGATAACCTTCACATCCCTGCCATATTCACAGGTTGCGCTGGTTTAAGAATCGGAGTAATGGTGAGAAAAATTTGATTCAATCGGGGAGTAAAAATGGCTTATGCACATCTTTTGGTCGCCGTAGCCGTTACGCCAGAAAGCCAACAATTGCTGGCAAAAGCGGTCGATATTGCCCGCCCTTCCGGTGCCCGTATCACACTGATTACCTTAGCCGCTGACCCGGAACTGTATAACCAGCTTGCAGCCCCGATGATGGAAAACGTCCGTGAGGTGTTGCAGGAAGAGACGCAGCAGTTTCTGGATAAGCTGGTGCGCAACGCGAATTATCCTATCGAACAGGCGCTGATTGCCTCCGGCGAGCTGAGCAAGCACATTCTGCATACTTGTCGCACCCAGGATGTCGATTTAGTGGTGTGTGGTAATCACAATCAGACGTTCTTCTCGCGCGCCGTCTGCTCGGCGAAAAGCATTGTCCAGGCCAGTGAAGTTGATGTGCTGTTAGTACCGTTAAGCGCGTAGAACGCCCCCGCATAAGCGGGAGCGTTGTTACCTCAGGCTAGCTTTTGGAAGGTCGCCACTTTGCTTTGTAGCTGGCTTTGTGCGCTACGTGGCGTGATGCGCTTTAAATCGCTGATAAACCTCTGCTGCCAGTGATGGATATCATTCTCCTTGATGACTTTGAGCATCTCCGCATGACGCGAAATACGCTCCGCCAGCGGCATCCTTAATGCCTTGTCCATCGCCGCCGCGACATCATCACGATCGTAAGGGTTAACGATCAGCGCCGACGTCAGCTCGTTCGCCGCACCGGCAAACTGCGAAAGAATTAACACCCCCGGATTTTCAGGATCCTGAGCCGCCACATACTCCTTCGCTACCAGGTTCATCCCGTCACGCAGCGGCGTCACCAGCCCGACTTCCGCATAGCGGAATACCTTCATCAACACTTTGCGATCAAAATGCTGGTTGAGGTAATAGAGCGGCGTCCAGCCAAGCTGACCGTATTTCCCGTTGATGCGCCCGGCTTCGGTTTCCAGTTGATGACGAATATCCTGATAGGCCTGCACTTCGCCACGCGAGGTGGGCGCTATCTGCGTATAACGGATCTTACCGTGGTGCTGAGGGAACTTCTCCAGCAGTGTTTCATACGCCAGGAAGCGTTCCGGCAAGCCTTTGGAATAATCCAGACGCTCTACCGAGAAGATGTTTTTCACATTCTTCAGTTCATTTTTCAGTTGTGCCAGTTTGGGCGGCAGCGGCCCTGCGGCTTGTTGCGCGATTTCTTGCGGCTCAATACCGATGGGGTAGACTTCGGTGCGGAAGTTTTTGCCCCAGGCAACATGCTCTTTACCACCACGCGTGGTAAGCCTTGTTTGCATCGACAAGCTGTCGAGGAAAGCCAGGCGATCGCTTTCGGTCTGGAAGCCCAGCAGATCATAATCACACAGCTGCTCAAGCAACTCGGCATGCGGTGGCAAGGCGTTGAAAATTTCCGGGGTCGGGAACGGAATATGCAGGAAGAAGCCGATCTGGTTGTTGACGCCGCGCTTACGCAGCTCGCTGGCGAACGGCAACAGGTGGTAATCATGGATCCACAGAATGTCGTCGTCTTTAATCAGCGGCAGCAGCTTGTCAGCCAGCAGCGCGTTGACATCCTGGTAGCCTTCCCACGCTTCGCGCTGGAACTTAACCAAATCCAGACGATAGTGAAAAGCGGGCCACAGCACCGCGTTGGAAAATTGCGAATAATACTGCTCGTAATGATCTTCGCTGAGGTTAAAAGAGGCCCAGGTAATATTCCCTTTCGTGACCTTTTTTAGCGGTTGATCCTCGTCACCGATCTCCCCGCTCCAGCCAAACCACAGCCCACCGGTCGCTTTTAGCGCCCCAAGGATCCCCACAGCCAGCCCGCCAGCGCTGGATTTTCTATCGTCAGGCGGAGCAATACGATTAGATACTACGACTAAGCGACTCATAGCCATCTCTCCTGTTTGTTAGCGCCCGTTGTTCTTGTTGTTGATGGTCGACAAGTTGTTCAAGCCATTTATAGACATCATTCACGCCAGCCAGACGCCACATTGCCTGTGTTGCGCCCGGGCCGACTTTTATCGATATGCCGCCAAGTTTGTTAACGGCTTTAAACCCATGTTCGTCAGTCAGATCGTCGCCAAGAAACACCGGTTTCTTGCCGAGAAAGGGTGGCGTTTGCATAAACGCGTCAATAGCGGCGCCTTTATGAATGCCAGAGGGTTTCAGCTCGACCACACATTTTCCCGGCTGCATTGCCAGCTGCGGGTAGTGCGCGATGAGTGTTTTTGCCAGGGCAAAGACCGCCTCTTCATGCTGCGGTGCCTGGCGATAATGCAGTGCAAATGCCATCCCTTTAGTTTCAAGTTCAACGCCGGTTAACGGCGCAATGCCATGCCGTAATTCACGTTCCAGCGGCTGCAAAACCGTTTCCGGTAAGGTCATTCGTTCGGTTCGACCATTGATATCGCGGCGCTCCGCCCCATGTACCCCGGCCAGCGGGAAACGATACGGTTTGGCGAGCTGTTCCAGCTCAGCAATTGAACGCCCTGAAATCAATGCCAACGCCCTGTCATTTAGCTCAGCAAGCAATGAAAGTCTGGTCAGCACATCTTCAGGGATAAAAACATCATCCGGGTGCGGTTTGATATCCGCAAGGGTGCCATCCAAATCGAAAAAAAAGGCAAAATTTCCGGAAATGAGAGGCGGTATAGCTAGTGCGTCTTCCACCCTGGTTTCCTCCTTACAGTGTCAGATGAGAGCCGTTTTTCATTAACGTCTCATTATCATTAGCCATGTAAGTATAGACAGTGTGACGCTGCTCGCCATTTTAAACATGACTTACCAGCCGGATTAGCGGCTGGTAAGGTCTGGAGTTACACTATAAGGTTGTGTGCAAAATTTAAGCAAAAAGCATCAAACCGTGCGTTTGGCCTTTTGTTTGTAGCGGTCGAAAATCACCGCCGCCAGCAGGATCAAGCCGCGCACAACGTATTGCGAGAAGGGAGAGATATTCAGCAGGTTCATGGCATTTTCCACGGTCCCCAGAATCAAGATCCCGGCCACAACGTAGGAAATTTTACCGATGCCACCTTTCAGCGATACGCCACCCAGCACGCAGGCTGAAATGACAATCAGCTCATAACCGATCGAGGTCATTGGCTGTCCGCTGGTCATACGTGAAGCAAGAATAATCCCCGCCGCCGCTGACACAAGGCCTGAGAGCACAAAGATAATAATCTTGGTTCTGACTACCGGCACACCCGCCAGCCGCGCCGCCTCTTCGTTACCACCAATCGCCAGCGTATTGCGACCAAAGGTGGTTTTATTGAGCAGGAAGCCAAAAATAATCAGGCAGCCGACCGTCAGCCAGATAGGCGCAGGCAGGCCAAGCCAGTTCGCATAACCGAGCGTAAAGAAGCGCTCATCTTCAATCCCGACCGCTTTACCATCAGAGATGATATAGGCCAAACCGCGCACAATCTGCATTGTCGCAAGTGTGGTTATCAGGGCGTTGATTTTCAAACGTGCAATGACAAAGCCGTTAATAAAGCCGCTCACCACACCGAGCAGCAACCCGGCAAATACCCCAATCCACAGGCTTTCGCTTAGGTTGATCACCACCGCCGTGGTCACCCCGGCGCAGGCAATCACAGACGCGACGGAAAGGTCGAAATCACCGGAGGCCAGGCAAAAAAGCATGCCGCAGGCCACCATGCCGGACATGGAAATCGCCAGCCCCAGCCCTTTCATATTGACGAAAGAGGCAAAGTTCGGCACGAAAACAGCGCAACCAATGAACAGTACGGCGAACACCACCAGCATGCCGAACTGATCCCAGATGCGCCCGAAGCTGAACGCCGACTTCGGCGCGCGGGACGTAGTTAAAGATGACATTGTATTCTCCTCACTCAGGCGACAGCCTGACTCACTTTCGGCATCGCAAGGCTCAGCGCCTGCTGTTCATCGCCCTGGCCGTGTAACAACTCACCGGCTATTTCGCCTTCACGCATGACCACAATACGGTCGGCGACGCCGAGGACTTCCGGCAAATCACTGGAAGCAAACAGCACCGCCACGCCACGTGCCGCCAGCGCATAAATCACGTTGTAAATTTCATGTTTCGCCCCGACGTCAATCCCACGCGTAGGCTCATCAAGCAGGATCACCTTCATCTCTTCCGACAACCAGCGGCCAAGAATGGCTTTCTGCTGGTTGCCACCAGACAGATTCATAATCAGCTGATCCGCACTCGGGGTTTTGATATTGAGCGAGCGAATATGGTGCTCGGCGTTTTCGCTCTCCCAGCCACTGTTGATGAGACACCCTGCGCGAATGTATTTGCGCCGGGCGCTGATATTGATGTTCTCCTGTACCGAGTGCACCGGAATAATGCCTTCGGCTTTGCGATCCTCCGGGCACAACATCATGCCGGCACGGATGGCGTGAGCAGGTTTGTGAATATTGACCTGCTCGCCGTCAATAAACACCTGCCCTTCGGTGATCTGCGTTCCGCCAAACAGCCCTTTCATCAATTCGCTGCGCCCGGCACCGACCAGCCCAAACAGGCCGACGATTTCTCCGCTGCGCACACTCAGGCTAATCGGCGTGCGTACGCCCGGCGCTTTCACCTGCTCCAGGCGCAGGCGCTGCTCGCCATATTCTCGCGGCTGCCAGCCGTAAATATCGCCCAGCTCGCGCCCAACCATCGCCTGTACGAGCTGGTCATGATTGACCTGCTGCATATCGGTAAAGGTGCGCACATAGCGGCCATCTTTAAACACAGTGATGGCGTCGCTCAGGGCAAATATCTCCTCCATGCGATGCGAGACATAAAGGATGACACGCCCCTCTTTACGCAGCTCACGGATCACGCGAAACAGGTTGTCGATCTCACGCGCAGAAAGGGAACTGGTTGGCTCATCAAAGGCGATTATTTTGGCGTTACGCGCCAGCGCCTTGGCAATTTCCACCATCTGCCACTGGCCGATGGAGAGGTATTTCAGCGGCGTTTGTGGGTCGATATCCAGCCCCAGATGCTGAAGCTGCAAACCCGCTTCATAGTTGAGCAGGGAGCGGTTCACAATGCCGCTTTTATGCGGCAACTGGCCCAGATAGATGTTCTCGGCGACGGTCATTTCCGGCACCAGATGCAGCTCCTGGTAAATAATGGCCACCCCGGCGTTGAGCGCGGCGGTGGTATCGGCAAAGGAGACTTCTTCTCCTTTTATTACCAGCGTACCGGTCGTCGGCGCGTAGTTGCCGCTGAGGATTTTAAGTAGCGTTGATTTACCGGCGCCGTTTTCGCCCATCAAGGCGTGAACCTGCCCGGCATAACAATCAAAACTGATCTCGCTGAGCGCTTTCACACCGGGGAATGTCTTACCGATGCCGCGAAACGAGAGGTAAGGAGTAGACTGTTGCATAACGTCTCCGCAAAACAGTTCATTGTACGTCTGGCTCCCCGCGTATGCGGGGAGCGCAACCAACAGAGAATTACAGTCCTTTTTTCGCCAGCTCTTCTTTGAAGTTATCGCGGGTGATCAATACCACATCCGTAACGGCGGTGAATTTTGGCGGTTCCACGCCTTTGGTCACCCAGTTGTACAGAAGCTCACTGGTTTTGTAGCCGTGAACGTCCGGGCTTGGCAGCAGGGAACCAAAGAAGCCCGTCGCCTGCGCTTTGGACAGCTCGCTCACCGCATCCACGCCGTTAATGCCGATACCGATAACGTCAGCCGCTTTAAAGCCCTGCCCTTCCGTAGCACGCACGCCACCAAGCACGGTGTTGTCATTCATACCCAGCACCAGCCAGTGTTTCACTTCCGGATGCTGTACCAGCAGGGAGTTACCGGCATCAAATGCACCGGGGATATCGTTCGATTTTGTCGGCACCTGGTAGATCTGTTTTTCCGGGAAACCGGCTTTTTTCAGCGCATCCATGGAGCCAGTGGTACGGCGGCGAGCGGTATCCAGTTCATTAGCCGTAATCGCCATCACGCCGGTCTGTTTCACATCCCAGCCGCGTTTTTGCATCTCTTTGTACAACTCATCGCCCTGACGTGCGCCAATTTCACTCGCCGCCATCATCACTAACGGCACCGATTTCATCGGCTCACCTTTGGCGTTGACGAACTGGTCATCGACGGTAATGACTTTCATGTCGTAACCGCGCGCTTTGGCAACAATTGCGGAGCCCAGTTTCGGATCGGGAGTACAGATAACAAACCCTTTCGCGCCGCTGGCCGCCAGGCTATCAATGGCGTTCAGGGTTTTTTCACCATCGGGGACGGCGATTTTGATCACTTCGAAACCTAAATCTTTGCCTGCCTTGTCGGCGAATCTCCACTCCGTCTGGAACCATGGCTCTTCCGGTTGTTTAACCAGAAATCCGAGCTTCATGGTTTCAGCGATAGCGGATTGTGACATAACGGCAGCCAGGCCGATGGCCGCCAACGCTTTAGTGAATTTGTGCATGGTAAACTCCAGCTTTAGCATTCTTTTATGTAGGGAAAACAACTCATCAGGTCTTTTAAAAGTTCATAAAACAAGGCATTAGAGTCCATACGTCACTGGAGCTCTGTGCTGGAAATAGTTTTAGCGGGAAATTGATTCTCCATAGGAGAGCGGCATCACACGGCTGAATTACAGTAATTCCGTACATAAATTCAGCGATTTATCACATAAAATCAGCCGTTTTTGTCTGACAAATAAGAAGGGTAAAAGCAGGATAATCCATAACATCAGCCAGCTTATCCTTGTGCCCGGATACAGGACGCATCCGGGCGGAAAAATCACCAGCTATAGTAGATATGCTCGGCATGATCTCGCGCCGCGATTTCGTTCCCTTGCAGGCGCGCGGCTATCGTTAAGGCAAAATCAAAAGCCCGTCCCAGACCTTTGCCGCTGATCAGGTTGCCATCTTCGACCACTGGCGCATCAACATATTCGCCGTCGCGCACGTTTTCATATAAATCACCGGAGCAAACATAGCGGCGACCTTTCAGTAAGCCGTTTGCCCCCAGCACGCGCGCGGCGGCCGAACAAATTGGGCAAATAAATTTGCCCGCCGCGTCATGATGTTCAATAAATTGCAGCACCGCCGGGTTGGCGGCGAGGTTGACACTGCCCTGCGGACCGCCGGGCAGCACGATGGCGTCATACAGCGTCTGCGAGCGCTCGGCCAGCGTGCTGTCTGCCACCATGGGAATATTGTGATAACTGACCACCGCGCGGGACCCCGCACAGGCCAGCGTTTCGACCTCAATCTGCAAGCGGCGCAAAATATCAATGGTGATAATCGCTTCCGCTTCTTCAAAACCGGGCGCCAACAACACCGCCACTTTTTTCATTCCCGACTCCTTTTGTACAAGGTTGGTTGAATTCAGTGGCGTTATTGTTGATCAAAACAACGTTTCAAAATCCCCGCTGTGTCACAGACCGACAGGCGTAACACAGCAAGAATAAAATCAGTGCGCTTCACCCTGCGGGGTGAATTTCAGTTCGATCAACGCAATGGCTTTCTGGATAGCGCGGCGGGTCACCGGATCGGCGGCTGCCGGATGGGTAGTAAAATCGATGCTTTTTAACTGGTTCGCCATTTTCTCGCGCACTTCAACCGGCGCGATGACGTCAATAACATCAAGGATTTGTTTAATGACCAGCTGGCAGGCGACGACATCAGAGACCAGTTCCTGGTCAGCAGAAAGATTTTGCGACATATGAGGCTCCTTTACTAAAGGGCGTCATAGTAGCGGGAAATGCCTGGCAAGAGTAGTTTTGTCCCCTTCAGCCGTCGAATGGCGGGCATAAAAAAACCTGCTCGCAGCAGGTTTTTTTATCATCAGAACATAGCGCCTGGCGGTACGTCTTTGAAAGTTTTGCAATAGGTTTCAAACATATGCTTCAGGATTTTACGCAGTTTCATTTGTTACTCCGGCGATGTGTTATGCAGGTGTTACGTCTCAATGCGCATATAATATGACCTGCATCACAAAAAGCAAGTTCAATGTGATGGAAATCACGTTTCAAAAATCAAAAGTGCAGTAACTTTGTTAAAAATTCAATTATAAATCCTGCGGTTAGCACGCTAAAAAAATTTTTAGCATCTTCAATTATTTTTGCAAATGGCATCCCAACAATGAGTGAAAGCACCCTTTCGCGAAAGACAGGAGGTCTTTCTCCCGCTGCGCTACTGGTAGCCGGCGCTTTCTTTATGGAGTTTATCGACGGCACAGTGATCGCCACGGCGTTGCCGGATATGGCGAAAACCTTCGGGGTGGAAGCCGTCGCGCTCAATATTGGCATCAGTGCCTATTTGATCACACTTGCAGTGCTGATCCCCGCCAGTGGCTGGATTGCTGATCGCTTTGGTGCGCGCAATGTTTTCTCGCTGGCACTGGCGATCTTTACCCTCGCCTCGGTGCTTTGCGGGTTTTCGACCAGCGTTGATATGTTTGTTTCGATGCGAATTTTACAAGGCATCGGCGGTGCGTTAATGGTGCCGGTCGGCCGTCTTGCGGTGTTGCGCACCACGCCGAAACACCAGCTCATTACCGCTATCGCCACGCTGACCTGGCCCGCGCTGGTCGCGCCCATTATTGGCCCGCCGCTCGGTGGTTTTATTACCCACTATGCCAACTGGCGCTGGATCTTCTTTATTAATGTGCCGCTGGGCCTGCTGGCGATTGCACTGGCGTTACGCATTATCCCCAATATCCGCGAGGAGGAGCGCCGTCCATTCGACTTGCCGGGTTTTATTGCCACTTCTGTGGCGATGGTCAGCCTGGTGTACGCTATGGAGGCGTTAGGTTCTGAGCATCCGCAAGGTACGCTAACGTTGGGTTTGCTGGCACTCGGCGCGTTAACACTTGCTGTTACCCTGCGCCATTTTCAGCGCGCAAAATGGCCGATGATCCGCCTCGACGCCATGAAAGTGCCGACATTTCGCGTAACCATGTACGGCGGTTCACTGTTTCGCGCCTCTATTAGCGCCGTGCCGTTTCTGTTGCCGCTGCTGTTTCAGGTCGGATTCGGCATGGATCCGTTCCACGCCGGGTTGTTAGTGCTGGGGGTGTTTGCCGGTAATCTTTCCATCAAGCCTGCCACTACGCCGCTTATCCGCTGGCTGGGTTTCAAAAAGCTACTGCTAATCAATGGCGCGCTCAATGTGCTGGCGCTGCTGGCCTGCGCATTACTGACTGCGCATACTCCGGAGTGGCTGACATTTGTGATCCTCTATCTCGGCGGCGTGTTCCGTTCGGTGCAGTTCACCGGCGTCAGTACGCTGGCATTTGCCGATGTACCGTCGCCGCAAATGAGTTATGCCAACACGTTATTCAGCACGGCGACACAATTGGCGGTGGGCTTAGGCATTACACTGGGGGCGATTGGTATTCGCATTGGTGAGCATGTCAGTACGTGGTTACAAATAACCGCCATTGAGGGGATCAGCTTTCGGCTGGCGTTTGTGTTTATTGCGCTGATTTGTCTGGTGGGCATGATTGATACGCTGCGGCTAACAAAGGATGCGGGTAGCGCCGTGTCACGTAAACAGAAAGCCTGATGCAGGAAAGGAAAAAGATAAAAGCCGCAACATCTGTTGCGGCTTTTTATTATCAGGCGAGGACTTCGCGAACGAAGGCTTCAATCTCTTTATTCTGGCAGTTTTCAAAGAAGCATTTCTGGAAACGTTCACCAGAAACGGCGGTTTTCACCAGCTCACGGTCGATAGCGCGCAGCGTATCGAGATAGTTCTCTTTTACCACCGCCGCTTTCACCTGGTTCAGAATTCCCGCGTTGCGCACCTGCGGTTCTTTGCGCTCCGGCGGGTAACCTTCCCCTTTACGACCAGTAAAGGCTTTCTCAAAGATAAAGCGCACGTTCAGTTCTGCGCCCCAGCCAAAACCTTTGGCGAACGGCAGTGCCAGTGCGTTACCGTTGTTGATCTGTGCGAACAGGAAAGCATCCGCTGGGTCGATACAGTAACCGCACACCACACCCGGATGAATATTCAGTGACATCAGCGCGCCCTGGCCAGTGCCACAGCCGGTTACCACGAAATCCACTGCTTTGGCATTCAACAAAATACTGGCCATAATACCAAGGTGGATATAAGTCAGATGGTGGTCGTTCTCATCGCTCATCCCGACGTTAAATACCGGGAAATCTTTCTCATCGGCAACCGTCTTCAGCTCTTTGAGGATGATGGCGTTTTTCGCCGCCTGGCTGTTTTCCATCATCAGTGCAATTTTCATTTTTGATCTCCTGTAACATGCTTCAGATAGCAAAGGTTGGGTAAACCTTACTACCTGACAAACATACTTTCAAATTTAATGAAAAATGGTTTTAAAAATCAGAAGCAGGCTCACAGTTTTTGCTCTTCGCGCATTGCCGTCGCGATTAGTAGAGGCTGTTCGGCGGGTTATTCTGTCGATTGCCTGCAAATCAACGCGATAAGATGAGATCATGCCAAAATGAAACAGAGTGATTTCATGAAGAGAATAGTTGTAGCCGCCTCGCTGCTCCTGCTCGCGGGATGCACGATGACGAAAGAAGCGGAAGTCAGTAGCGTGGATACCATTAGCGGTCTGGTACGCCTGAGCTATAACCAGTCGATGATGCAAACTGCAAAATACGACACCTACACCGCGCAGGGGACTGCTAATAAACAGTGCCAACAGATGGGGTATGCCACCGCAGTGCCTTACGGTCAGCCGGTGCAAACCTGTAGCCTGATTAGCGGCTCGGTCTGTATGAATACGAAAGTAACTATTCAGTACCAGTGCCGTGGTGTGGCTTTTACACAAACCAAACCGACCTGGTAAATTCTTAAGCCAGTATAATTCTACTGGCTTATCTTTTTATTAAAAATAAAAACAATTCTCATTCATTTAATTAATTGCCGGCAATGCGTGTTATTCTCATTATCTTCTCAATGCATTTATTTTTTATTTTACCTTTTGCAAATAATTAAATAACAAATTATAGTGAGCGCTCCTTTCGCCTGATAATTATATTTATGGAGCCGCGCCATGTTAAAAGCAGAGATGATCGAAAAATTAAATGAACAAATGAATCTGGAACTGTTTTCTTCCCTGCTCTATCAGCAGATGAGCGCATGGTGCAGCTACCATAGTTTTGAGGGTGCGGCCGCGTTCCTGCGCCGCCACGCGCAGGAAGAGATGACGCATATGCAGCGCCTGTTTGATTACCTGACTGATACCGGCAGCCTGCCACGTATCAATGCCATTGAATCGCCGGTTGCTGAGTATGCTTCACTCGATGTTCTGTTTCGCGCAACGTACGAACATGAACAACTGATCACGCAGAAAATTAACGAGCTGGCGCATGTTGCGATGACCACTCAGGATTATCCAACATTTAATTTCCTGCAATGGTATGTGGCGGAACAGCATGAAGAAGAAAAACTGTTTAAATCAGTGATTGATAAATTAACACTGGCAGGTAAAAGCGGCGAGGGTCTTTATTTCATCGATAAAGAACTGGCGACGTTGGACACACAAAACTAATATTACCGGCGGTAAAGAATATTCTTTACCGCCTTTTTTATTAATGCCTGCAGATTTTACTTTCGTGAGTAGAAAACCCCTCTTCCACCGGAATAAACTTTCCGCGTGATTCCAGAAATGCGACCAGTTCAGCCGCCGTCATTCCTTCCGCTGAGCAGGTATGAAAACGCGCCGTTTCGCCAAACCGCTGAATAATTGCCGCCGTCAGACTCTCGTTTGAATAACGCTCGCCTGTTTCAATCATCATATTCAACACTTCATGACCGTGAATGGATGTCATAGCTCCTCCCCGAAAAAGATGCATCATAAACTCAACATTTACTGTGGATGTTGCGCTAAAACAGGTTTACATGCATCCGGCACAGCTGGTGCAGCGCCAGTCCTGCTTATTCACGGTAGGTTTAAAGTAGCGATAATTGCCGTTTCGAGCGGGACGCCATTTTCAAAAAACAACCCGGTCAGCCAGTCGACATTGTCAATAATCCACTCATCTTCCGGCAAGCCTTGAGCAAAGGCCGGGTCAATGATCGGACAGATTTCCCTCGTCCCCCTATCCTTTTGCTGGCGAGATTCTGGCAATGCTATCTCTGGCCTCCAAACCAGTGAATTTGCCAGTGACCATGAGCAAGCAGGTTTCCGCTGCGCGGCCATCGCGTTGTAAAGGGATTATTACCCGGCATTGCCCGCCCTCAATATGTTGAGGGTTAAGAATATTTTTTAGGTTACGCCGGATTGCCGCGTAAAAACGTCTTCCTTATGAAGTAGGCAAATCTGGCAATTTTTCTTCGCTGGTGTCCGAAAGAAGGTTGTCGTAAAGAAATGAATACAGCTCATGTAACGGTTGTTTGACGAAATCACTGAATTGCCTTACTCTGCGCCGCATCTTGAGCTGGCAGTGCGTTTTATTACAGAGGAAAGCGTGAAGAATCGAACACTGGGTAGTGTTTTTATCGTGGCCGGAACCACCATCGGCGCGGGAATGCTGGCAATGCCGCTGGCAGCGGCAGGCGTAGGTTTTGCAACCACTTTTGTTTTACTTTTCACTTTATGGGCCGTGATGTGTTACACCGCCCTTCTTCTACTGGAGGTTTATCAGCATGTCCCGGCAGATACCGGACTTGGATCGCTGGCCCGTCGTTATCTGGGGAAATATGGTCAGTGGGTGACAGGCTTTAGCATGATGTTTTTGATGTATGCGCTGACGGCGGCATATATCAGTGGCGCAGGTGAATTGCTGGCCGCAAGCATCAGCGCGTGGCTTAACATTTCGCTTTCGCCCACGGCTGGTGTGTTACTGTTCACTTTTGTTGCCGGCGGCGTTGTGTGCGCAGGAACCTCACTGGTCGATCTGTTTAACCGTTTTCTGTTCAGCGCCAAACTGTTGTTCCTGGTAGTGATGCTGGCGCTGCTGATGCCGCATATTCATAAGGCTAATTTGCTGACCATGCCGCTGGAAAAAGGTCTGGCGCTGTCGGCCATACCGGTCATTTTCACCTCATTTGGTTTTCACGGCAGCGTCCCCAGCATCGTCAGTTATATGGGCGGCAATATTCGTAAACTGCGCGGGGTGTTTATTACCGGCAGCGCCATCCCGCTGGTAGCCTATATTTTCTGGCAACTGGCGACGCTTGGCAGTATTGATTCCCAGACCTTCACCGGCCTGCTGGCCAGCCAGGCCGGGCTTAATGGTCTGTTGCAGGCATTACGCGAAGTGGTGGCATCACCACACGTTGAGTTAGCGGTACATCTGTTTGCAGACCTGGCGCTTGCAACCTCTTTCCTTGGTGTATCGCTCGGTCTCTTTGATTACCTTGCCGATTTGTTCCAGCGCCGCAACAATGTCGCAGGGCGTTTACAGACAGGCGCTATCACGTTTCTGCCACCGCTGGCGTTTGCGCTGTTTTACCCGCGTGGCTTTGTAATGGCGTTGGGCTATGCCGGCGTTGCTCTTTCCGTGCTGGCGCTGTTGTTGCCTTCAATGCTGGCATGGCAAAGCCGTAAGCATCATTCGCAAAGCGGTTATCGCGTACTCGGCGGCAAACCGGCGCTGTGTCTGATTTTTGCCTGCGGTGTCGCGATTATTGTTATTCAGTTCTCTATCGTCGCCGGGTTGCTCCCGGAAGTGGGTTAATCACCGCCATCAGGTGTGAGTGCTGGCATGTTCAATGTACATGCTCACACCGCTCTTCCCTTCGTTAAGGGGTCAGCATTTTGTTCACTCTCTACAACGTTCCAGGCAGATGATTGCCAGCGCACTAGCACAGGTAAGCTTATACGCGTCAGCAAATGCATGAGTTATGACACCGCTCTGTAAGGAAAGCGAAATGAAAAAAGGAAATTTCAGGACATAGATGAGTTGTACAAACTGCGCATTATGGCCGCAAGGTTGCTGTCGCTCCCACCGTTGAACGGGTAAAAATATTACGAAACGATATTATGGAACATGAAATACAGGCATAAAAAAACCGCCTTTAGGGGCGGTTTCACGACACTGCTTATCATTGATTTTATTCTAGTTTTCCCATGGTACCCGGAGCGGGACTTGAACCCGCACAGCGCGAACGCCGAGGGATTTTAAATCCCTTGTGTCTACCGATTCCACCATCCGGGCTCGGGAAGGAAATTGGAGGCGCGTTCCGGAGTCGAACCGGACTAGACGGATTTGCAATCCGCTACATAACCGCTTTGCTAACGCGCCTGAATACTACAGGTTTTGCAACCCACACCCGCTAATATAGCCGATGCGTTAAACTGGAGCGGGAAACGAGACTCGAACTCGCGACCCCGACCTTGGCAAGGTCGTGCTCTACCAACTGAGCTATTCCCGCATTATCAAGATTTCTTGTAATCTCTTGATTTTACAATCATCTGGCGAGCTACGCTGCCTTCCGATGCGTTGCATTCTACTTACCTGACGCACTGAGTCAACGATATTTTTCAAAACCCGGATCGTTTGCTGAAAATTGCGACGAAACGATCACGGTTCAAGCAGATCGCCACGCGCAGCATTGAGGTATTGCAGCATTGACCACAGCGTTAATACTGCGGCAACGAAAAACAGCGCAATGCCGGCATATTCAACCCAGATATTCGGACGCCAGAGGAGCCATACCAGCGCGACCATCTGCGACGTGGTTTTGACTTTACCAATCCACGAAACGGCCACACGGCTGCGCTTACCCATTTCCGCCATCCATTCACGCAACGCAGAGATAATGATCTCACGCGCGATCATCGTTGCCGCCGGCAGCGTTACCCACCAGCTGTGGTAGTGTTCTGCGACCAGCACCATCGCAATCGCAACCAGCACTTTGTCAGCAACAGGATCGAGGAAGGCACCAAAACGGGTACTTTGATTCCAGCGACGCGCCAGAAAACCGTCAAACCAGTCGGTTACCGCAGCACAACAGAAAATTAGTGCACAAACAAACGGCGCCCACGGAAAGGGAAGATAAAACGCCAGCACGAAAAACGGGATCAGGATGACGCGAAATAGGGTAAGCAACGTAGGGATATTAAATCGCATAGTGGCGTTAACTGTCTGTTGTCCGTAAATATTCGCTCTATGGTGCTACAGAGCCCTTAATGTTTCAACGAGTAGTAGATCTTTTCTGCCAGTCCTTGCGAGATCCCCGGCACTTTTGAGATTTCATCAATACTTGCATTGAGTAAACCTTGTAAACCGCCCATATATTTTAACAACATCTGACGTCGCTTCGGTCCGACACCTTCAATGGTCTCCAGTGAACTGGTGTTTTTCACTTTCGCGCGTTTTTTGCGGTGTCCACTGATGGCGTGATCGTGTGACTCATCGCGAATATGCTGGATAACGTGCAGTGCTGGTGAATCCGGCGGCAGGCTAAAGCCCTCACCTTCCGGCTCAAAGAACAACGTTTCCAGACCGGCTTTGCGATCGGCCCCTTTTGCTACGCCCAACAGCAACGGTTTATTTTTATCCCACGCCACATCCAGTTCGGCAAAAACGGCTTTCGCCTGCCCTAATTGCCCTTTACCACCATCGATAAGGATCACATCGGGGATTTTGCTCTCTTCGATCGCTTTACCGTAGCGGCGACGCAGCACCTGATTCATCGCCGCGTAGTCATCACCCGGCGTGATACCACTGATGTTGTAGCGTCGATACTCCGCACGCAACGGCCCATTGGCATCAAATACGACGCATGAGGCCACGGTTTGCTCCCCCATCGTATGGCTGATGTCGAAACACTCCATGCGCTTCACTTCCGGCAGCTTAAGCACGCTGGCCAGCGCAGCAAGCCGCTGGTGAACCGTGGATTGCTGAGAAAGTTTGGTTGTCAGCGCCGTAGCGGCGTTGGTACGCGCCAGTTTAAGGTAACGCGCACGGTCACCGCGCGGTTTGGTTTGCACATTCACCCGCCTGCCAGCGAGTTCGGAAAGCGAGTCGCTCAGCAGCGTTTTATCGCTCAAATTGAAATCGAGCAAAATTTCACCCGGCAGGGTACGCATCTGGCTCCCCTGCAAGTAGAACTGGCCAACAAATGTCTCCACTACTTCGCCAAGCTCAGTCCCGCCTGGCACTTTCGGGAAATAGCTGCGGCTGCCAAGCACTTTTCCCTGCCGGATAAACAGCACATGCACGCAGGCCATTCCGGCATCAAAAGCCACGCCAATAACGTCTAAATCATCGCCAGTATTAGAAACAAACTGTTTTTCGGTCACACGGCGTACGGCCTGAATCTGGTCGCGGATACGCGCCGCTTCTTCAAACTCCAGCGCCTGGCTGGCTTTTTCCATACGCGCGATAAGCTGAGTCAGTACCTGATCATCTTTACCGGCAAGAAAGAGGCGCACATAGTCAACCTGCTGCGCATACTCCTCTTCGCTGACCAACCCGGCGACACACGGCCCAAGGCAGCGACCAATCTGGTATTGCAGGCAGGGGCGTGAGCGGTTGCGATAGACGCTGTTCTCACACTGGCGAACAGGGAAAATTTTCTGCAGCAGCGCCAGCGTCTCGCGCACAGCATAACCGTTCGGGAAAGGCCCAAAGTACTCCCCTTTGGCATGCTTCGCACCGCGATGCATGGAAAGACGAGGATGCGTATCACCGCTGAGAAAAATAAACGGGTAGGATTTATCGTCACGCAGCAGCACGTTATACCGAGGCTGGTAGAGCTTGATGTAGTTATGCTCAAGCAACAGCGCTTCGGTTTCCGTATGGGTAACGGTGACATCAATCTGTTTGATCTGTGCAACCAGCGCTTCCGTTTTGCGCGAGGCAAGGTTGCTGCGAAAATAGCTGGAAAGCCGTTTTTTCAGGTCTTTCGCTTTACCGACATAGATAACAGTGCCGCCGGCATCATACATACGATAGACGCCGGGTTTACTGGTAACCGTTTTGAGAAATGCTTTCGAATCAAAAACTTCAGTCACTGACTTATTAACGTCTCCGCATTGCACAACCCGTGGCGAATAGCGAGGTGCGTCAGTTCGACGTCGCCGTGAATGTTCAATTTGCTGAACATACGATAGCGGTAGCTATTCACCGTTTTTGGGCTCAGATGTAGCTGTTCTGAGATCTCATTGACCTTCTGGCCTTTGGTGATCATCAGCATAATCTGCAATTCACGTTCAGACAAACTGTCGAACGGCGAGTCCGTTTTTTCGGGTTCGATTTGGCTAAGCGCCATTTGCTGAGCAATGTCGGAAGCGATATAGCGCTGACCAGACTGCACAGAGCGGATAGCGTTCACCATTTCCTGCGGCGCAGCGCCTTTGCTGAGGTAGCCTGCTGCTCCTGCCTGCATCACTTTCGCGGGCAGTGGGTTTTCAGTGTGGACAGTAAGCATAATCACTTTGGTATCAGCATTACCACGCGCGATTTTCCGCGTCGCTTCAAGGCCGCCGATACCGGGCATGTTCATATCCATCAGAACGACATCAACCGTATTGGCGCGACACCATTTAATGGCATCTTCCCCACAGTTGACCTCACCGATAACTTTTATGCCCTTAATGTCTTCAAGAATGCGTCGTATCCCTGCGCGCACCAGTTCATGGTCATCAACAAGTAGTACGTTGATCAATGGAGTATCTCCGGAATAGGGATAACGCGACAAAAGCCTAATTCAAGGTATATTAACTTTTTTTCATCTAACAGTGAAAGGTTAAAAAACCAGTAACTTTCGATTTTGTTCGCGTTTTTGGAAATTAAGTTATACAGCGTGTGGAAAGTCCCGCGATCTTTTAAAGCGCAGCGCTAAAAAAGTTTTAGCCCTGCTTTTCAAAAAGTTACTCGAAAATTGTCTTTGCATGTATGATTATGAGCACGCTTTGCATGTAACAACAATTAACTGCCTCTAAACCTTGCTTAAACATATATTCTTCGACAATTAAACGCAGTACCGTTAATTACCGTCAGGTTTAATTTAATAAACTGAAAACAATGATCAAAAAACAACCACTGCTTTCTTTTGCCATCATTATGGTATACTCCGCCGCTTTGACAGTGTCCGTCGCGCACCTGCGCGACACCGTAACGAGGAAAATAAATTGAGCACACCTGATTTTTCCACTGCTGATAATGCAAAGGAACTGGCGCTGGAAGTCTCCTGCCTGAAATCAATGATTACGCTGATGCTGCAGGCCATGGGCCAGGCAGACGCCGGACGCGTTATCCTTAAAATGGAAAAGCAAATCGAACAAATGGAAGACGAAGCTCAGGCGACGGTATTTTCCGATACTGTTAAGCAAATTAAACAAGCCTATCGCCAGTAAATAATAACCGGCTGCCAAAATAAGTTTGTCAGCTGGCTATCGTTGCCGGGCAAAACATAAGGGATATTTAAATCATCCCTGTCGCCGCTGCGTAGCACGCGATCTGTGTTTTGTTCGGCGCGTTAAATTTCTTCTGCATATTTTTTTGATGAAAATTAACGGTGTTTTCGGAGATGGATAAAATCATCGCGATCTCTGCAGATGTTTTACCTTCCGCCGTCCACTTGAGAATTTCACGTTCACGCTTACTGAATTTCATTTCAGGCGCCAGCACCATCTGATCTTCCAGACGCGTTAATGCCAGCAGGCTTAACTGCACCAACGTCTGCAGGCGCAATTCAATTTCATCATCCGACATCATTTTGCCAAACAGACTGGTACGCGACACGGACAAAAAACCCATCGCATGATTGGGCAACATCAGGCACTGCGAAATACCTTTACGCAATCCGTGATCCCGTGCGGCATCCCACAATACCGTGGCATCGCGAAAGAGTTTGTCATTCCAGGGAAGATGTCCCTGAATGAAGTTTTCAGCCTTCAGCACCGGGTCAATAGCAAAGTAATTCTCTGCCTGATAATGCTGCATCCACGCTTGTGGATAAGAGGTTTCAACGCTCAACTTCGGCCGGGTAAAAGGCACCGGGTGACGAACGCAAAGCGAAAAATAATCAAATTCCAGCAGCTGTGTCTGCCGCTGTAATTCGGAATAAACATCCTGGGATGTTGTCATCTCCTGGAACCGCGACATCATGTCACGACGCCAGGTAAAGAATTCTGTATCCTGCATACCGACCGGTAATACCCCTGGTTTTAATAATCATTATTTTGTATACAATAAACTAACACATAAAACTTAATTATAAATATAAAATATCGATACCGCCGGAAATAAGTTGCGTTTAACGCCAACGTTAACGGTATCTTCAGGAGGGAATAACGGCCTGGCGTTTCAGGCGCACAACAGAAAGCCGGGAAATATCCCTGCAAAATTTGTACGTAATAAAACCAGTGAACTTTAACTTAAGTGAAATTAACGCGATTCAGCCGCAATGGGCGCTGAACCGCGAGGGCATTACTGCATGAGGAATTTTTCCAGAAACTGGCGCGTACGCGGTTGCTGCGGGTTGGCAAACAGCGCTTTCGCGGGTCCTTGTTCCACAATGCGCCCCTGATCCATAAATATTGCCCTGTCCGCCACGTCACGCGCAAAGCTCATCTCATGCGTGACAATCACCATCGTGCGTTTTTCCTGCGCCAGCTGGCGAATGGCATTAAGCACTTCACCCACCAGCTCAGGATCGAGCGCGGACGTCGGCTCGTCGAAGAGGATCACATCCGGACGCATCGCCAGCGCGCGGGCTATCGCCACACGCTGCTGCTGCCCGCCCGACAAGCGCCGCGGGTAGCGATTCTCTTTGCCACTCAGCCCCACTTTTACCAGCAGTTCGCGCGCCCGCGCGGCCGCCTCGTCTTTGGGCTCGCCTTTCACGATCACCGGCCCTTCAATAATGTTCTCCAGCACTGTCCGGTGCGGGAACAGATTGAAGTTCTGAAAGACAAACCCGACATGCTGGCGTAACTGGCGGATAGCACTTTTCTGCTGGCTCAGCGATCGCGCGGTATCAATGGTGATATCACCCACGCGGATTGTGCCGTTCTCCGGCTGTTCAAGCAGGTTAATACTGCGCAACAAGGTGGTTTTACCGGAGCCGCTCGGGCCAATAATCGCCACCACTTCGCCCTGTTGCACCTCAAGATCGATACCGTGCAACACCGTCTGGCCGTGGAATTTTTTCACCAGGTTTTTCACGTCGATAGCACTCATTTCGGATCACGCTCCTGACGATTAAGCTGGTTTTCGAAATAGTTTTGCAGCGAAGAAAGCACCGTCGCCATTACCCAGTAAATCAGCGACGCCGCAAGGTACATAGTGAACACTTCCAGCGTACGGGAGGTGATTAACTGCGCCTGACGGAACAGTTCCGGCACCTGGATAGTGGCTGCCAGGGACGTATCTTTCACCAGGCTAATAAAACTGTTGCTCAACGGTGGCAGCGCGACACGCGCGGCCTGCGGCAGAATCGCGCGACGCAGTGTTTGCCACGGCGTCATGCCTATACTGGCCGCCGCTTCCCACTGCCCTTTATCGATGGACGAAATCGCCGCGCGCAGCGTCTCCGCTGCGTAGGCCGCCGTATTAAGTGACAGACCAATCATCGCCGACGGAATAGGATCCAGCTCAATACCAAACTGCGGCAGACCGTAGTAGATCATAAATAACTGGGCGATAAGCGGCGTACCGCGAAAAATCGAAATGTAAAAACGCGCCAGCCAGCGCACAGGTAAGAACGACGACATGCGCATCAGCGCCAGCAGAAAGCCCAGCAGTAAACCAAAAAACATCCCGCCAATACTGAGTTGCAGTGTAAATACCGCGCCCTTTAACAGGTAAGGCGCGGAGTCGATAACCAGTTGTAGACTCTCTTGCATTATTTTTGCTCTGCCTGGGAATTAAATATGGGGGTGATAGGCAAACAGCGCCGGTGCGCCGCCCGTATGGATAAACAGGATTGGCCCGTTATCTTTAAAGCGATTCTGTTCAATACCATCCAGTAACCCGGCCATCGCTTTGCCGGTATAAACCGGATCGAGCAAAATGCCTTCCAGACGGGCAAGCAATTTGACCGCTTCCATTCCTTCATCATTCGGCGTGCCGTAGCCTGGCGCGAAGTAATCATCCCACAACAGAATATCGGCATTGGCCTGCAATTCGAGTTCTCGCGCAATCGCCTGTTGCAGCGTCACCACTTTCGGTTTCTGATCCGCAACGCTACGCGAAACCGTCACGCCAATCAGCTCCACCTCCGGCATCAGTTGCTCAAGCCCGACCGCCAGCCCGGCGTGCGTACCGGCACTGCCGGAAGCCACCACCACCGACGAAAGGGCCACCGCATCTTCGCATTGCCGGGCGATTTCCAGCGCACTTTCCACATACCCCATTGCGCCCAGCGCGTTTGAGCCACCAACCGGGATCACATAAGGGCGAAAACCCTGTGCTTCAACACGCGTCGCCAGTTCCTCCAGTTGCGCAGTGGGATCCGTCAGCGCATCGCACATTTCGATCTGCGCATTAAACAGATCCAGCAGCAAGCGGTTGCCATTGGTGAGGTAGTTTTCTGCTGTGGTACCAATCGGGTTTTCTAATAGCGCAACGCAGTGCAGACCTAATTTGGCCGCCACGGCCGCCGTCTGACGAACGTGATTGGACTGAATCGCCCCGGCGGTAATCAGCGTATCAGCGCCCTCGCGCAGCGCATCCGCCGCCAGAAACTCGAGTTTGCGCAGCTTATTGCCACCCATCGCCACCGGCGTGACATCATCGCGTTTAATAAAAATTTCGCGTCCCAGGTAATCGGAAAGCCGCGGCAAATATTCCAGCGGCGTGGGCGCGCCAATCAACTCAAGGCGCGGAAAGCGGGTCACATTGTGCAAGGGCATAAAACCTCCGAAGACCGGGTAACGTTAGCAACTGCTTTTTATTATGCACACTAAAAGCGATCAAATAAAAAAGGCGCTTGATTAAGCGCCTTTTTTTAGCGGGCAACGATTACTTCGTCACATCCGCGCCAAACCATTTTTCCGACAGCGTTTTCATGGTGCCGTCTTTTTGCATCTCGGCAATGGCTGCGTCGATAGCTTTCAGCAAATCGTCATTACCTTTACGCAGCGCAACGCCGGATTCCTGACGTGAAAACGCATCCCCCGCTACCGCCAGCGTATCTTTGGTTTTCTTCACCAGATCCAGCGCGGCCAGACGATCGACCAGGATGGCATCAATACGGCCAACGCGCAGATCCTGATATTTTGTCGGGTCATCATCATAGGTGCGAATATCAACGCCCTGCACGTTCTTACGCAGCCACTCTTCATAGTTAGTGCCGAGACCCACGCCCACTTTCTTGCCTTTCAGGTCCGCGGCGGATTTGATGCCCGCTTCGTTCCCTTTTTTCACCAGCGCCTGGATACCAGAAACGGTATAGGGCGTGGAGAAATCATACTTTTTCTTGCGCTCATCGGAGATGGTGACCTGGTTAATCACCACGTCGATGCGTTTAGAATCCAGCGATGCCAGCATGCCGTCCCATTTGGTGGGTTTCAGGGATGCTTTTACGCCAAGATGCTGCGCCAACGCTTCGGCGAATTCCACTTCAAAACCAGTAAGCTTGCCGTCGTCGCCCTGGAAACTAAACGGCGGATACGTGCCTTCCAGACCCACCAACAGCGTGCCACGCTCTTTGACTTTATTGAGCAGGTTTTCCGCCGCGAATGTTTTCACGCTCATACCTGCTACCAGCGCGACGGCCATCACACCCATCAGCGCCTGACGTCCCAAAAGTGCTAGTTTCATAGTTACCCCGATAAAGAAATTGGCTGTAGTGTAAGGTGCCTGACGCTAAGTACAAGCACAACTCGGCTACATCTTATTCCTTTTTAATATAAATCAGATGTTGCACCTACAGCGATTTTTTGCACGGAGGCAAAACGCATCTGGGTTTTAAACTGAGCATATTTGCGCAAGGCAATCCGATAATTATTGGTGCTGGTCGCAGGTAACCACGGTTCCAGATTTTCGTCGAGGAACCCTTCTTCAAGCAGCTGTCGGGAAATATTAAGTTCAGTGAGATGGTTGCCGAGGCGGCGCAAACGCACGACATACTCGCGCACCGTACCGTGGCTCATTTCGGTTTGTTCGAAGAGATATTGTTTAAAACCGATGATATCGAAGAAATCGCTCTGCTCTTTGCAGTGCAGATCGCCGCAAAAACGACAGAGTGCGACCCACTCTTTTTGCTCTTGTTGCCAGGCCGCTTCATCCAACAGCATATCCAGACGCGAAATCGCGATTTTATTCACGATTTCGCCCCGGCGTACCAGCGTGATGCGATCAAGCAGCTTGTGGCAGTGTGCGCAATGCGTCTGGCTGTGTTTAAAGTCTTTAAGGTAGCGGCTTAGAGGCCGTCTTTTAGGTTGCTGCACCGTCATGATAACTCCTGGTTGTCAATGCGTTGTACGGCATTTACCAGGAGTGATGCAGAATCACCGACCTATAACTTACCCAGCTTGGTACGTAAGCGCTTAATGGCCTGGCTATGGAGCTGGCTTACTCGCGATTCCCCGACTTCCAGAACGGCGCCAATCTCTTTCAGATTGAGTTCTTCCTGGTAGTACAGTGTCAGGACAAGTTGTTCACGTTCCGGCAGCGATTCAATCGCTTCCATGACCCGGTGACGTAAATTACTTTCCATTAACTGGAATAACGGGTTTTCCTGTTGATGATCGTCAGTGACCAGCTCGATACTGTCGCCATGCTCTTCCCGCCATTCATCATAGGAGAAAAGCTGGCTGTTATTGGTATCGAGCAGCATCTGACGGTATTCCTCTACAGGAATTCCAAGACGCTGCGACACTTCTGTTTCCGTCGCGTTACGTCCCAGTTCTTGCTCAAGTTGCCCCATTGCCTGCGCCACTTCGCGGGCATTACGCCGAACGCTGCGCGGCACCCAATCGCGGCTGCGCAATTCGTCCAGCATCGCCCCACGAATACGCTGTACTGCGTAAGTGGTAAATGCCGTTCCTTGCAGAGCGTCATATCGGTCTACTGCATTCAGTAAACCGATACCGCCCGCCTGTAGCAGGTCGTCCAGTTCCACACTCGCCGGCAAACGCACCTGCAGGCGCAATGCTTCGTGACGCACAAGAGGTACATAACGCTGCCACAGCGAGTGTTTATCCATTACACCTTCAGCGGTATAGAGTGAATTCACGATAAACAGCCCTGCGTTAATTGAGTTATCGGCACGATTATCCGATTCTGGAGTGGTTTTAATCGGATGAATAGTGGGCGAAATGGGGGTTATTTGACTTTATTGAACCGTTCTCCCGGCCGGTAATGCATATAACACCAGCTCAAAAGCCAGCGCCGGATGATGTCCGCGCAAATAAAAACGATAATTATCCGACAGTTCACGAATGTATTGCGGGATCGTCAGCAAATCTTCCGGCTTGTGATACAAGCTAATAGTCAGAACAGGCAAAGATGCACGAATGGTATGTTGCGCACCTTTTAGCGCTTCCAGTTCTGCCCCCTCAATATCCATTTTAATAAATGTAGCGTAATTCGTGCCTTCAAGGGCATTATCAATGCTGACCACATCAATGGACGTGTTACCTTCCCCTTCGCTTAAACGAGACGAGGTATCCATTCCGGAATCAAAGCGTAATGTGGTATTTTCCGACCAGACACCTTTATTGATGGCTTTCAGTTCAACATCGCCAATATCAGCGCGTTGTAATAAAGCGAAGTTTTTCTCTTCTGGTTCAAAAGCGAGGATTTTTGCGGGTTTCTTCACGCCCTGCTTCTGCGCAGCTTTCAGGAATGCAACCACGCTGTCACCATCGTAAGCACCGCAATCGACATACACTTCGTTATCCTGCAAACGCACCAGGTCTTCTGCAAGATAGTGGTTAGGATCGAAATATTTACCGTAGTACAAGCTGCGCGCGCAAATACGTTGATTAATAAACGCCACCAGCGTTTCTTTTGAGCGCTCATCGCCTAAGGAGTTATAAAACTCCGTCAAAGCAGCCTCATTTTCCTGACAAAATTCGGCGGTATAAAGCGTATCGGTATTCACGCCAATAAAAGAGTGATCGAAGATCAATATGCTTTCAGCATTGTTTGCGAGCATCGCTTCTAATTCAGCGCTCACATACTGGATAGCCAGAATGTAATTATAGGTGCCTTCTTGTCGGGCCAGTTGGTCTAAATTGATGATATCGTAACCGTAAAAGGTTGAACCTTCGGTAAAATATTTCTCATTGACCGCGACATAATCAACTTTCACATTCTGGCTGGTCAAAAATTCCCATGTTTTTTGCCCTAAATAACCGGCACCGCATAATACCAACGGACGACCATTGTTCTGCATTTCGTCGATCGTATCGAGAAAATGGTTTCTGGACTCGCTAATTTTTTCAAGAATAGACATATCTACCTCAGAGACTCATTCAGTACACAATAAGTGGCTATCACAGTATGATTTTTTGTTGCGCTAATGCGCTTTTGTTGGCGCTTTCAAGGAAAGCTAATCCTTTTAAAGCCACCTGCGAGCCAATAGCATAACCATTCGCTTCGCCGCGTAATGCTGCTGCGATATCACAGTAATAGTTCGCAAAGGCTTCAATAAACCCGGCGGGATGGCCAGCTTTAAAGCGGCAGTACCGCTCCTGGTTCGCCACCGTGTTGTCACTCGCCGTGCGGTCAATAATGCTAACGTTGCCGTGAATATCCGCGGTACGTAAATACTCGGGCTCCATTTGCAGCCATTCCGCGCTGCCTTCTGTGCCATACACCCTGATCCGCAAACCGTTGCGATAACCCAGCGCCGCCTTGCCATACCAGTAGTTGCACACCACATCATCGCTATAACGTGAGACGATATTCACCGTGTCAACGACGCCCGGCACACGGGCAAAGGTACTGTTAACGGCATAGACATCCAGCGCATGTTTCTCGGTGAGGAATTCCACCAGCTGATGGACATGTACGCCAAGATCCAGCGATACCGTCGGGATCGCGTTATCCGTGCGCCGCCAGGTTTGCGGCAACGCGATGCTACCGTCACTGCGACAGCGGCTGAAACCCTCTTGTGGCATCTCAACCATCACGTGCTGAATTCGGCCCAGCGCGCCGCTTTGCAAACGCTGGCGTAATTCGCGCACCATCGGATAACCGGTATAGTTGAACGTCACGTAGAGCTGGCTATTCACCTCGTCAACGCGCTGCTGAATGTCTTCAGCATCCTTGACACTCGCCACTAACGCTTTTTCACAAATGATCGGCAGCGGATATTCCAGACACGCCATCAGAATTTCGCGATGCGCGGGCGTGGGCGTTAGCACCACCACCGCATCCAGATGCGCGTGCTCTTTCTCAAGCAGTGTCAACGCATCCTGGTAAATCTTGCTCTCATCAAGCCCCCAGGCCATGCCGGTTTGCCGATTCAGGGCGTCATCCCGGCTGAAACAGCCGGCGGATAACTGGAAATGTCCATCCATCTGGCTGGCGATTTTATGGGTCATACCGATGGCGGAATTAAGGCCGCCGCCGATAAATGCCAGGGATAAGGGCTTAGCCATAATCCGGTCCTTACGTCGTTTTAAAGGAAAAATAGTTTTTAAGCTGCGGCGTCAGACGCGCCAGTTCAGCAACATCATCAAATTCGGCGAATACCAACCCTGCCCTGTCACGCGGCGCGGGCTCCAGCCGATCGCCTGGCAATTTCAGCGGAATAGTTTCGATAATGCGTGCTGCCAGCGGCGCAAAAAGGTAGCCGGTAAAATGGGTATCGACATCGCTGGAAATAGTGTGCCGCGCAATAGCGCGAAGATGCGCAGGTCGCCGCGCTGAAAACGCCGTGGCGTGCTGGCAACCCAGGAACGGGGCAACAAACTCGCTGGAGTAATCAACGCCGGTTGAAAGCTCAATCAAACGGGAATAGAGATCGCCCGGGCAGCGCCGGGTAAGTTCGATAAGCCAGAAATCATCGTCATTGGCTATAAACTGGGTGTGCAGCAAACCGTCGACCAGTTGAAGCTGGCGCACCAGGGTTTGCATACATTCGCTAACGCGGTCTCGCATGCTTTCCGTCAGGGAAAGACTCAAGCTGCTACTGTTGACCTGCCAGGGGTAGACAGTGCAGAACTCATCGACGAAAAATTCGCAGACAATCTCCCCGCCACGGATAAACGCAGAGTGGCTGTACAGCGCGCCCTGGCAAAAGGTTTCAATCACGCACTCGCCGTTTTGCGAAGCGCTACGTGCTTTTGCCACGGCATCGTTGAGTTCTGCGGCCTGCTGCACCAGGGTAATGCCGATGCCGCTATAAGCATCAATCGGTTTTACCAGCAACGGAAACGGGAGATGGCGCGCATCTTCAGCACGTCTTACCGCTCGCGGGATCGGATAGCCCTGTTGCTCTGCCCAGGCGCGGAAGCGATCTTTAAGAAAAAGCGTGTCGCTGACATCCGGCGTGTCAAAACCAGGCAAGCCCAGTTCGGCGGCAACACGACTCCCCGTCAGGTACGAGACATCGGTCACGCCAGGCGTAATGGCCGCAATATTGTGTTCGCGGGCAATCGCTAACACCGCATCGCAATCGGCGTAATTCTGTACTTTGGCAATATCCGCCGATTTCATTCCCGCATCGTGCGGCTTACCGCTACACACCAGCGTGGTAAAGCCCGCCGTTTTGATCGCCCGTTGTAAAGGCAACGAGGCAAATCCCGCATCGAGGATCATCGCAGTGCGCATAGCCGTCATGCGCCCTCCAGCGAAATCACCGCCGCACCGGGTGTCACGGTTGCGGCGACACCGCGAATGATGTCAGTGATACGCTGTTGATCTTCGCGCGCCAGCCCCGGATAAATCGGTAAGCACAGCACTTTGTCAGCGATAGCATTTGCGCACGGCAAATTCTCTTTCTGCGAGGAAGCAAACCCGCGATACATACTGAAGGAGCTAATCAGCGGGTAGAAATAGCGACGCGTTAAAATGCCGGCATTTTTCAGCACGTCATAAAGCGAATCGCGATCGATGCCGAACTCCGGTTCAATCAAAACCGGGAAGTAAGCATGGTTCCAGGTCACATCAGCAGGCACATCCAGCAGACGAACGCCGTCGATCCCCTGCAATAATTCCACATAATGCTGGTAAAGCGCCTGGCGATCGGCCAGCGCCTGATCGATATGTTTAAGCTGTAACAAGCCAAATGCCGCTTCAACTTCGTTCATTTTGGCATTGATACCAGGGGCGACAACGCGCGTTTCCCCGGCAATACCGAAGTTCTTCAAATAATCGATGCGCTGCTTGGTACGCGCATCGTGACAAATAATCGCGCCGCCTTCGAAGGTGTTAAACACTTTCGTTGCGTGGAAACTCAGAACCGACAAATCCCCGTGGTTCAAAATACTGATGCCGTTTTTCCTCACGCCAAACGCATGCGCCGCGTCATAAATCACTTTCAGACCGTAGATATCCGCGACCTGCTGGATTTTGTCCACATCGCAGGGAATGCCGTAGCAGTGAACCGGCATGATCGCCGTGGTCTGTGGGGTGATCAGCTCTTCAACATGCTCAGGATTGATATTGTAAGTTTGCGGATCGATGTCGGCGAAAACCGGCGTCAGACCATTCCATAACAGGGTATGAGAGGTGGCAACAAAGGAGTAAGGCGTGGTGATGACCTCGCCGGTAACGCGGAGCGCCTGCAGTGCGGTGAGCAGCGCCAGCGTGCCGTTTGCGAACAGGCAGACATGTTTCACGCCAAGGTAACTTGCCAGCGCCTCTTCAAGTTCCTGATGGAAAACACCGCCATTAGTAAGGATCCGGTTGTTCCAGATCTTCTCAAGGTAAGGAATAAACTCTTCCAGCGGTGGCAAAAGGGGGCTGGTAACAAAGATATTATTGTCCATAGACACAAACCTGCGCGCGTAGGAATTATCTGTTCATCATAACGACGCGCCTGGCGAGCTATCGGTGAAACAGGGGGCATTTTGTTATGCTTTTCCCCCCGGTGCTAAAGGTAAACTGGCCGGGTCTGCGCAGGCGGCGGAAAAATGGCAGGGCTTACGTAATCCCCTGTCAGCAAAAAACCCGGTAATGCCGCACTACCGGGTTTCATTGCCGTAAAATGACCTATTGTTTCAGCATGGCGAGCAGCGCTTGTTGGCGCGGTTCATCAAAGAGATAGCGATCTGTTGGCAAGTTGTTGATTTGCTCTTGATTCTCGCAGAGCGGATTGCCTTTGGCGGCAAAATCGTCGATGGCCTGCGTCCACAGCGCCATTTTAGGTTTCAGTTTCGTCACGAAGTCATACTCGCTGAAACAAGGGAAATCACTGCAAATAACGGTGATATTTCGTGCGGCGTACTGCAACACGGCATAACTATCCGCAAACCGATGCTCATGGTTATTATCGCGGAACAAAATCACCACATCCGGGCTCAGCGCATCCAGCGTCTCCACCGAGACAGGATTAGCATGGTATCTGAAGGTGCCCTTCACCAGCGGGTACCAGCTGGCTGGACACTCGCCAAAAATATACCAGTCAACAATGTGATGCGTTTTTTCTATCAGCTGAAAGATAAAGTCCCGCTCTTTCCCGGTGAGAGAAAAGACAGGGCATAACACGCGCCGCGGAGCATTCACCGCAACGGCTTTACCCTGTGAAAACCATTCCTGCGGGAGGTAATCAGGGATTCGCAAAACGTCCAGCCCTTTGCCGCGCCCCCATTTTTCCAGCGCGGGATTTAATACCAGCCAGCGATCAAACGGCAGAGGTTGGCTATTCTGGCGTGCAATCAGCGGCTCGGCATTTTCATCGAAAAGACAATGCACAACCTGCCCCGTCATCGCGCGAAACTGCGTAACGGTGTTGATATCACTTTCACTAAATTGAGCATCCAAAATGGTGATGGCGGGACGCGTTCTGAGTAACGCGGGTAGCGCAGGCAACGCATCGTTGATAACAAGCGCGATCTCGCCGGCTTCTTCCATCACGCGGAAATAGTGCGTTAAGCGTTTTGTATAAATGGTCTGCGATCGCAAAACCAGCAATACCACCGGCGTATGCGCCGGGCTTGCACAACAGCGGTTTTGTATAACGCTGGCGTCCAGCGTAAAGAGTGGCGAACTCAGCGACAAAAAGTTGCTATACGCGGGATCGCCTGCAAATACCTCGCTGAAGTCTTCCATCAGCGCGGTCATTTGCGGTAGCAGTGATTGACGGTACTCACTCTGCATAAAGTGATAATTGTCCGAGGCAATGATGCTGTACGGCGTCCAGACAGAGACGTAACCCATTTTTTGCACAGCCAGACAAAACGCCGCCGAACTCACTTCAAGCGACGTGTATTTTTCATCCAGCCCGCCAGCCTGTGTGAAACACTCTTTTTTGACAAGCAAACACAGGCTATTGAGCACGGAGTAATTTTGTTCACACTGATAGCGAGCCTGGTAACCGAAAGATTGCCAGTCTTCTCCGGCGCCGACATTCGCGATGCCGTTATCCGCACCAACAATCATCCCTGCGCTGATGAGCTTTTTATCAAAGCTAATGATCTTCGGCCCGCTACACGCCACTTCCGGGCGCACCATCGGATTGAGTAAGGTGTTTAACCAGCTTTTTAAGACGAAAACCGATCTTACGTCTAATAACAATAAAGACGCGCCCGCCGCGTGTGACGCAGCAATATTTACCGCCTGCACTTCACTGCAGTTATTCAGCTCAAGCACCTGAACCTTGCCGGGTAATAGTTTTTCAACTTCCCGCGCGGTCTGCAAAACAATCGGGTCGGTGGTGTTTATCACGGGGATAATAATGTCGTAATCATGCCAGTCGGTGTTATCCACCAGCGACGCGATACAGCGCGTCATTAAATTAGCATCATGATTATGGGTTAAGACAATACTCACCCGCCCCGTATTATTCAGTGGGTAATGGATCCGCCACGCGACACCGTCACAATACTCCACATGATCTACCGGCAAATTACGCTGCGCAGCGAAAGCCCCGACAATGCCGCCCTCTGTCTCAATGCTTGCCGGAGTGAGCATTTTCTCGTCAACAATATTGACGATATCCGCATAATGACCAATCGCGGCGATGTCATAACGGGCAATCAATTTTGTGATGAGATCGAATTCAAAAGCCAGCCCGGCGTGAGTGTCCCAGCCACCGCATTCCAGCCATGCCGATGCGCGAAAGAAAACCCGTTGCAAATAACGGGATGGCGCACTGACAAAGAGATCAAGATTAAATTCTGGCTTGAAAAAATGCGTCACCGAATCCGCATGCTTCACGGCTTCATCAGCATAAATAGCCTGTGCAGCGGAGCGCTCTTGCAGTGTTCGGACTAAACGATACACGCTGTCATGCCTGTAGGTCACACCGGCAGGAACCACCTGTAACCAGTCGACAGAAGTGGTCTGAACCAGGCTGGCAAAATTGTGCTGGTAATGCTGAAAATCGACAACCGAGAGGGTGTTATCCGTTGCGTCGTGATGCGCGCCATCCTGCACGAGAAGAATGCGGGCATTCGGCAAATTGCCTAATTGTCCACGTAAAGAATCCACGGTGAGATTAACAGCGGCGCTGTCGCCGTGCGGATTGAGAATAACGAACAGCAACGCCAGTGAAGAGCGCGTATCACTGCGTTTTCCCACCACGCTATTTTCAAGCCAACCCTGAAACGTATTGCGGTAATGTTGTTGTGCTTTTTCTTGCGCTTTACGTTGTGTTTTTTCTATGAAGTCCCTGAATTGCACCAGCGATCGTTCGCGTCTCAGTAATAATTGCTCGCGCGACTTATACAGGTTTTCGCGTGCGTGTTCGATAGCTTCCGGGGTATTCATCAGCGTATAACCTGCATTACCGTTTTCGCGTATCGTTTTTTCACTTAATGCATAGCTTTCGTAACCTGGGGCAATCAGCCCAACGACCGGACAACCACACAAATTCGCCAGCAGACAGGTACCGGAAGATTCATAGGTATATAACACGCGCCCGCGCTTGAGAACTTTTGCCAGTTCTTCGAGCGGCAGCGGGTTTTGCATACTCAATACCGTCAGATTTTTCGGCAATTTGTCATATTCAATAACGCTGGCGGGTAGGCGGTTAATATAGAGTAAGTCCAGATCCTTATGAGGATAATCATCCTGGAACAGCTCGAGGTCGTAATTCTCAATATTTAACAGCGCCGGTTGAAACTCTTTTTCGGCGAATTCCACGCGATACCAGAAAAACAGATCGTCAGGCGAAAAATCGAGGCGATTGCCATTCATCACCCCTTCTCTGTTGAGCATATAGCGCACTACCACCGGCGCGCGCAGCGGGTTGCCGCTCGTCACTTCCGGGTAGACCGCAATCCACGGCTCACCTGAGCTCTGTAATTGCGCATAATCGTCTTCCGTAAGACGCGGCGTATTCCATTTTGGGTTAACCGTCCCGCCCACAATCCACGCTTTTCCGCCTGAATTATTGATTGTCTGGCAAAAATAGTGCAGCACTTGTATCCCGGCCGACGCTTCCGAGTAATCGGGCGCCACAATCAGATAGGGGTATTGAGCGAGGTTATTCATCGATATTCCTTGAACGTTTGCCAGGCCCGCCGGCCTGGCAGAGAAAATTATGCTTTCGGTAACCAGCCCTGCTGCCAATCATCCAGGCCTGCGCCGCGCAAATACCAGTTATTCAGCACCGCTTCACGCAGCGCATCGCCCTGCCGGTGACGTAAATCGGCATCGTTGATATAGGCCTGAACCGCGTTCATCCAGTCTTTGAAGCGGTTTTCCACCAGCGTCACCGGCAGATCGCAACGGTAAGGTACGATGTCGGTGGCAATGATCGGTACACCGCAGGTGCCGATCTCCAGCAGACGCAGGTTGCTCTTACATTCGTTGAACTGATTAATTTCCAGCGGCACTAATGCCAGGTCGAGATTGAGGCTGGCCAGTTTTTCCGGGTACATTTCAAACGGCACACCAGGATGGAATTCACAGCGGATATTGCGTGGTTTCATGCCCATAAAGACCCATTCCACCTTCCCTTCCAGCGCTTTAATCAGCGGCAATAAGATCTCCAGATCGCCGGTATGAGAACTGCCGCCAGCCCAGCCAACGCGCACTTTTTTGCCCGTGCCACGCTCGCTCAACAGATGTTCCCACTGGTTCGGCGCAAGACGGTTTTGCGCAATACGGATGTCGCTATGGAAACGGCTGTAGGCGTCCGCCAGCGGCGCGGTGGAAACCACCAGCCAGTCGGCGCTGTCGACGACTTTGCGAAAATTCTTCACCATTTGCTGCGGGAAGTGCTGACGAGAACCATTTTTAATCGGCACATTAAGCAGGTAGTCATCATACTCCAGCACGATTTTGGCATTACTGGTGCTGCGTAACTGCTGAATAATCTGCGGAAAACGGCTGCCGGTAATCAGCTCCAGCAAAATCACATCCGGCTGCTGCGCGGCAGCTTCCATCACGCCAGGTATGGTATTGGTCAGCCCGCCTTCAATCATCAAGTGACGTTCCAGCGCTTTGAAGGGTTGCATCACCCGGTGGTGTCCACCGCCGACCCAGTTAACATGGTGCGCCAGCACCACCGGCAGCGGCCGCCCCGGCAACGGCTGATGCAGGCGCGCCAGGCTCGCGCTGAGCGTGAACGCCTGCCCTGCTTTTTGCATTAACGGATGGTATGACGGTTCTGCCAGCAGCCCTTGCCGCCATTCATTACGCAGCGTGGCAAAATCCGTCAGTAACGGGCGCTCCTGCACATGGAACTTATCGCCCAATAAACGAGTGGCACCGCCCATATGTTTCACGCGGGCATATGGTGTCCAGACATTGAGATAGCCTTGCTGCTGCGCGCGTAACCCCAGATCGACATCGGCAAAATAGAGCGGATAGGTTTCCTGGTTAAAACCGTTGAGGGCGAAAAAGACCTCTTTGCGCACCATCATGCAGGAAGCGCTTACCGCCGCCAGGTTACGCGGCGTTTTCAGATAGTGCTGGAAGCCGTTGCTTTCGCCGTCGACACCGTCAAACGCCACCTCAACACCATGCTGCACGCCGAGCAAAAAGCCGCCGTGCTGAATACGACCATCCTGATACTCCAGACGCGCGCCAACCAGCCCCACTTCCGGGCGTAGCGTCTGCTCCAGCAAGGCATCAAGCCAGCCGCCATCAATAATTTCACAATCATTATTGAGGAAAACCAGCACCTCACCGCGCGCCTGTTGCGCCGCAGCGTTGTTGATTTCAGCAAAATTAAACGGCGCGTCGTAGCGCAAAATGCGCACCTGATCGATACCCAGCGCCGCCAGATCATTGAGAAAACGGCAGGCATCCTCTTCCACCGACTGGTTATCAACAATTAACAGCTCATAGTGCTGATAACGCGTTTTCTCCATCAAACTTTCAATACAGCGTTTGAGCAGGGCAACGCGATCGCGGGTTGGAATAATGATCGACACCAGCGGCTTTGCGTCCCAGTGGTAGCGCAGGCGTTTGATGTTCGCCGCTAACCCCTCTTCCAGCGAGGCCTGAATGCCAAGCCGTTGCAGGTGCGCCAGTAAAATCTGTTCGCATTCGGCCACCACCGCCGGATTTTCGCTCCAGCACGACGCCGCTTCCGGGCTCTCTACCAGTACTTCGGCAACGCGGCCCAGCGCCGGTGTTCCCTGCCCTTCAACAAAGCGCCACAGCAAGTCGATCATTGCCGCCTGCGGATA
Source organism: Kosakonia sp. AG348 (assembly GCF_003337365.1). Taxonomy (NCBI): domain Bacteria; kingdom Pseudomonadati; phylum Pseudomonadota; class Gammaproteobacteria; order Enterobacterales; family Enterobacteriaceae; genus Kosakonia; species Kosakonia sp. AG348. The sequence goes on from NZ_QPJR01000004.1 coordinate 344,083, forward strand.
GTGGCTGTTCAGGCCACCGAGCTGGCGGGCAATATCACGCGAAAAAAGCAGAACGCGCCCGACATACGGCACGCCGCGCAGCAGGTCAATATTGACATCAGGACGCAGCGTCAGGAGTGGTTCGCCGTTTTCCGCGCGCGTCATTTCATCGCAATAAAACAGCCATGCATTTTGTTGCTGCATCCGTTGTTCGGCAAAGCGTAACAACGCATCATCCCGCAATGTAAAACCAGCGGGGATCAGTAACAGCGCATCGGCATCTCGCGTGCTCAGCAGCGCATTTACTGCCGCAGGCCAGGCGTTATCGTCGGCAATGACATCAATGCTGGCGGCAGCCAGCGACTGGCTTTCCACGGAGCTTCTGGTCTGCGCGCTGCGGTCGTTATCGCCAAGGATAACCACGCCGATACTGGCTTTGTCAGGGTTTGCGCCAGCGAAAGAGAGCAGCGCTTCGCGTCGCGCATCGCTAATCTGGCGATCTTCGAGCCAGCGGCTGAAGGAGTACTCGCTGGTCTGCTGCTGCGCCAGCACCGCTTTACTGTGGAAGTTCAGCGTATAGCGTGCTTTGTTATCAAGCTGGCGGGATTTTTCCACCAACGGCAGCGAAAAAATTGCCTCCAGTGCGGTATCCAGCATCCATTTACTGACAAAAGTCGCACGCTGCGCCAGCGCCCACTCGCGTGCGCTGGCATAACCGCTTTGCAGCAATTCCACCCATTCATTGGCGTCCGGGCAGTTGTGCAGCGTCACCGCGCAGAAATGATCGGCTTCATGACGCGCCAGGTTATCGGCATTCAGATAACCTTCAACGTAACCTTCGTTAACCAGGAACAGCGGGATCCCAAGCGTCAGCGCCTTCGCCACGCTTTCGTCATTACCGATGATCACGTCATACTGTTCCAGCCAGGCCGGTTCGAGGCGTTGTACCTGCTGGCTAAGATCGAACCACTCGATCTGGATGCCCGCCTCCCTCGCCTGCTGCTGAACTTCATACATTTCCGCCGACATTTTGCCCGCCATATAAAGTACGCGGGACAAGGTTTGCGCGTCGCGCGTGCGGGTAAATGCGCCAAAACTGGCCGGTACTGACCACGGCAGATGTTTGAGCTGCGCGCTCTCCACACCAGTTTGTAGCAAGATGGCCGAAGTGCGGGCGGAGAGATCCAGCGTCAGCGCGGCAAACTGGTTTTCCAGCGCCACGCCCCACGGCAAGTAGAGATCGTTGTAATCGCTGAAATGGCGGAAAATCATCGCGCCGTCGAGTTTCCCGGCTTCGATGGCATCAAGTAACTTTTCGCTAAAGAAGCCGCGATAGATCCAGATGGCGTTGTAATAGGTTTCCAGCGCCCCCTGCTTTTCGGTGATGACAGTAAAACGCCCTGTCGCGCTCAGGCGTGCGATTTCACTCGCTAACTTCTGCCCGGCGGTTGAGCTAATGACATCCACGCGCCAGCCTTTGGCCAGCAAGGCGTCCGCAATATCGATAAGTTCAGAGGTATGGGGGGTAAACGCGTCAAATTGATCAACGCTGATTAGTATGCTTTGCATCTGTCATCCTCATATCACCGCGCAAGCCACCGGGGTGATAGCAAAAGGCGTTCCTGTCGTTATGCAATATTCTGGAGGACGAAAGAAAGATCGAGAGGCAAAACAGCTAACAGAAAAGGCGTTATATCTGGCGATTGCAGATAAAAAAAGGCATCCGAAGATGCCTTTTTTAAGCGGTTGCGAATTAACGCAGCAGGGACAGCATGGTCTGCGGAACCTGGTTGGCCTGAGCCAGCACGGAAGAACCAGCCTGCTGCAGGATCTGCGCGCGGGACATGTTCGACACTTCAGTCGCGTAGTCAGAATCCTGAATACGGCTGCGTGCGGAAGACAGGTTGTTCACGGTGTTGTTCAGGTTAGTGATGGTGGATTCGAAACGGTTCTGGGACGCACCCAGCAGGCTGCGCTGAGAGTCAACCGCTTTGATTGCCGCATCGATATCCGCCAGCGGGTTACCATCGGTGGTGCCACCGCTGTTCACTGTACCGCTCAGAACGTCGAAGCCTTCAGCAGCGGTAGTACGTGCAGTACCGTTGATGGTCTGGCCGGTGGTCTGAGAGGTCGCACCGGTCGCGTTGTACAGGTTGTACGCGTTGGAAGAGGTCAGGCTGATGGAGATCTGCTCACCATCTTTCGCGCCAACCTGGAAGTTGTAGCTGCTGGTGCCGGAACCGGTGTTCAGCACTTTGATGCCGTTGAAGTCGGTCTGGGTGGTAACACGGTTCACTTCTTCCATACGCTGGTTAACTTCAGCCTGGATGGAGTCGATATCAGAGGCAGAGTTGGAGCTGTTCTGTGCCTGAACAGTCAGGTCACGGATACGCTGCAGGTTGTTGTTGATTTCGCCCAGCGCGCCTTCAGCGGTCTGCGCCAGAGAGATACCGTCGTTCGCGTTACGTGCAGCAACGGTCAGGCCGTTGATGTTAGAAGTAAAACGGTTAGCAATTGCCTGGCCAGCCGCATCATCTTTTGCACTGTTGATACGCAGACCGGAAGAGAGACGCTCGATCGAGGTGCCCAGAGAAGACTGAGATTTAGTCAGGTTGTTCTGGGTCATCAGCGACAGGGTGTTAGTATTAATAACAGCCATGATAATTATCCTTCAGTGAGAAATTTATATTCCGGTATGGGCCAGCGGCTTCATCACCGTCATAATTGTTATCGACGACCTTGTAGAACTCTTTAGTAATTTTTCTATTTTTTGAGCAATTTTCGTCGAAAATATGCGCAAATCACAAAATAAAAAAGCGCCGACAAGCGGCGCTTTCTGATACTGCATAATTTGCGATTAACGCAGCAGGGACAGCATGGTCTGCGGAACCTGGTTGGCCTGG
>NZ_QPJR01000004.1:347413-377625 GCF_003337365.1 Kosakonia sp. AG348
CAGCACTTTGATGCCGTTGAAGTCGGTCTGGGTGGTAACACGGTTAACTTCTTCCATACGCTGGTTAACTTCAGCCTGGATGGAGTCGATGTCAGAGGCAGAGTTGGAGCTGTTCTGTGCCTGAACGGTGAGGTCACGGATACGCTGCAGGTTGTTGTTGATTTCGCTCAGCGCGCCTTCAGCGGTCTGCGCCAGAGAGATACCGTCGTTCGCGTTACGTGCAGCAACGGTCAGGCCGTTGATGTTGGAAGTAAAGCGGTTAGCAATTGCCTGGCCAGCAGCGTCATCTTTAGCGCTGTTGATACGCAGACCAGAAGACAGGCGCTCAATAGACGTACCCAGAGAAGACTGAGATTTAGTCAGGTTGTTCTGAGTCATCAGAGACAGGGTGTTAGTATTAATAACAGCCATGATGTAATTCCTTAAAAAAAGTTATCAGATTCAGGCATCTGCCTACGGTTTTCTCACCGTCCCCCTGATTATCGACCGCCTCTTAGCAACCTTTAGAAAAAAAGATCATTTTTTTAAAGCCGCAAACTGCCCGCTATTCTTTATCTTTATTCCGCCATTGTTTTAAAAAAAACCCTCTAATCTTTTCGCAGTCGCTGCCGATAATCCCCACAGTGATTGTCTAAAACTGAAGGATAAAGAAATGGCAACTATTAGTTCTATCGGAGCAGGCACCAGCTTAAGTTCGTCGCTCAGTACGCTGTATAGCCAGCTGCAGACGGCCGAAGAGACCAGGCTGACGCCAATTACCACTCAGCAGACATCGTATAAAGCAAAACTCACTGCCTGGGGCATCGTTCAGACGTCGCTGACCAAGCTGCAAACAGCGGCCAATGCGCTGAAAGATACTTCCAAAATTGCATCGGCCAAAGTTTCCAGCACTAACACGGCGTTTACCGCCTCCCTGGCGACCAGTGCAACGGCGGGATCATATTCTATTGAAGTGACGTCGCTGGCAGCAGCGCAGTCGCTGCTCAGCCCGAAAGCGGCAAGTAAAGATACGGATTTAGGTGATAGCAGCCTGAGCTCGCGTACCATTACGATCACCCAACCGGGTCAAAAAGATCCGCTGACCGTTACGCTGGCAAGCGATAAGACCAGCCTGGCGGATATCCGTGATGCGATCAACGCGAAAGCAGGAAGTGTGACCGCAAGTATCATTAAAGCCGATGACAGCAGCTACTATCTGGCGCTGACCTCGCGCGATAGCGGTACCACCAACCAGATGACGATCACCACTAATGATACCGAATTAGCCAAGTACGTTAGTTATGATTCAAGCAATGCCGGCAGCGCCAGCAATACCATGACGCAGCAGGTTGCCGCTGCTGACGCCAACCTGAAGATCAACGGCGTTGCGATCACGCGTAGCAGTAACACCATCACCGATGCGCCGGAAGGCGTAACGCTGACGCTGAACAAGACCAATATCGGCAGCCCGGAAACGCTGGCGGTAACCAAAGATAATGCGCCAATGACTGCGGCGGTGCAGGCGTTTGTTGATGCTTATAACTCCCTGCAAACCACCATTGCCAACCAGACAAAATACACGAAAGTGGATCAGGGCAGTACGTCTCAGGACAACTCTAACGGCGATCTGCTGGGTGACGGTACGCTGCGTAACATTCAGACGCGTCTGCGCTCGCTGCTTTCCTCTTCTCAGAGCAATACCGGCAGCTACAATATCCTGTCGCAGCTGGGTATTACCCAGGATGTCTCCGGCAAACTGACCGTTGACAGCACCAAGCTCGACAAAGCGCTGACGGAAAAATCAACTGACGTGATCTCTTTCCTGACCGGTGATGGCAAAACCACAGGTTTTGCGACGCAGGCCAGCAATCTGCTGGACGATTTCCTCGGTACTGACGGCACCGTGCAGAATGCAACCGATGGGATTAACAAGACGCTGAAAAAGCTGTCTGAGCAGTATGACCGGGTTAACGACCAGATCACCGCAACCATGGCTCGTTATAAAGCGCAATTTACAAGTTTAAGTACGCTGGTCTCGTCACTGGAATCAACCGGTAACTATTTGACCCAGCAATTTAACAAGACCAATTAATAAAGTATTCGTTGAGGTTTGAAATGTATACGAAATCGGGAACTCAGGCTTATGCTCAGGTCGGCGTGGAAAGCGCCGTCCTGAGCGCCAGCCCGCATCAACTTGTGGTACTGCTTTTTGATGGCGCGTTAAGCGCCATGAAAAGGGCTGCGATCCTGATTGAGCAGGGAGATATTCCCGGTAAAGGACAGGCGCTTTCAAAGGCTATTAATATCATTACCAACGGTTTGCGTGCCGGTCTCGACCACGAAGTCGGTGGCGAGATCGCCGCAAACCTGGACAGTCTTTATGACTATATGACACGACGTCTTTTACAGGCTAATCTCCACAATGACCTCTCCGCCATTGATGAAGTTTCAACGTTGCTCAACAACATTGCTGATGCCTGGAAAGAGATTGGCCCCAATAATCAAAACGCGCGGGACACTTACTAATGGAAGCAAATTTCGGGTTGCTCCACCACTATCAGCAGCTGTTGGTCACCAGCCGCACCATGCTTAACCTCGCGAAGGAAGGGCGTTGGGACGAACTCATTGAGCACGAGTTGAAATACATTACCGCTGTGGAGAAACTGACACAGTTCCAGGATATGAGTGAAGTCGCGCCTCAAATGCAGGCGCAAATTCGCCCGTTGCTACAGCAAATTCTGGAAAATGAAGTTTCACTCAAAGAACTGTTAAGCCAGCGAATGGACGAGCTGCGGACATTGGTTGGACAGACATCCCGACAACATAACCTACATTCGACATATGGACGTCTCTCTGGAAACATTTTATTCCCCAACGAGATCTAATCTCATGCCCGGCGGGTGATACAGGAACAGTCCATCACCCGCTACGGTTTTCGCCTTCCCCCCTCTTCCCGTTCTTATCTCGCAATACAAATTCCCACGCCACTATGTGCGTAGCGGTTCGTCGTTTCTGAAATCTCAGCCATACTTCCAGCGTCTCACTCTGGAGCATGGAAGATGAAAAACCCCACCCTGTTGCAAACGTTTCACTGGTACTCCCCTGATGGCGGCGCACTCTGGCCGGAACTTCGCGCGCGCGCAGGTGCGCTGAACGACATGGGGATCAATATGGTCTGGCTTCCACCGGCGTACAAAGGTGCCGCAGGCGACCAGTCGGTGGGTTATGACAGCTACGATTTATTCGATCTCGGTGAGTTTGATCAGAAAGGTAGCGTCGCCACCAAATACGGGGATAAAGCGCAACTGTTCGCCGCCATTGACGCGCTGCAGGCGAACGGTATCGCCGTGCTGCTGGATGTGGTGGTGAACCACAAAATGGGTGCCGATGAAAAAGAAGCGGTACGCGTGAACCGGGTCAATCAACAGGATCGCACGCAAATTGACGACGAGGTTGTTGCATGTGAAGCCTGGACGCGCTTCACCTTCCCTGCCCGCGCCGGGAAATATTCGCGATTTATCTGGGATTACAAATGTTTTAGCGGCGTCGATCATATTGAAAATCCGGACGAATACGGCGTGTTTAAAATCGTTAACGACTATACCGGCGACGGCTGGAACGACCAGGTCGACGACGAGCTGGGCAACTTCGACTACCTGATGGGCGCCAATATCGATTTTCGTAACCATGCGGTGACGGAAGAGATCAAATACTGGGCGCGTTGGGTAATGGAACAGACTCACTGCGACGGTTTTCGTCTGGACGCGGTGAAACACATTCCGGCCTGGTTCTATAAAGAGTGGATCGAGCATGTGCAGGAAGTCGCGCCCGGGCCGCTGTTTATCGTCGCGGAATACTGGTCCCATGAAGTGGAAAAGCTGCAGCAGTATATCGGCCAGGTTGAGGGCAAAACGATGCTCTTTGACGCGCCGCTGCATATGAAATTTCACGAAGCCTCGCAACAGGGGCGCAATTACGATATGCGCCAGATCTTCGACGGAACCCTGGTGGAAGCCGATCCGTTTCACGCCGTAACGCTGGTTGCCAACCACGACACGCAACCCCTGCAAGCCCTGGAAGCGCCGGTCGAAGCCTGGTTTAAACCGCTGGCCTATGCGCTGATCCTGCTGCGTGAAAATGGCGTGCCGTCAGTCTTTTACCCGGATCTGTTTGGCGCAAGCTACGACGATACCGGCGGCGATGGCGAAACCTACCACGTCGATATGCCAGTCATTGAAAATCTCGAACGGTTAATTCTCGCCCGCCAGCGTTTCGCCCACGGCGTGCAAACCCTGTGGTTTGATCATCCTAACTGCATCGCCTTTAGCCGCAGTGGCACCGAATGTGAGCCGGGTTGCGTGGTGGTGATGTCCAATGGCGACGAGGGAGAAAAGCAGTTGATGCTAGGGGAGAACTACGCCAGTAAAGTGTGGCGGGATTTTCTTGGTAACCGCGAGGAGACGATCACCACCGATGAACATGGTGAAGGAACATTCACCTGCAATGGGGGTAGCGTCAGCGTGTGGGTCATTGAGGATGCGCTATAAAAGTGCGCCGGGCAACGTAACATGCAGGCCCGGCGTGCTATTTAGTGCGTAATGTTCAGCCCGGATTTAGTTAAAGCGTCCTGGCATTCAACCGTGGGTTTATCGACGCGTTGCAATGTCAGACCATCAAACTCCAGCGTATTACCTTCGCGCTCAAGGCGGTAAATGTCGCGTTTTTGCGTCACGTTATACAGCTTGTCGCCATTACGCATCAGCTTGCCCGGAACGGCAATCACGCGCTGCCACTGGCGGCAATCGAGTGTATCACCCTCTTTTGTCACGATAAGGCTGGCGATGGCTTCCGGGCTCACCAGGCTGCTTTGCGGCCCGGAAGATTGCCAGTAACCCGCCAGCCCTGCCGGTGCGGGCTGTTTCACCACCGCATCGTAATTATCCACCTGAACGCAGCCGCTCAGCAGCATCGCCGCGCCAATAATCACTCGCTTTTTCATTATTTATCCTGCTCGCGAAGAAAAAAATATTGTGGCATTAAAGCATTATCATCGCCACCCTTTCCCCCACCGCCTGCAAGTTTGATCTGTACCAGGTTTTTCGCCTTTTTTACGTTAGCTTGTCATCTCGCCCGTGTATTATCCGGGGTTCTTTTGCATTACCCGTTCCTTCTGAGTTCAGAGGCTCATTTCTATGTCATGGCAACAGTTCAAAGACCGCTTTCTGATTAAGTTCTGGTCTCCCGTCCCGGCGGTTATCGCTGCGGGCATCCTCTCCACTTACTATTTTGGTATCACCGGCACGTTCTGGGCGGTTACCGGCGAGTTTACCCGCTGGGGCGGTCAGTTATTGCAACTGGCAGGTGTGCACACCGAAGAGTGGGGCTACTTCAAATTGATCCACCTTGACGGCACCCCGCTCACCCGTATTGATGGCATGATGATCATCGGCATGTTCGGCGGCTGTTTCGCCGCCGCGCTGTGGGCGAACAACGTCAAGCTGCGTTTGCCGCACAGCCGTATCCGTATCATGCAGGCCATTATCGGCGGGATGATTGCCGGTTTCGGCGCACGTCTGGCGATGGGCTGTAATCTCGCCGCCTTCTTTACCGGTATTCCGCAGTTCTCGTTACACGCGTGGTTTTTTGCCGTCGCCACCGCCATTGGCTCGTGGTTTGGCGCACGCTTCACGTTGCTGCCGCTGTTTCGCATCCCGGTTAAAATGCAAAAAGTCTCAGCCGCCTCACCGCTGACGCAAAAACCCGCTCAGGCAAAACGTCGTTTTCGTATCGGCATGCTGGTGTTCGCCGGCATGGTGGGTTGGGCGCTGCTGACGGCAATGAACCAGCCCAAATTAGGCCTGGCAATGCTGTTTGGTGTGGGTTTTGGTCTGCTTATCGAACGTGCGCAAATCTGTTTTACCTCGGCCTTCCGCGATATGTGGATCACCGGGCGCACGATGATGGCGAAAGCGATTATTTTCGGGATGGCGGCCAGCGCTATCGGTATCTTTAGCTATGTTCAGCTGGGCATGGAAGCCAAAATTATGTGGGCGGGTCCGAATGCGGTGATCGGCGGCTTGCTGTTCGGCTTTGGTATTGTACTGGCAGGCGGCTGTGAAACCGGCTGGATGTACCGCGCGGTGGAAGGCCAGGTACACTACTGGTGGGTTGGGCTGGGTAACGTGATTGGCTCAACGATCCTCGCCTACTACTGGGATGATTTATCCCCTGCGCTGGCCACCAGCTGGGACAAAATCAACCTGTTGAAAACCTTCGGTCCGCTGGGTGGCCTGCTGGTCACTTATCTTTTGTTGCTCGCCGCCTTCTTGTTTGTCGTCGGCTGGGAAAAACGCTTCTTCCGCCGCGCTAACACCGCGACTACCGTTAAGGAGGCTGCATGAACATCGTGCCCGATTACCGTCTTGATATGAGCGGCGAGCCCTGCCCTTACCCAGCTGTTGCGACGCTTGAAGCGATGCCGCAGTTAAAAAAAGGCGAGATCCTGGAAGTGATAAGCGACTGCCCGCAATCCATTAACAATATTCCGCTGGATGCGCGTAATCACGGCTATACCGTGCTGGATATTCAGCAAGATGGGCCGACGATCCGGTATTTGATACAAAAATAAGGTTTTACCTGTACTCCGCCCCCAGGCTAACGATAAAATTAGCCGCTGTAATTACAACGGAATGCATTAGCCTGGGGGCGTTTATAAAATGAAATTAGCATTAATTGGTAATTGCCAACTTGAAGTTCTGGGAAATTTGATAATGAACGTCAGCGGGCTGCATGAAGGGAAGTTCGACGGCATTTTCAATATGCCTATTTATAAACTTAACGAAAATAATGACTTCATTAACTTCTATCACGAATTAGAACAGTGTGATTTCATTTTTATGCAGCATCATGCAGAAAAATGGGGACCGTTTTCAACAGCGGCCTTAAGCCAATTCTTCGATATCACCATGCTACCGACCATGGAATCCCGCGTTTCAACGCCGCAGCTCGGGTACTATACAGATAAAATCCCTGATTTTATGGTCTACGTCGATTACCGCATGCTGCATCTTTATCTCACCAATGTGAGTATTCAAAACGTGGTGGAAGCGTACCATTCCGTGAGTTTTTCCAGTGAAAAACAAACCAATATGCTTAAAGAAGATGCGTTGAAATACCGCACATTATTTCAACGAGGCAAGCTTTATTTCGATTATTCAGAAGAGTATTTCCGCACACTTTCCGCTAATCCGGATTGCTACTCAACGGTAAGCCACCCGGATAATTATAATCTGAGTTTGTTATTACAAGTGATTTATCATAAATCACTTGGCATTAACGAGAGTTTCGATCTGCAGGGCAATGATCTGCTTAAAAATTATGTTGCGCCGAAAATTGGCTCAGGTGATAACACGTATCATATGATGCGCCCGACGGGCTTGGCGCTGGCCGGTAAAATTAATTATGCCTTTTTTGACAGCCAGAATCGGCGTGCGCTTAAACAAGCGCTGGTTAACTCCTCTTACTATACCGGTCTGGAAGACTGCTACCAGAACCTGTAATTCGCCTGGTGTTTTCCTGCTCCAAAAAAGCCCTTTGCAGGGCTTTTTTATTATGATTGAAAATAGACTCAACTGCCGTTAATAACAGAACCCTTGCTGATAGTATTGAACGCGATATAAAACAAATCGCACCAGGGATAATGGAATATTAATGGGTAATAAGGTGAATCTCACCGCCTTCATCCATAAACATACAGCGGTTGCGCCCGGTCTGTTTTCCCCGATACATCGCCGCATCGGCTCTTTTCACGACGATGCCAATAGACTCGCCATCCCATGCCTGAGTCACACCGATGGTCACCGTAATGTTAAGCGCTTTATCGTCGTAGTGAATGGCTGACGCTGCAACCGACTCACGCAGGCGCATCGCGGCCATGCACGCCTCTCTGTCCGAAGGCGCATACAGAATAATAATGAACTCCTCACCGCCGTAGCGGTAGGCAGTGTCGCCCCCACGGATCCGATCGCGCAGTTGCTGCGCCAGCTCGCGTAAAACGCCATCACCGACCAGATGCCCGTAGGTGTCATTCACATCTTTAAAACGATCGATATCAAGCAGCAACATATACATCTTCCGGTCTGATACTTCTTTCAGTTGCTGTTCAAACCTTTCATCCAGCATCCTGCGCCCTGGCAGCCCGGTTAATATATCAACGCCACCGCGCAGCTTTAATAAATACGTTTTATAGGCGGTCACCGCTGCGGAAAATAACGCAAGACGATGCTTAAACTCTGAAAATTTATCGGTATTTGTTTTTTTATCCCTAATCACACACATCAATTCACGGCCGCAGTTATGCATTTTAGTGTGTGTCGCATCAATTGCCTGCAGGCAGCTGGATTCCTCCTGATTCGTGGGTTGGTGTCCATCCAGCCAGCGACCGAAATGGCACAGGTGGTGCGAGTGTGCGTTAATGCTTTCCGACTGATCAATATTATTATTGACCACGCAGGCGAACATATTGATTAACCAATCATAATGCGCATCAACTGCTTTATTAAGATCAATAAGGATATTATCAATCTGTTGTGTATTCCTGTACATCATATCCCTCACCGCGGTGTAATAAGCACTACAGTGTAAAAAAACAAAAGGTATTTTTATGTAAATATAATAAAATCAGCTAAAGAATCAGATATTTCAGCGCAAGAAATATTTGCAAAAACGGAAATAAAACCCATTAATTCATGGTAATGGCAAAGCACCTGCGTGGAACCAGCGTAACTCAGACAGATACCCACGCCCTGTTTTGCAACACCACGCGGTAGCCGTCATTGTCCTGCCAGCTCTTGCCTGAAATATCCCAGTAAGGGTTAAACGAAACGACCTCTGTAAACCCGGCTTCGTGCATGGCTTCACAGCGCGCAGCCCATTCATCAGCGTCCGGGTAATAAAGCACCAGTAAATCCTCTGCCGTCGCAGCAGGTTTAACCGGATGGTGATGACAACGTGTGAATTCGATGTGCCAGGGCGCAGAGCGGTGCCCTACCATCACGCCACTGAAGCCCTCATGATCGGTGAAATCCGCAATTTTGTGCAGTTCCAGCGCCTCGCAATACATACGGCAGGTCAGTTCAAGGTCGGTTACGGGCCGGGCGATTCTCATATGGGCAAACATTCGTCATCTCTCCTTCGGGCATCGTCAGTGGAAAACGGTAAGCATGACTGTACCCGCAACGGCTATGGTCGATGTGATCGTCTGTGCCCACGTTAAATGGCAGGGAGGGTGCAAAAAGGATTAGGAGGGAAAGCGCACGAAACACAAAACAGGGGAAGATAACCGCCAGCGAGGTGGTTATCTTCCCATTATTCGTGGTTATGCGTGAGTCAGACTCACTACACCTGCATGTTCATGATGTCCTGGTATGCAGAAACCAGTTTGTTACGTACCTGAACGCCCATCTGCAACGAAATCGATGATTTCTGCAAATCGGTCATCACGTCGTTCAGCGCTACGCCCGGCTCACCGAGTGTAAATTTTTCCGCCTGGGTACGCGCTGCGTTTTGCGTGTCGCTAATGCGATCCAGCGCAGCATGCAGTTGTCCGGCGAAGCTGATAGACGGTTCACTTTCCACGCTCTGATTACGCGCAATCCCGGCAGTTGCCTGCAGCTGACTGACGACGCTTTCAATGCCCTGTATAGCCATGGTAAATCCCCGGATGGTTTGATACCTGACAAGGTTAACAGCTTGTCAATGGGATAATGGCGGTAAATAGCGATAAAAAACCAGGTTATTTGAGGCATAGAAAATTCGGATTCATCAAATAATGACACTGCCAGTTAATGGACATTTGTCGAGTTTGCCGACCCGGGAGTCTGTTTTGTTTCTCAACTCAAATAACAACATCCACCCAGAGTTACGAGGTGCGCAATGAGTGCGACTGCAACAACTGCACCGCAGAATAAATCTCTTGAGTGGCTTAACCGCTTACGCGCGAACCCCAAAATTCCTCTTATGGTGGCCGCTGCAGCAGCGGTTGCCATTGTTGTTGCTATGGTACTGTGGGCGAAAAGCCCGGACTACCGCACGCTTTATAGCAACCTGTCCGATCAGGACGGCGGCGCTATCGTCACCCAATTGACGCAGATGAACGTCCCCTACCGCTTTGCTGACGGTAGCGGTGCTATTGAAGTTCCCGCCGATAAAGTCCAGGAGCTGCGCCTGAAACTGGCTCAACAGGGTCTGCCGAAAGGCGGCGCTGTCGGTTTTGAACTGCTGGATCAGGAAAAATTTGGTATCAGCCAGTTCAGCGAACAAGTGAACTACCAGCGTGCGCTGGAAGGCGAACTGGCACGCACCATCGAAGCACTCGGTCCGGTAAAAGGCGCCCGCGTTCACCTCGCGATGCCAAAACCGTCGTTGTTCGTGCGCGAGCAGAAAGCCCCTTCCGCATCCGTGACGGTGAACTTGCAACCGGGACGCGCACTGGATGATGGCCAGATCAGTGCCGTCGTACACCTCGTTTCCAGCGCGGTGGCAGGTTTACCGCCGGGCAACGTGACCGTTGTCGATCAGGGCGGTCGTCTGCTGACCCAATCCGGCGTTGCCGGTCGTGACCTGAATGATGCACAACTGAAATACACCGCCGACGTTGAAGGCCGTATCCAGCGCCGTATCGAAGCGATCCTTGGCCCTATCGTGGGTAACGGCAACGTTCACGCGCAGGTAACGGCGAAACTCGATTTTGCGAATAAAGAGCAGACGGAAGAACAATACACGCCAAACGGCGGCGATCCGTCACAGGCTGTGCTGCGTTCACGTCAGGTAAACAGCAGCGAGCAGATTGGCGGCCAGTATCCTGGCGGCGTTCCGGGTGCGCTGTCGAACCAGCCTGCTCCGGCGAATACCGCGCCGATTACCACACCGGCTAACCAGCAGAACGGTCAGCAGAATCAAAATGCGCAGGGCCAGCAAGGCACGAGCACGGCTAACACCACCACCACCGGGCCGCGTAACACCACGCATAACGAAACCAATAACTACGAAGTCGACCGTACGATCCGCCACACCAAAATGAATGTCGGCGATATCGAGCGCCTCTCTGTTGCGGTGGTGGTCAACTATCGTTCGCTGCCGGGTGGCAAAACCGCCGCGCTGACAGCCGACCAGATTAAACAGATTGAAGATTTGACTCGCGAAGCGATGGGTTACACCGAGAAACGCGGTGACACCCTGAACGTCGTCAACTCGCCGTTCAACGCAACGGATGATGTTGGTGGTCAGCTCCCGTTCTGGCAACAGCAGTCGTTTATCGATCAGCTGATGTCCGCAGGTCGCTGGTTGCTGGTGCTCATCGTGGCGTGGCTGCTGTGGCGTAAAGCCGTACGTCCGCAGCTGGTACGCCGCCAGGAAGAGGCGAAAGCCTTGCAGGAAGCGCAACAAGCCAAAGCGGAAATCGAAGAATCGGTGGAAGTTCGCCTCAGCAAAGACGAACAGAACCAGCAGCGTCGCTCTAACCAGCGCCTGAGCGCCGAGGTGATGAGCCAGCGTATTCGCGAAATGTCAGATAACGATCCGCGCGTCGTGGCGCTGGTCATTCGCCAGTGGATGAGTAACGAACATGAGCAATAATCTTTCCGGAACGGACAAAAGCGTCATCCTGCTGATGACCATTGGCGAAGATCGCGCGGCTGAGGTGTTCAAACACCTCTCCGCCCGCGAAGTCCAGCACTTGAGTACCGCGATGGCCAGCGTACGTCAGATCTCCAACAAACAGCTGATGGACGTATTGCAGGAGTTCGAGAACGAAGCGGAACAATTCGCGGCGCTGAACATCAACGCCAACGATTACCTGCGTTCGGTGCTGGTCAAAGCCCTCGGCGAAGAGCGTGCCTCCAGCCTGCTGGAAGATATCCTCGAAACGCGCGATACCACCAGCGGCATCGAAACGCTCAACTTTATGGAGCCGCAGAGCGCCGCCGACCTTATCCGCGACGAACACCCGCAGATCATCGCCACTATCCTTGTGCACCTCAAACGTTCTCAGGCGGCGGATATCCTTGCGCTGTTTGATGAGCGTATGCGCCACGATGTGATGCTGCGTATCGCCACCTTCGGCGGCGTACAGCCTGCCGCACTGGCGGAACTGACCGAAGTGCTGAACAACCTGCTCGACGGCCAGAACCTCAAGCGCAGCAAAATGGGCGGCGTGAGAACCGCGGCGGAAATCATCAACCTGATGAAAACGCAGCAGGAAGAAGCCGTTATTACCGCCGTTCGCGAGTTCGACGGCGAGCTGGCGCAGAAAATTATCGACGAGATGTTCCTGTTCGAAAACCTGGTGGATGTGGACGACCGCAGCATCCAGCGCCTGCTGCAGGAAGTGGATTCCGAATCCCTGCTGGTTGCCCTCAAAGGCGCCGAGCAACCGCTGCGCGAGAAGTTCCTGCGCAACATGTCGCAACGTGCGGCAGATATTCTGCGCGACGACCTGGCCAACCGTGGGCCGGTGCGTCTGTCTCAGGTGGAAAACGAACAGAAAGCCATCCTGCTCATCGTTCGCCGTCTGGCGGAGACCGGCGAGATGGTAATTGGCAGCGGCGAGGATACCTATGTCTAATGAATTGCCGTGGAAAGTCTGGAAGCCGGACGATCTGGCCCTCCCGCTGGCCGCCGAGTTCGCTCCCCTGCTGACGAAAGAGTCGTCGTCAGCCGCTGAAGCGGACGGCGAAGAAGATGAGATATCAGAAGAGCAAAAGCTGCAGCAGCAGTTAGCGCAGATCCAGATGCAGGCGCACGACGCCGGGTATAACGCCGGTCTGGCGGAAGGCCGCAAAGCGGGTCACGACGTCGGCTACCAGGAAGGTCTGGCGCAGGGGCGCGAAGATGGTCTCAACCAGGCGCGCCAGCAACAGGCGCCAATCCATGCGCGTATGCAGCAGCTGGTCAGCGAATTCCAGTACACGCTGGATGCGCTGGACAGCGTTATCGCCTCGCGTCTGATGCAGATGGCGCTGGAAGCCGCGCGCCAGGTGTTAGGCCAGGTGCCGGTTGTTGATAACAGCGCGCTGATCAAGCAGATCCAGCATTTAATCCAGCAGGAGCCGCTGTTCAGCGGGAAACCGCAATTGCGCGTGCATCCGGACGATTTGCAGCGCGTGGAAGAGATGCTTGGCGCAACCCTCAGCCTGCACGGCTGGCGTTTGCGTGGCGATCCGACCCTGCATCCGGGCGGGTGCAAAGTGTCCGCCGATGAAGGCGATCTCGACGCCAGCGTAGCAACACGCTGGCAGGAACTGTGCCGTCTGGCGGCGCCGGGAGTAGTTTAATGACCGCACGTTTGACCCGCTGGCTAACGACGCTGGATAACTTTGAAGTCAAAATGGCGCAGCTGCCCGCTGTGCGCCGTTATGGTCGGCTGACCCGCGCGACCGGGCTGGTGCTGGAAGCCACCGGCCTGCAGCTGCCGCTGGGCGCGACCTGCATTATTGAGCGTCAGGACGGTGTCGAAACGCGCGAAGTCGAATGCGAAGTGGTTGGCTTCAACGGCCAGCGCCTGTTTTTAATGCCGCTGGAAGAAGTTGAAGGTATTTTGCCTGGCGCGCGCGTTTATGCCCGCAGCGTGTTAGGTGATGGTTTGCAAAGCGGTAAACAGCTGCCGCTCGGCCCTGCCCTGCTTGGCCGCGTGCTGGATGGCGGCGGCAAGCCGCTCGACGGCCTTCCTGCACCGGAAACCGGTGAGACCGGCGCACTGGTCACGCAGCCGTTTAACCCCTTACAACGTACGCCGATTGAGCATGTGCTGGATACCGGCGTACGCGCCATTAACGCCCTGCTGACCGTCGGTCGTGGTCAGCGTATGGGGCTGTTCGCCGGTTCCGGCGTCGGTAAAAGCGTGCTGTTAGGCATGATGGCCCGTTATACCCAGGCCGACGTTATTGTCGTCGGGCTGATTGGTGAACGTGGCCGCGAAGTAAAAGATTTTATTGAGAACATCCTTGGCGCAGAAGGCCGCGCACGTTCGGTGGTGATTGCCGCCCCGGCAGACGTTTCTCCTTTATTGCGTATGCAGGGCGCTGCGTACGCGACGCGCATTGCTGAAGATTTCCGCGACCGCGGTCAGCATGTGCTTCTGATCATGGACTCCCTGACGCGTTATGCCATGGCGCAGCGTGAAATCGCGCTGGCAATTGGCGAACCGCCAGCGACGAAAGGTTATCCCCCTTCTGTCTTCGCCAAATTACCGGCGCTGGTGGAACGCGCGGGGAACGGTATTCACGGCGGCGGTTCGATCACCGCGTTTTATACTGTTCTGACCGAAGGGGATGACCAGCAGGATCCGATCGCTGACTCCGCACGCGCCATTCTTGATGGGCACATTGTCTTGTCCCGCCGCCTGGCGGAAGCCGGTCACTACCCGGCCATTGACATTGAAGCCTCTATCAGCCGTGCGATGACAGCGTTAATTACGGAACAACATTACGCCAGAGTCCGGAACTTTAAGCAGTTGCTGTCGAGCTTCCAGCGTAACCGCGATCTGGTTAGCGTTGGCGCGTATGCGCGCGGTAGCGACCCAATGCTGGATAAAGCCATCGCATTGTGGCCACACCTGGAAGCCTTCCTGCAGCAGGGCATTTTTGAACGTGCCGGGTGGGAAGATTCAATGCAGGCATTAGAGCTGATCTTCCCGACAGTCTAAGGTAGTGGAGAGCTGACTTATGACGCAAAACAGCGCATTAACGACGCTAAAGGATTTGGCAGAGAAAGAAGTTGACGACGCCGCACTGAAACTGGGTGAGATGCGTCGCGGCTGCCAGCAAGCGGAAGAGCAATTAAAAATGCTGATTGAATATCAGCATGAGTATCGCAGCAGTCTGAATAACAACATGAGCCAGGGGATTGATAACCAACGCTGGCAGAATTATCAGCAATTTATTCAGACGCTGGAAAAAGCGATTGAGCAGCACCGTCAGCAGTTAGCGCAGTGGAATGAAAAAGTCGATAGTGCCCTGGGTAGCTGGCGTGAAAAGAAACAACGTTTACAAGCCTGGCAAACCTTGCAGGACCGACAAAGCGCCGCGGCGTTACTGGCGGAAAACCGTCTCGATCAGAAAAAAATGGATGAATTTGCACAGCGCGCGTCCCTGAGGAAAATAGAATGATCAACTTGTCAAAACTGTTAATGACAGAATCCGATGCCACCACCGGTGTACAAGCCGGCAAAAGCGGCGGCGATTCTGCACAAGACTTCCTCGCTCTGCTGACGGGTGCAATGACCGGCGGCCAGGGACAGGAGAGCGATGCGCCGATTACGCTTGCCGATCTGCAGGCAGCCGCTCTGAGCGGCAAGCTGGCGAAAGGCAACCTGGTGGCAACCGCAGCCACCGGCGAAGAGACGCAGGCACAAACACCGGCGCAAAAACTGGCGGAACTGCTGGCACGCCAGAGCGCGAAAAGCGATGTGATTGCCTCAGCGGCAAGCGACGCTGACGTGCAAAAACTGTTTTCTGGCCTCACACCTGCGGCGAAAACCGATGTGCTGGCCGCGTTAAGCAAAACGGCTAAAGCCACTGACAGCGAAAACAAAACCGATTTAAATGATGAAGAACTGGCTGGTTTAAGCGCGCTGATGGCGATGCTGCCGCATCAACAAGCTGCTCAGTTAAACAACGCCAGCGCCCAACCGGCTACCGCGACAAGCGGTATTGATGTGGCCAAAGCAGCAAACCGCGCACTGAATACCAGTTCACTGACGACAGATACCGATTTACCGCGCGGCAGCGCGAAAAATGACAGCCCTGCCAGCACCACGCCGTTCCATGTAGCGGATGATGCCCAGCAGACGGCGGTGCTCGCCTCCTCTTCTGCGGCGGTGAAGAAAGATAATGACAACGCGCTGCAAACCACCAATACCACGGCCAGCATCGCACCGGTGACGACTACCGCCAGTGCCGCCCAGGCCAGCACGCCTGTCGCCGCACCGGTGATCAGCGCCCCGCTGGGCAGCCATGAGTGGCAGCAGAATATCAGCCAGCATGTCACGCTCTTTACCCGCCAGGGCCAGCAGAGCGCGGAGCTGCGTCTGCATCCGGAAGATCTGGGTCAGGTTCAGATTTCTATTAAGCTTGAAGATAACCAGGCGCAGTTGCAGATGGTTTCAGCGCACAGCCATGTTCGCCAGGCACTGGAAGCGGCGCTGCCAATGCTGCGTACCTCGCTTGCAGAAAACGGCATTCAACTGGGTCAGAGCAATATCAGCAGCGAGTCTTTTGCCGGTCAGCAGCAGCAACAGCAGGCCTCTCAACAGCAGCAACAGGCTTCACGTTCGGGCGCAGGCGATCTGTTTGGCGCGGATGATGGCGACGCGTTAGTCACCCCGGCAAGCCTGCAATCTGCGGCTCGCGGTAACGGCGCAGTCGACATCTTTGCCTAAACGCCAGAGGTAGCATGATTATCCCCGTCTTTTCCGCGCTTTGACGGGAGCAGGACACGGGATAATCAGCTCATAAGCAGTACTAACAGGAAGCCCGTAACAGATGACTGATTCCGCTATTAACAAAAAACGTAAGCGCTCTATCTGGATCCCGCTGCTGGTGTTAATCACACTCGCAGCTTGCGCCACCGCTGGCTATAGTTACTGGCGTATGCAACAGAAACCTGCGGCTAGCGCAAAAGTGGAAGCGCCTCCTCCGCCAGCGCCGGTTTTCTTCGCTCTCGACACCTTCACAGTGAATCTGGGCGATGCTGACCGTGTGTTGTATGTCGGTATCACACTGCGTCTGAAAGATGACGCTACGCGCGCCAGACTTAGCGAATATCTGCCGGAAGTACGCAGCCGCTTGTTGATGTTGTTCTCACGTCAGGACGCAGCGCAGCTTGCAACCAACGAAGGCAAGCAGAACCTTGCTACCGCGATTAAAGAGACGATCGCAACGCCGTTAGTGCCAGGACAGCCGAAGCAGGAAGTCACTGACGTTCTTTATACAGCTTTCATTTTGCGGTAAAGACATGGGCGATAGCATTCTTTCTCAGGCCGAAATCGATGCGCTGCTCAACGGAGACAGCGATAAGAGCGATGATCCGCAACCGGGTATGGGTGGCGATAGCGATATTCGCCCCTATGACCCCAATACCCAGCGCCGCGTGGTGCGTGAGCGTCTGCAAGCGCTGGAGATCATCAACGAGCGTTTTGCGCGTCAGTTCCGTATGGGGTTGTTTAACTTGCTGCGTCGTAGCCCGGATATCACCGTTGGCGCGATCCGCATTCAGCCCTATCACGAGTTTGCGCGTAACTTACCCGTTCCGACCAACCTTAACTTGATCCACCTGAAACCCCTGCGCGGCACCGGCCTGTTTGTTTTCTCGCCAAGCCTGGTGTTTATCGCCGTGGATAACTTGTTCGGTGGCGACGGGCGTTTTCCAACGAAAGTGGAAGGCCGTGAATTTACGCACACTGAACAGCGCGTCATTAACCGCATGCTGAAGCTGGCGCTCGAAGCCTATAGCGATGCGTGGAAGGCGATTAACCCGCTGGACGTGGAGTATGTGCGTTCGGAAATGCAGGTCAAATTTACCAATATTACGACATCGCCGAACGATATCGTCGTCAATACGCCGTTCCATGTTGAGATCGGCAACCTGACGGGTGAGTTCAATATCTGTCTGCCTTTCAGCATGATAGAACCGCTGCGCGAAATGCTGGTCAACCCGCCGCTGGAAAACTCACGCAGTGAAGACCAGAACTGGCGTGACAACCTGGTGCGTCAGGTTCAGCACTCTGAACTGAATTTGATTGCCAATTTCGCGGATATTCCCCTGCGCCTGTCGCAGATACTTAAGCTCCAACCCGGCGATGTGCTGCCGATTGATAAACCCGATCGCATTATCGCTCATGTGGACGGCGTACCGGTGCTAACGAGCCAGTATGGTACGGTCAACGGACAATATGCGTTACGTGTAGAGCACTTGATAAACCCGATTTTGAATTCGCTGAATGAGGAACAGCCCAAATGAGTGATATGAACAATCCGTCCGATGAGAACAGCGGAGCACTGGACGATCTGTGGGCTGACGCGTTGAACGAACAAAAAACCACTCCCGCGACGAAAAGCGCGGCCGATGCCGTATTCCAGCAGCTCGGCGGTGGTGATGTTGGCGGCACTCTCCAGGATATCGACCTGATTATGGATATCCCGGTCAAACTGACCGTGGAACTGGGTCGTACGCGTATGACAATTAAAGAGCTGCTGCGTTTGACGCAGGGTTCCGTGGTGGCACTTGACGGGCTGGCGGGCGAACCGCTGGATATCCTGATCAACGGTTATCTGATTGCTCAGGGTGAAGTGGTGGTCGTTGCGGATAAATACGGCGTACGTATCACCGATATCATCACCCCTTCCGAGCGTATGCGTCGTTTGAGCCGCTGAGTCGAGCATGAAAACACAGGCCACGGTTTCCCAACCGTCTGCCCTTTCCGGTTCGCCACTGTTGCAGGTCAGTGGCGCGCTGTTTGGCATGATCGCGTTAATTCTGATTATCGCGTGGCTCGCCAAACGCCTTGGCCTCGGCGGCAAAACCGCCAGCGGCCGGGGTTTAAAAGTGACCGCCAGCACCACGGTTGGCCCGCGTGAACGCGTGGTGATCGTGGATGTTGAGGATGCACGCCTGGTGCTGGGCGTTACGCCCACCAACATCAATCTGTTGCACAAACTTCCTCCCGCACCCGCAGAAAGTGAAGACGTGAACGTGAAAAATGTGGATTTCCAGACCGTGATGAAGAATTTGCTTAAGCGTTCCGGGAGATCCTGATGCGCCGTTTGTTCTCTTTTGCGCTGGCCGGATTATGGCTGGTTGCCCCTGCGGCATTTGCACAACTTCCGGGTTTGATTAGCCAGCCGATAGCCGGTGGCGGCCAGAGCTGGTCGCTGCCTGTGCAGACGCTGGTATTTATTACCTCGCTCACCTTCCTGCCCGCCATTTTGCTGATGATGACCAGCTTTACCCGCATCATCATTGTGTTCGGCCTGCTGCGAAACGCGCTGGGAACACCGTCTGCGCCGCCAAACCAGGTGCTGCTTGGGCTGGCGCTGTTTTTGACCTTTTTTATTATGTCGCCGGTGATCGACAAGATTTATACCGACGCCTATCAGCCGTTTAGCGAGAATAAAATCTCTGTCGATGTGGCGCTGGAACGCGGCGCACAACCGCTGCGTGAATTTATGCTGCGCCAGACGCGCGAAGCCGATTTGGCGCTGTTTGCCCGTCTCTCTAATAGCCCGCCGATTCAGGGGCCGGAAGCCGTATCGATGCGCATTTTGTTGCCCGCTTACGTCACCAGCGAGCTGAAAACCGCGTTTCAGATTGGTTTTACAATCTTCATTCCGTTCCTGATTATCGATCTGGTGATCGCCAGCGTTCTGATGGCGCTCGGGATGATGATGGTACCGCCCGCAACCATTGCCCTGCCGTTCAAACTGATGTTGTTTGTGCTGGTGGATGGCTGGCAGTTACTGGTCAGTTCGCTCGCCCAGAGCTTTTACAGTTAGGAGTAAGCCATGACACCAGAATCGGTCATGATGATGGGCACCGAGGCGATGAAAGTCGCACTCGCGCTCGCTGCCCCACTGCTGCTGGTTGCGCTGGTCACGGGCCTGGTTATCAGTATTTTGCAGGCGGCGACACAGATCAACGAAATGACGCTCTCCTTTATCCCGAAAATCATCGCCGTGTTTGTCACGATTGTGGTTGCCGGGCCGTGGATGCTGAATTTACTGCTTGATTACATGCGCACCCTGTTCAACAACATTCCTTATATCATCGGGTAAGCCGACTTATGTTGAACGTCACCAGCGATCAGTGGCTGCATTGGATCAGTATGTATTTCTGGCCACTGCTGCGCGTGATGGCGTTAATTATGACCGCGCCGATCCTCAGCGAATCGCGTATTCCGCGCCGGATAAAAGTGGGGCTGGGGATTGTGATTACCATCGTTATCGCCCCCACCTTGCCGCCAACGCCGGATGTACCGGTATTCGCCCCGGCGGCGCTTTGGCTGGCGCTACAGCAGATCCTGATTGGCGTCGCGCTCGGTTTTACGATGCAGTTCGCCTTTGCGACCATTCGTACCGCCGGTGAGCTGATTGGCCTGCAAATGGGCCTCTCCTTCGCCACTTTTGTCGACCCCACCAGCCACTTAAACATGCCGGTGCTGGCGCGCATCCTCGATATGCTGGCCCTGCTGCTATTCCTTACGTTTAACGGGCATTTGTGGTTAATCTCGATGCTGGTCGATACCTTCCACACCCTGCCGATTGGCGGTAACCCGGTAAACAGCAATGCGTACCTGGCGCTGACGCGTGCGGCAGGCATGATCTTCCTCAATGGGTTGATGCTGGCGTTACCGGTTATCACATTGCTGCTGACCATTAACCTTTCCCTTGGTTTACTGAACCGCATGGCACCGCAATTGTCGGTGTTCGTGATTGGTTTTCCCGTTACGTTAAGCGTTGGGATTTTACTGATGGCGGCAATGATGCCGTTAATCGCCCCTTATTGTGAGCGATTATTCAGTGAGATTTTCAATCTGTTAGCTGATATTGTTAGCGAACTTCCACAGAATAGTAATCCCTGACTTTAGTAATGCCTTTCTGAGGATATTCCTAAAGTTAAATTTGAAAAACATCCCCCACCATATATCTGGCGCGGCTTATTTGTTTTTAGCCTTCTCACATAACGCAACATTTACTTTACTTTAAGATGATTCCTGGCAAATTATACCTAACTTTACGGGATAGTGGGTTCGCCTGAAGTTTCGCGTCGTACTTCAGTAATATAAGTTTTTCCTGTATGGCTTCTGAAGCTTCTGGCGGGTGGTGAATTATCGTTACGCATTGAGTGAGGGTATGCCATGTCAACGATTATTATGGATTTATGCAGTTATACCCGGTTGGGATTAACAGGGTATCTGACAAGCCGGGGGGTTAAAAAGCGAGATATCAACGACATCCAGACAGTTGATGAACTCGAATCAGCTTGCGCCACACTCCAGCCAACCGTGGTGTTTATTAATGAGGACTGCTTTATTCATGACCCAAGCAGCAGTCAACACATTAAGCAAGTCATTAATCAGCATCCCCGTACACTTTTTATTGTGTTTATGGCTATCGCCAATATCCACTTTGATGAATATCTTTTGGTTCGCAAAAACTTATTGATTAGTTCTAAATCAATCAAGCCTGAGTCGCTGGATAATATTCTGGGAGATTGTCTCAACAAAGAGAAAAAAAGCGTTGGGACCATTAACTTACCAACACTTTCACTAAGTCGTACCGAGTCAAGCATGTTGAGAATGTGGATGTCCGGGCAGGATACGATTCAAATCTCCGATCAGATGAATATTAAAGCGAAAACGGTATCATCACATAAGGGTAATATTAAAAGAAAAATTAAAACGCATAATAAGCAGGTTATATATCATGTAGTGCGGCTAACAGATAATGTTACCACTGGTATATTTGTTAATATGCGTTGAGGATATTTTTTATTTATTCACCCTCCAGGCGGAGGGCGAAATATTAATCTGCACGTTCTACAAATACGCCGTCCGGGTGGTCTTTTTCATTAAAGAACCAAATCCCGAGCGGGTAATCTTCCAGTGAGACCAGGTACATCGTACCTTCATTAAACGCTTCGACAGCCAATACCACCCCCGGACGGCGTGGACCCCCGTCCGTTTTGACCGTAACCCGATCGTTAACTTTCATAAGTACCCTCCTCTCGCATTTACGCCAGTGTAGAACAAAACCGCAGCCCTGACAGCGTGCCTGCGTTTAGCTGGCGATTTTTTCTACCGACTATACTTAACACTGCATTTATGAAGGAGGTGACGGCGTGAAAACAGTCAAAGAGTACAGCGAGACCGCAAAGCGGGACGTGCATATCGATGTTGATGCCCTGCTGGCTGCGATTAACGAAATCAGCGAAAGCGAAGTGCATCGTGTCGACGACGAAGATGGCCAGCGCGTGAGCGTGGATGGTCGGGAATATCATACCTGGCGGGAACTGGCGGAAGCATTTGAACTGGACGTGCATGACTTCAGTATTACGGAGGCGAATCGCTGAAGAAAACATCCCGGCCGCCGAAACGGCCGGGACAAACTTGCTCTCGCAAGAAGCACTTAAAATTCGTACACCAGGGAATCTGATGTGGGGACAACTCTATAGATAAAACGTCCACATGACAAGAAATAACTATAAATCAATGAATTAGCAGATACATCTGTATTCTACTGCATACAATGCGCGACAAAAGTCTCCCGACTCATACTGCCAAAGGAGCTCACTATGCCGAGCCTGGACGACCCGTTACTGATCTTTTCTGACATAGAAGGAACGCTGCTGGATAGCCACACCGGTGAATGGCAACCCGCTGCCGGGTGGCTTGCGCGCCTGCGCCAGCGCCAGATACCGGTAATCCTCTGTAGCAGCAAAACCGCGGCAGAAATGATCGCTGTGCAAAACATGCTGCAACTGCAAGGTCTGCCTTTTATTGCCGAAAACGGCGCGGTGATTCAGTTAGATGAACACTGGCAAGATCACGATGACTACCCACGGATTATTACGGGTTCCCCCCATGCGGAAATCGCCCGTGTGCTGACTCAATTACGCCTGAGCAATGGCTGGAAATTCACAACCTTTACAGAGCTGGATGAACATGTGCTGGCAGAGTTAACAGGCCTTACGCCTGCGCAGGCTACTCTTGCTAAGTTGCAGGAAGCCTCTGAAACCCTGATCTGGCGCGACAGCGATGAACACATGGCCGCCTTTGATGATGCGCTGGCGCAACTGGGCTTACGTGTTGTTCAGGGAGCCCGTTTCTGGCATGTGCTGGATGAGCGCGGCGGAAAAGATCAGGCCGTAAACTGGCTGACCCGGCAATATCGCCATTACCGGGGTAAACGCGCTGTCACGGTCGGGCTGGGTGATGGGCCAAACGATGCGCCGCTACTTGATAACGTTGACTACGCCGTGGTGGTAAAAGGCCTTAATCGTCAGGGAGTAACGCTGCGTCAGGATAGCCCGCCACGGGTTTATCACACGCAACAAGAGGGAGCAGCGGGCTGGCGCGAAGGTCTGGATCACCTCTTTGGCATCACATCCACTGAACAGACCTGATTGCGACCACTGTTTTTCGCCCGGTATAAGCGGCTATCGGCGACGGATTGCAGATATTCAAAATCGTAATTGCCGTTTTCCTGCGCATCGCAGACACCTAGGGAAACCGTGATGCGCAAAGTCGTACGCTTGTGGATCAGGATCTCTTTACTTTCAATGCGCGAACGGATGTGCTCGGCAACCTGTACCGCCTGCTTAAGTGTGCTGTCCGGTAATAAAATACAGAACTCCTCGCCGCCGACGCGCCCGGCAACATCCTGCTCTCTGAGGGAACTGCTGATAAGCCCGGCGGCGTGGGATAGTACCAAATCACCAGCCTGATGGCCGAACTGGTCATTGACGCCCTTAAAATGGTCAATATCAAGCTGAATGATTGAGAAAGGCCGTCGCTGAACCCGCGCTTCTTCAGATAACACTTTCGCCTGCTCAAAAAACGAGCCCCGATTATAAAGGCGCGTCAGCGGGTCGAACCACGCCTGCCATTGCAGCGTGTGTTGCATGCTATACAAGTTGGTCACCATTCTGCGGATGACCACCCAGGAAAAAAGCAACATGCCGGTAAACAACACCCACAACAGCGAGAGCGCAATGCTGATACGCCCGAAATCCCCGGAGAGGCCTTCCTGCAAAGAGTGAATGCGCACCAGCACGCCGCCAAAATGTTTAAGTTTTTGCCAGCTCACATAACGGGTGCCCAGATGCAGGCCACCGATGGTATCGCGTGTCATGTCTGCTTGTAGCCTAGCGATCTCATCCTGATTAAACTCGCCGCTGGCATTTTGTTGCGGTTGCGTACTGGTCAGCAGCCGGAAATGGTTATCGTAAAGCTGATACTCCCCGCCATCCTGCTGGAGTTGTACGCCAACCAGTAACGGCTTAATCGCACTCAACGGGAAACTCATGACCAGTACACCGTACCAATAGTATTCATAATCAAGCGGCACACTGGCGGCAACAAAGCTGTTGCTTTCTGCGTTGGTAAAAAAAGTGAACCAGCGAACCCCACGCGCGCGGTTTTTCTGCAGCTGTTGGCTGCTAAACCAGGGGCGCGTTAATAAGCGGTAATAGGTAGAAATAATGTCCTGCTCATGCTCAACAGCGCGCGTGGAGAGGAAAAAGCCCGCACGTGAGAAATAATAAGCCTGACGCGGCAACATAGAGGCCTCAGAGGAGAGGCGAAACAGGTAGCCAAGTTCCATTGCCGCCGTGAGTTCGTTGTGCAACAGCTCCTCGTCGCGACGCAGCAGCTCGCTCTGTTCAACCAAAGCATCGGAAACGCCGTAAATGGGCAGCGTCCGGCTGTTATCCAGCCCAATCTGCCAGTACGGTAAGGCACGTTTACGATCAAACTCGCCCTGCACGGAATTTAACGCTTCAAATCCCAAAGGTGTTTGCAGGGCGGCCTGCATGCCATTTCTGAAAAAGAGCAACCGGTCCACACCGACCTGAAACTGCATATCCAGCGCATTACTGACGTTTTCCAGCGCGCTACGCTGGCTGGCGACATAAGCCCCCTGCAGCACAATGACTTCACGCCACGTCAGGATCGTCGAGCACACCATCACGATCACAAAGCAAAGGTTGACCACCTGAGCCGGAACAAAATAGCGCTGCAGTTGTTTAAACGACCTGGGCTGTTTTACGACACGGTTCTGCCGCACACGGGCTCCCTGAAATCTCTGTGAGTGCTCTTTCGCCCCGCTCGTATTTTATCCGGCAATAAAAACGCCCAGCAATGCCGGGCGTTTTAGTGGTTATGCTTCTTCGTGGATCCGCCGCCTGTCGCCAGGCATCAGCTCATCTTCACGAAAGGCTTCCCGTTTGACGCCGTAGCCGTCATACCAGCGGCACTCAACCATACCGCTGGCATAACCGGTAACAATCATGAGCGGACCACCCTTTTTACTCTGCACTTCATCGCTGACCAAAAAGACCATTCTTGCCTCCGGTATCAGGGCGAAACTTTTTCACCTTAGACGAAGTTACTTAAATTTGCATAATCCCTGCCGCGAGATTTTATTTTTCACCGCCACGTAAACGTTCCACACCTTTCAAAACCGCGACCACCACGGCACCAATCACAAAGCCCAGCACCAGGTTGGCCGCCATCGGTGTCAGCGCCTGTAGCAGTGCGGGCTGGCTCGCGGCAAAATGTTCGATAGCGTGATGTAACGGCGCAATACCATGTACCACAATCCCGCCGCCGACCAGAAACATTGCCAGCGTACCGACGACAGACAGGATCTTCATAAGCCAGGGCGCGGTGAATAACAACCCTTTCCCCAGCCCTTGCGTCAGAACGCCCGGTTTCTCTACCAGCCAGTAGCCCATATCATCGAGCTTCACGATGATACCCACCAGCCCGTATACACCAATGGTAACCAGCACCGCGATACCCGACAGGATCAGCACCTGATTCAGCAAAGGCGCGTCGGCAACGATGCCAAGCGTGATGGCAACAATCTCGGCAGAGAGAATAAAATCGGTGCGCACCGCGCCTTTGATTTTATCTTTCTCGAACTGCTGCGGATCCTGCGCTGCCAGCGCCTCCAGACGCTGCTGGCGCGCCTCCGGGCTCTCTTTATGTTTACGCGCCTCAAACGTGTGCAGCACTTTTTCCACACCTTCAAAGCATAAAAATGCGCCGCCAAGCATCAACAAAGGTGTAATGGCCCAGGGGATGAAGGCGCTAATCAGTAACGCCAGCGGGACGAGAATCACCTTATTCAGCAATGACCCACGCGCGACGCTCCACACCACCGGCAATTCACGATTGGCGCGCACGCCGGTGACTTGCTGCGCGTTAAGCGAAAGATCGTCGCCCAGCACACCGGCGGTCTTTTTCGCCGCCAGTTTGCCCATCACTGAAATATCATCCAGCAACGTCGCAATATCATCGAGTAATGTTAATAAACTACTTCCTGCCAAAATGTCTTCCTTTTGAATTTATGATGTCACGCTTCTCAGTATGATGGAAAAAGTCCGGGACGAAAATCACCACCTTGAGTCAACAAAAATTTAACACTTCTTTCGCAATTAACCACTCGCCAGGCCGATAGTTTTAACGTTTACTATAAGCCTCTTATCTTTTGCCGTGGTGGGTTATGCGTTTCAGGCAGGTTTTACCGCTTATTGGCGCGCTTTTCGCGCTCTATATTATTTGGGGTTCCACGTACTTTGTTATTCGCATTGGTGTTGAAAGCTGGCCGCCGTTTATGCTGGCCGGTACACGCTTTTTATCTGCGGGCGTCATTCTGACCAGCGTCTTATTACTGACCGGCCATAAATTGCCGCCGCTGCGCCCGATGCTTAATGCCGCACTGATTGGCGTGCTGCTGCTGGCGGTGGGCAACGGGTTTGTGACCGTCGCCGAACACCAAAATGTGCCATCGGGAATTGCCGCTGTTGTTGTCGCGACCGTTCCGTTATTTACCTTGTGTTTCAGTCATTTTTTCGGCATTAAGACGCGAAAACTTGAATGGTTTGGCATAGCCATTGGTCTGGCAGGCATTGTTTTACTTAATAGCGGCGGGAATTTAAGCGGTAATCCGTGGGGGGCCGTGTTGATTCTGGTCGGTTCGCTAAGTTGGGCATTTGGCTCGGTATACGGTTCGCGCATTGAACTGCCGGGCGGAATGATGGCGGGCGCAATCGAAATGCTGGCCGCAGGCATTGTGTTGTTAGCGGCTTCGGCATTAAGTGGCGAGCGCCTTAGCGCAGTACCGCCACTTTCCGGTTTCTTTGCCGTCGGTTATCTGGCGCTCTTTGGCTCCATTATCGCCATCAACGCCTATATGTATCTGATCCGCAACGTCTCGCCTGCCGTTGCCACCAGCTATGCGTATGTCAATCCGGTTGTCGCCGTGCTGCTCGGCACAAGTTTTGGCGGGGAACATCTCTCATCCGTGGAATGGCTGGCGTTGGGCATTATTATTATGGCGGTGGTACTGGTGACGCTGGGTAAATATCTCATTCCGGCGCGCCCGATCGTTACGCCTTGCGAGGCAGAGAAGTAACCGTCGTCGCATGGATCCCCTGAGTGTCGATCTGCGCGGTCTGTTGACCTTCGCAGATCCACTCCTCCAGCCGTTCACTTAGCGCCTCGTCGCTAAGTTTTAACCGCCCCCGCAGCGCACACTCCCAGACCACCAGCACTCGCCAGCCCTGCTCCAGCAACAACGCCGTGTCACGTGCATCACGTTCAACATTTTTGCCAATCTTATCCAGCCAGAAATCCGTGCGTGTGGCAGGCACTTTGAACAGATAACAGGTGTGGTGATGCCAGAAGCAACCGTGGGTAAAGATAACGCAGCGATAATCGTCGAGCACAAAATCAGGCCGCCCCGGCAAGGCGGCGTCCTGGACACGAAAATCGAGTTCCAGTGAAGCAAGACACGCGGCAAGCCGCTTTTCAATCGCCGTATCCTTTGTGCCGATGGCGCGCATATTTTTACTGCGCGTCGCTTTATCATGCACATCCGCCATCACGCGTCTCCGTCAGGCCAGATGAAAACCAAAGCGGCGCAGCACCTCTTCATCAACGCGCTGGTGATCGCCTTGCAGTTCGGCGCTGAGTTTCGCCATAAAGTGCACTAAAAAATCCGCGTTGTGTTCGGCGAGTTTACGCCCTTGTTCAGTCTGCATGGTGGCGGGTAATTTCAGCAGCTTGCAACGAAAATGATCGAGAGCGAAGGCTTTATCATCCAGTTCACGTTCGGCGGCAAACGGATCTTCGCCATCGAATAAGGCCGCTCCCATTGAGCCGGAAACGGCAAAAACGCGTGCAAGGCCAATCGCCCCCAGCGATTCCAGCCGATCGGCATCCTGAACAATTTTCGCTTCCAGCGTTTGCGGGGCGATGCCGGCGCTGAAGCTGTGCGCTTCAATGGCATGGCGCACGCCAGCCACGGCGTGTTGCGGGAAATCAGGAAACTCGCTTGCAAGAATAGCCGCCGTTTTTTCTGCGGCCATCACCGAGGATTGGTGACGCTGGGGGTGATTTTTGGCAAAGCTCACAATGTCATGAAAATAACAGGCGGTCAGCACCACCAGCGCATCGACCTGCTGGCCCTGCATGAGCGTTTGTGCTGTTTTCCAGACCCGACGAAAGTGTGAGACATCATGCGCGGCGTCGCCGTGGTTGAAATGCTGAGAAATCCATTGGTCAAAACGGTACTGCCAGTCGATTACATTCATGCTTGTTCCCGTCAATGAAAGCCCTTACCCGCTATTTCAGGCATCCGGATCCTGCGGACGTGTGTACCAGGCAATAGCGCCAAGTATCGCACCCACGACGGCTAACACCAGCACGCCAAAAAACGAATTCAGCCAGCTCCCGGTCGCGGTACCCACAGTGCCAGTATTAAACCCGGCCGGCAAATTTGTCTGGCTGACTGGCCAGATATCATCAAGCACCGACCAGACAAAATAGACGCAGAAAATCCAGAACACCCAGAGTGCCAGTTTGCCACCAAGGCTGCGCACCGCTTTATCGTCCATAATGGTTTTTTCCGCATGGGTTAAGGGATGAAAGGAAGGAAATGGTTCCGACATAAATGTGATAACTCTCTCATCATATCGCCAGTTGATGAATTTTAAAGATATATCAGCGAGACTGATGAATCCCCTCACCTGCAACGGCCGCAGACCGCCAAAGAGTGTGCAACACGTAAATGACAAACAGACGTAACGGGATAAAAATTAATGAGAAAAAGTGTAATTAACGTGCGTGCGGTGACATTTCCAGGCCGCGGAAAAACGCTACAAAAATTAATGGTAAAAGCGGCAATCATTTCTATCGATTATGTTAAGAAAAGGTTATAAAATGTGCAAATGCAAGAGTGGAAAAGCAACTGTGACGGGAGTCGTTGAAAGCGAAGCGCGTAACTGTTTGAATAATGGCGGAGAGAGGGGGATTTGAACCCCCGGTTGAGTTGCCCCAACTACGGTTTTCGAGACCGTCCCGTTCAGCCGCTCCGGCATCTCTCCGTTCAGATGGTTGCCATGATGCCAGGTAATTTGGCATTTTAACAGACCCTGTCCCGTTAATTTGGTTCAAGTGGCGAGTTTGCGAGCAAAACGATGATTAAGTGGCCCTGGAAGACAAGGGAATCTGCCGAAGGTGCAGAATACCCCTGGGAAGAAGCGTTAAATGCCCCTGTGTTAGCAAATTTGTCGCCGGAGGAACAGGAGAAGCTTGTTCATCTGGCTGACCGCTTTTTGCAGCAAAAACGCCTGGTTCCGTTGCAAGGATTCGATCTGGATGCGCTGAAAAGCGCGCGCATCGGCTTACTGTTTTGCCTGCCGGTGCTGGAGCTTGGCCTTGAATGGCTCGATGGCTTCCACGAAGTGCTGATCTACCCGGCGCCGTTTGTTGTTGATGACGAGTGGGAAGACGACATTGGCCTGGTGCACAATCAGCGCGTGGTTCAGTCCGGGCAGAGCTGGCAGCAAGGCCCTATCATCCTTAACTGGCTGGATATTCAGGACTCGTTCGACGCTTCCGGCTTCAATCTCATTATTCATGAAGTGGCGCATAAGCTGGATACGCGCAACGGCGATCGCGCCAGCGGCATTCCGCTGATTCCGCTGCGCGAAGTGGCCGGCTGGGAACACGATCTGCGCGCCGCGATGGACAATATTCAGGATGAGATTGACCTGGTTGGCGAAAGCGCGGCCAGCATCGACGCCTACGCGGCAACCGATCCGGCAGAATGTTTTGCCGTGCTTTCCGAGTATTTCTTTAGCGCGCCAGAGCTGTTTGCTCCCCGCTTCCCGGCGCTGTGGCAGCGCTTCTGCCATTTTTATGGCCAGGATCCGCTAAGCCGTCTGCGCGGGCAGGCGGGCTGCGATAACGAAAGCGCAAGGCAGGTACATTAAAACGCCGCCTGTGTTTTAATTCGCCAATTGAATCAGTGTGTTAAATTTAGTGTTGACACTCAAGTACGGGGCCAGTAGTATGCGCCCCGTTCACACGATTCCTCTGTAGTTCAGTCGGTAGAACGGCGGACTGTTAATCCGTATGTCACTGGTTCGAGTCCAGTCAGAGGAGCCAGATT